>JBQCGJ010000043.1:0-3168 GCA_051955775.1 Gaiellales bacterium | reverse complement strand
CTATGACGAGATGTCCCGCAGGCTACGCGCGGACGCGACGTACAGCCTGCCGGAGCTCGCTTGGTTCATCGAGATGTGCGTCGCCGCCAAGCAGCGAGTGATGGGGGCGGATCCCTACGAGAAGGGCCCCGCGCTGGCGCTGGAGTATGGGCACACGGTAGGCCACGCCGCCGAGCACGTCAGCGGAAGCATGCCCCACGGGCTGGCTATCGGCGTCGGGGGCCTGGTGGCCGCCAGGATAGCCACCCTGCTCGGCCACCTGGACCAGGCCGTCGAAGCCGCGCACCTGCACCTGCTGGAGCGGAACGGCGCGCCGACCATGTTCCCGCCCGGCCTGACCGTACCCGCCCTCATGGAGACGATCCGGAAGGACAACAAGCGGGGCTATCTCCCTCCGCGCCGCGGATATATCGACATGGTGCTGCTGGACGGCCTCGGGAGGCCGCACCGCTCCGGGGGCGGCATCATCACCCAGGTCCCGGAGGACGTCGTGATTACAGGTATCCAGACCCGTCTCAGCCACAAGGAGACCGCGAAATGACCGCCCTAGCAGCACCGGCCGGAGCGCGCGCCCGGCAGATCCCGTCGGCCGACCAGTACGGCGACATCGTCAACCACATCGGCGAGCTATCCAGCGTCCACCATATGGTGGGCGGGACCGGCGTGACCGAGTGGATGCAACTGTTCTCCCCGTTCCACCTCGCCGGAGGATGGGACGGCCCCATCGAGTACGTGCGGCTGCGGCCCGGCGTGTCGTGCGGTCACCACCTGCACGACCGGCGCGAGGAGATCTACTACATCATCGAGGGCGCCGCGTGGATGCACGTGAACGGAGAGGAATTCGCTGTCAACGCCGGCGACCTGATCACCTGTCCGATTGGCACGTACCACTCGATCGGCGTGGACGACGCCGCATGGGACTCGATGGCGTTCCTGGTCGTGGAGATGAGTCCCGGACCCGGCTCAGGCCCGGTGGGCGTGCCGGAACACTTCGCCCTGAACGAACGGGAGACCGACGCGCTCGGCTACTGGGGCCACGAGGGCGACGACCTTGTGGTCGCCTCTGTGGACCTGAGCCGGCACCTCAGCGGGGCGTGGGGCACCTTCACCCAAGTAGAGGTGCCGCCCCAGACCACCATCGGCTCGCACCGCCCGCGCCCGCACACGGCCCAGCTCCTGCTGACCACGTCCGGACCAGCCGAGGTGCTGCTCGGCGACGAGTGGCACAAGTGGGGGCCAGGGCTCGCCGTCGGCGCGGTCTCCCCGGTCACGGTCCGCAACCCCAGCGACGACGAGCCGCTCCGGCTCGTCACCCTGGCGGTGAGGTACTGATGGACCTGCACCTGGACGGCAAGACCGTCCTCATCACCGGCGCGGCGGGAGGAATCGGCGCGGCGACGGCCTCCACGATGTCAGCGGAAGGCGCACGAATCGTGCTGATGGACATCGACGCCGAGGGGCTGGCCAAGACGGCCAGCTGCCTACAGCCGGCGAAGAACGGACAGGCACACGTCGCGGTCACGGCAGACCTGTCCACCAGCGCGGGCGTCGAGGCAGCGCTCCGGGACGTCGCGGCCGTCGGGCCGATCGATGTCCTGGTCAGTAACGCCGGCATGTGCGCCTGGAAGGACCTGACGGATCTCACCGATCGGGACTGGCGCGAGATGCTGGAGCTGAACCTCATGGCCACCGTCCGGCTGACACAGGCCATCGTGCCGCGGATGTACGAGCGCCGGGGCGGAGCCGTCGTTATCACCGCCTCGGATCTCGCACGCCAGCCGGAACCCAATCCGGTGCACTACGCCGTGAGCAAGGCGGGGCTGCTGGTCCTGATGAACGCGCTGGCCACCAAATGGGGACCGTACGTCCGTGTGAACGCGGTCGCTCCCGGCCCCATCCTGACCGACATGTGGCTCGACCCGGGAGGCATCGCCGAGCATCTCGCCCGGGCCTACGGGCTGTCCCCCATGGATGCCATCGACCGCGAGCTGGCCGTCAGGCGCCTGCCGCTAGGCCGCATCGGCAGGTCGGAGGAGGTCGCCAGCGTCATCGCGTTCCTGGCCTCCGACCGTGCCTCGTTCGTGACCAACTCCGTCTACGGCGTCGACGGCGGCAGCCTCCGTAGTCCCTTCTAGCCGGGGAGAGGCTTCACATGACCGAGATCCGCGACGTGACCAGAGGTACCCTCGTCCTGCCGGGCGAGGGAGCGCCGATCCGCATGGGCGCGCTACCCGTGGACCTCCTGGTCCCGGCCGCCTTCAGCGGAGGAACGTATGAGCTGCATGAGCAGCCGGTCCCCCCGGGCGTCCTCGTGGTCCCGCACACTCACGCCCACCAGGATCAGGTCAGCGTCGTCACGGCAGGCACGCTCGGCGTCCTGGTGGGAGACGAGGAGTTTATCGCCCCCGTCGGCAGCTGCGTCCTGCGCCCGCGCGGCGTCGTCCATGCCCTATGGAACGCCAGTACGGAGCCAGCCAGGATGATCGAGGTGAGTTCGCCCGGTGCCGAGATCGAGGAGTTCTTCCGCCGGTTCACCGACCTGACGGTCGCTGGCGGGGCGACCAGCTTGGCGATCGCCGAGCTGGCCCGGCCATACGGGATCACTTATCGTCCGGACCTGGTTCCCGGGCTCGAGGAACGCCACGGCGTGTCCGCCGGTGGCGGGTGGTGGCAGGAATAGTCGCCGCGCCGCCCAGGCCGAGCGCCGCCAGGCAAGTGGACCCGGGTCACCTGCGACGCGGTGGGCACCAGCCAGGTAATAGGTGAGGTGATCGCCGAATTTTGGGCCGAACGGAGCTAGGTTCCCGCCCTCCCGCGGCTCGTGCTCGCCTGCCACGGCCCCGGTCGCCGGGCGGCGAAGGCAGCGCCCGCGGTCATCATGGCCAGCAGCCCCGTGGCCAGTCCAAGTGCTGCTGCGATCCCGACCTGCAGCACGAGCAGCGCGCCAACGGCCGCCCCGGCGAATATCGCGATTACCGCGAACCGTTCTGCAGCGAGCCGCTCGGCGGCGAGACAATAGCGACAAGTGCCGGGAAGCGGGGGAGACTTCTCTCATAGTGGATTCGTGTCATTTTCCATAGCCCGTATGACGGGCCTGGTGGTGCAGCTGTCGGGCAGGCACCGGCACTTCACAATCCAAGGTCAAGAGCATGCCTGTGGAAGCGGCCA
>JBQCGJ010000042.1:0-10583 GCA_051955775.1 Gaiellales bacterium | reverse complement strand
GCCTCGCGGCGCAGGAGGTCGAGCGTTTCCGGCGGGCCGACCGGCACGGCGATCACCACCCGGCCTGCGCCCGCCTCCCGTGCCCAGCGGGCGGCCGCGATCATGGTGGCGCCGGTGGCCAGCCCGTCGTCAACCAGCAGGCACGTGTGCCCGGCCACCGGCCGTGCAGGGCGGCGCTCGTGCAGCCGCCGGTCGAGCTGTTCCGCGCCCTCTCGCGCTGCGGCCAGCGCCTGGGCGAGCTGCTCCTCGCTCAGTCCGACATCCTGTCGCAGCATGGTGCCGCCGCCCGGGGTGACCGCCCCGATCGCGTATTCCGGCTGCAGAGGGTGGCCGACCTTGCGCACGGCCAGCGCGTCCAGCGGCCAGCCGAGCGTCCGCGCAACCTCGGCGGCAACCACCACGCCCCCGCGGGCGAGGCCGATCACCACCCCGTCGCCGGGGAGGTCGGCGGCCAGGTGGCCGGCGAGGATCGTGCCGGCCTGGCGGCGATCGTCGAACTGCTGCGGAATCCAGCCTGCAGCCATACGTCATGCTCCCAGGCCTGAGCACGTCCTGCAGGGGCTCGTGCTGGGTAGGCTGAACGCGTGACCGACATCGCGCGGATCGCGGACGGCATCGACCGACTGGTGGCAGAGGTGCTTGGCTGCGGCGTCACCCCGGCGGCGGCTGTGGCCGTGACCGACCGGGACTCCACCCTGTTCTCCCGCACGTACGGGGACGCCGCCGGCGATGCGCTGTGGCAGACCGGGTCGATCGGCAAGTCGTTCACCGCGGCGCTGGCGCTCGATCTGGCCGCCCGCGGCGAGCTCGACCTGCACGCACCCGTGACCGGGTATCTGCCGTGGTTCTCGGTGCGGTCGGAGTACGCGCCGATCACGCCGCACCACCTGCTGACGCATACGGCGGGCCTGATCTGCGGTTCCGAGATCGCGACCGCGTCGACGTACGACGTGGTCGAGCTGGCGTCGACCGACGCGGCGTACGCGCCGGGCGAGCACTACTGGTACTCCAACGTCGGCTACCGGGCGATGGGACTCGTGCTGGAGCGGGTCACGGGAACGTCCTACCCGTCGCTGGTGCAGAGCGAGCTTCTGGATCGACTGTCCATGCGCGACTCGACTCCGCGCATCGTGCACGAGACCCGCAGCCGGCTGCCCGAGGGACACACCGCGCTGTACGACGACCGGCCGTGGC
This sequence comes from Gaiellales bacterium, assembly GCA_051955775.1. Classification (GTDB taxonomy): domain Bacteria; phylum Actinomycetota; class Thermoleophilia; order Gaiellales; family JAICJC01; genus DASUHT01. Next base: position 9,389 of record JBQCGJ010000042.1, on the reverse strand, counting down.
GGCCCGAGCACGGGCTGGTGCCCGCCACCTGGATCGAGAGCGCCGAGGCGGACGGGTGCATCTGCAGCTCCATTGCCGACCTGGCCGCGTGGCTGCGGGCGCTGTGGCGCGGCGACGTCCCGGCCATGCGCGAGCGCCTGGCGCTCGATGAGGAGGACGGCAGGCACTACGGCTACGGCCTGATCGTGGCCGAGGGCGGCTTCGGGCACACCGGCAGCATGATCGGCTTCCAGGCCATGATGTGGGCGGACGAGCGGTCGGGCCTGGGGGCGGTGGCCTGCGTGAACGGGCTGAGCGGCGCTCGGGCGCTGGTCGACGGCGCGCTCGCCATTGCCCGCGGTGAGCAGCCGGAGCCGTTTTCGTGGCCGGTGGAGCAGCCGCTGGAGGACGACGGCACGGCGTCCGCCGCCGACTCATCGCTGATCGGCCACTACCGGTCGCACAACCCCTGGCTGCCGAACTTCCGGGTCGCGGCTCGCGACGGCGGGCTGGTGTTCGGCTCGGACTGCGGGTATTCCGAGCGGTATCCGCTGGCCCCGCTGGGAAACGGCGAGTTCCGGGTCGGCGAGCAGACCTGGTCGCCCGAGCGGCTGCGCTTCGACTCCATCATCGACGGTACCGCCCAGCGAGCCTTTCTGTCGGGCGCCGCCTACCACCGCACGTTCACGCCCTGAGCACGCGGCCATGGCCACAACCGCCAGCAGCGCCAGCGGTGGGTACGACCACGTGAAGTCGTACGTGCTGGAGATCAGCACGGTGATCGCGATACACGCGAAGGCCAGCCGCGTGGGATCGCGTGAGGTGAGTGCGCGCAGACCGCGCCCCGCACCGCACAGCAGAACCACGACGGCTGCCAGTCCGGCCACGGCGCCCGCCTCCACCGCCTGTTGCACGACGAGGTTGTGGGCGAGCGAGATCCCGCGCGGCTCGCCGGTGAGCTGGTACACGCGTGCGAACTCGCCCGGCCCCAGGCCCGTCCACGGACGGGCGCGCAGGGCGTCCCAGCCGAGGCTCCACACCGACCACCGGCCGGCCAGCGGATCGTGCAGCACCAGCCGCTGGAGCGCGCTCGCCGGCGCGGCCATCACCGCCACCAGCAGGGCCGCTCCCACAGCCCCCGCGACGACGATCACCATCCGCCGCGACGGCATCAGACGACCTGTCCACAGGATCGCCAACCCGCCCGCCAGGGCGAGGCCTGCGCGGTCGTAGGTGAGGGCAAGGGCGGCCAGCATGACCGTCGCCAGCCCGACCGTGAGGCTGCGGCTGATGGCCCGCGTCGAGTCGAGTGCCAGCAGCGCAGCCAGCCCGCTCACGCACAGCACGGCCAGCGCCGGCGGGTACTCCAGCGTCCCCCCGGCCCTCCACACGCCGTCGATCCGCTCAGCGGCCGGCGGCCGCTGGAGCGCCACGGCGACGAGGCCGGCCACGGCGCTGGTCGCCGCGAGGGCGGCCACCCCGGCCAGTGCCCGGTCGCGATCCGCCGGTGCGGCGCCCCGCACCACGGCGGCGTATCCCGCCACGGCGAGGGCCACGAGTGCCGGTCTCAGCGAAGGCCCTGGGTTGGCTGCATAGGCAACGACATTCCAGGCCGCGATCACGCCCAGCGCGATCACGATCGGATCGCCCGGACGCAGCTGCGGCCACGAGGCAGCGACCGCCACGGCGGCGGCGGCCACGAACAGCCACTGGGCGGCCGGGTCGATGCCCCCTCGCCACAGCAGCAGCGCCAGGCCTGTGCCCAGCGCGGCGCTCGCCAGCTGCGGGTGTTCGAGGCGCCGCCGGCCGGTGTCGTCCACCGTCAGCCCGCTCACCGCTCGGCCGGCGTCACCGGCAGCAGCGCGTGGTCGGTGTAGTCCGCCTCGACCACGGGCAGCATCGAGGTGACGTAGCTGCCCCCGGCGCATCCGGCGCACCAGTCGGAGGCGTTGACGGCGCGCACCGTGACGATGGAGGGTGCGCACTGCGACAGCCGGTACACGATCCACCCGTAGCCGTGGTCGTAGTACCCCAGCCGCAGCGTGTCGACGGTCGCGGCGATGCCCTCCGCCTGGCTCGGGAAGTCGCGCACACCCGCATGGTTGTAGCGCCCGGAGCCGGGAGCGGTCAGCGTGGTGGCCAGCGGATTCCAGGCCGCGCCGGTATTCTCGGCCGTCTCCCAGGACACGACCGCGGTCAGATTGCTCTGGCAGCGGGGAGCGCCGAGCGCGTCCAGCAGCGAGACGGCCCACGCCCCGCGGGAGACCGTCTGGTTGCCACCCGCAGCCGCCGGAGGGATCGGCGTTGCCAGCGCCGTCAGCGCCCGCCGCCTGGCGGCCGTCAGCCGCTGCAGCTGCTGCTCGGCGCCCACCAGCAGAGGCAACACCGGGTGGGCCGCGGCGTCGGCCTCGACCGCCCGCAACGCCGACTCGGCGGAGCTGAGCCGGCGGTGCTGCGCGTCCCGGCGAAGCACCGCCGCCCGCAGCCCCAGGGTGACCGGCTGTGCACGCGCCAGCGACCGGTCGGTCCAGCGCACCCGGGACTCCAGCCGGGCCACGCGGTCCTCAGCGCGGGTGAGGCGACTCGACAGTACCGCCAGCTCAGCCTGCAGGCTGGTCACCTGCGCCGACGTGGAGTGGATCTGCGCGTCCAGCGTCGCCACCGACGATGACCCGGCCTGCGCCGCCGCCGGCAGGCACGCCGCCGAGGCTGCGAGAGCCAGCAGAAGTGCGGGGAGCCGTCTCACTGGCTGGCCGGGGTGACCTGCACCATCCCGTGCAGTCGGTGATGGCCACCCGAGTGGTACGAGATGCTGATGGCGGTGGGCGGGCGGTACGTGAACGTGCCGCCGGGCGGGATCGGAGGCGAGTGGACGGACTGGTGGTCGAACACGACCGTCACAACCCGGTGCGAGTCGTTGTGCCACACAATGGGCTTTCCGACCAGCGACACGAGCCACTTCGGGCGGATGCCGGCAGGCGTGATCAGCACCGTCTGGCCGAAATCGAAGTTGGGGTCGATCGTCTTCCTGGCAGGCTGTGCGGTGGTGGAGCTCGCCGCCGGCGGACCGGGCGCGGCCGAGCTGCTGGCGCCGCAGCCCGAGGCCACGGCGGCGGCGAGCACGGCCACCGCGACGATGGCACGGCTGCTCACAGCGTCCCCGGCAGCATGCGGTCGAGGCTCTGGAAGATCAGGAGCAGCAGCATCAGCACCGGCGGCACCGTCACCAGGTAGGCGGCGCGGGCGGGCCAGCGCCGGAATGCCAGCACCCCCAGCACGACGACGATCAGCAGCACCTGCGCCCAGCCGATGGCCTCGAATAGGGCAACCAGGTCGCCCGATGTGCCGAGCTCGTTCGGAGCGGCGGTCACCGGCGCGCGCAGTGGCACGGCCACCGGGCGGCCCTCGAGCTTGGCCACGACCTCCAGGCGGTCGGACGACGTTGCCTTCTGAGACGTGAGCAGGGTCAGCCGGCTGCCGGCCACAGGGCCGATCGGGTCGGCCCTTCCGGTGTCAACGGGGCCCACCTTCACGATGCGGTACACGAACCTGCCCTGGCCTGTGACGGTGACTACCTCATCGCCGCGGCGAAGTGTGTACAGCTGGGAGAACGGCGCCCCGTCCACCGTGCGGTGGCCGAGGATGACCGAGTTTCCGTACTCGCCGGGCAGTGGGCTGGCGGGGTAGTGCCCTGGCGCCTGCTGCAAATCCGTGGGCGAGCTGCCCTGCACGACGACCTGGTGCAGGCCGAGCCGCGGGATCTCGAGCAGCGCGATCGGACCAGACGGAATGGGCTTGTCGGGAGAGTCGAAGCCCGGAGTGGCGAACCGCCCGCGGAGCTCGTGAAGCAGGGCGGCCTGGCGCTGTCCCTGCACCACGCCGGACACGGCGTACTCGTAGCCCAGGAACAGGAGCACCAGGAGCCCGAGCCCGATCAGCCCCCGCGCGATCAGCCGGCGCGCACCCGTGGCCTGCCAGCGCGCCGCAGGATGTGCTGCCTCGCGGGCGGACGCAGCCGGAGACGGGGGCTGGTATCCGGCCGCGCGCGCCGGGCTGGAGGTTGTGCTGGGTGCGCTCACGGTCCTGCGCTCCGCAGCCGCCGGACCGATGTGGCACGGCGCAGAAGCGCACGCGCGCGTGCCCTGCGCTCAGGACCGGCCAGCTCGAGCGCGATCCCGCCGGCCAGGGCCAGCAGGCTGAGGGCGACCAGCCCAGGCACCATCAGCCGCCCCGCTGTGGCCTCCAGCGTCGGCATGACGCCGGCGGAGCGGTGTCCGCCGCCGGCCCCTTGGGGTGTGGTCTTCTGGCCGGGATTGCCGCTGCCGGAGGCGGGAGGCGGCGGCGTTCCGGCGGAACCGCCGCCGGGGAAGCTGCTGCCGCCGGGCAGGCCGGAACCGGAGGGCAGCGGCGTGCCGCCACCAGTGTTGCCGCCCTGCGGGGAGCCGCTGCCCGGGGGCGCGCCTGGGATGGCTCCAACCGCGGCCAGGCCGCGAGCCTCCAGTGCGTGAGGCAGCGGCACGTAGCCGGCCGGCAGCGAGTGCTGGCCTGCGGTCAGCGCGTAGTGCAGAAACCGGGCCAGCGTGGCGCCGACGCCGGCCTCGACACCGCTGGTGGGCGTGGTGGCATAGGTCACGACGGGCATCGGATACGCCTTGGGATCCTTGCTGGTGTAGGTGGGCAGCCCCGGTGCCCCGCCCGCGCCGGCCTTGATGTGGGTGATCGCCGCGTCCACCGACGCGGGCGTGGCGGTCACGAACTGGCCGGCGGCGTTCTCGATCTTGGCCACGGGCAGCCCGTAGTAGGCGGCCTCGCTGGAGTCGATGTAGCCGATGTAGCCGATGCTGTAGTAGTCGTTGGAGTTCTGGGCCGAGTTCGGGTCGGCCAGGGCATCCGCCAGGTTGGCGCCACCGACGATGGCCCCGTTCTGGGTCACGTACTTGATCGGGTACGTGTCGCCGGCGCCCGGCCAGTCGCTGGGCAGAGCGCTGCCGGCGGTCGCCGTCAGCCAGCCGGTGAACAGGAGGTTCGCCTCGGAGTGGTCGCCGCGCACCAGCGGCCGCACCGTCGGCGGGAACTTGTGCCCCGGGTTGAGCGCCGTGACCGTCGGGTCGGTCTGCCAGTTGGTGAGCTGGCCGGTGAAGATCTGGGCCACCAGCGCCGGCGTCAGCTTGAGGTTGGTGACCTGCGCGCCCGGCGCTGCCTGCGCCTGGTTCTGGTCGAAGATCTTGTAGGCCAGCACCAGGCCCGATGCCGTGACCGGCGCATAGCGGAAGGCGACGTGGCGGTGCCGCAGCTGGGACTGGGCCACGCTGCTCAGCGGCATGCCGGTGACTGCGAACTGGCTGAACCCGTGGGCGAAGTTCTCGCCGCCGTCCTCCGAGTTGGCTGGGATGTAGCTGACGTTCAGCCGAAGCGGCGGCTTGCACGTGACGAGCCCCCAGTGGAAGAAGGCGAAGCCCGCCTCGTCGGCGCCGTCCCCGCCGATCGGCGTGCCGGTCGACTGCGGGCAGCTGCTCTGGCTGGGCCCGAACGAGATCGTCGTTCGCGAGCCGGCGGTCAGGCTCGCGTTGGCGAACACTCCAATGCTGCACGGGGTCTTCGCGTCGCAGGTGAAATGCTTGCCCGACTGGCTGCGTACGCTGCCCCGGAACACCTGCTCGTACAGCTCTCCGCTGCCGTCGCTGTTGGTGAACCCCGTGTCGGAGTAGAGGGCGGTGCAGTCGCGCGCGACGTTCGTGGGATGCGCGGTGCACTGGCGGAAGAAGACGGGAGCTCCCGCGACGAATCCACTCCAGCGGATGCGCACGAACTGGTTGTCCCCCAGACCGGCCCGGGGGGCGACGGACATCGTGTGGCCGCCGTACACAGCGTCGCGCACCGTCAGCCGGCCGGCGACTGCACTGGAGCCGGTGCCGATGACGGTCCCCGCCACCAGCACGGCTACCGCCAGACGGAGGCCTCCCTTGCGGGTCACTGCGCCGCCTCCCGGCGCCGGCGCTTGCGCCCGATCACGCCCAGCGGCGCCAGCGCGGCCAGCACCAGCAGTCCGCCCAGCACGTACAGCATCGTCTGCGACGGGGCGCGGGCGGCGTCCAGCAGCGCTGCTCCCGCCTGCTTGGCCTGCGTCCGCTCGGGCGCTGAGAGCAGCGCCACCGTGATCGTCTTGGGGCCGCCGGCCGGCGAGGGCGCGGCCACCGGCTGCGTCGCCGTGGTGCTGTGCTTGTGGGACGTCTTGCGGTGGTGATGGGTGGAGCGTTGGCTCGTCTTCGGGCCCGTCCCCGAGCCGGTATGCGTGCTCTGTCCTGAGCCGCTCCCGCTGCGGGTGCCGCCCTGCGAGCCGGGCCCGCCCGAGATCGACTGCCCGGTGATCGTCGGGTTGGGGCACGCCGACGCGGTCAGCGGCGGCGGCTTGGGAGCGCCGGGGATGCGCCGAACCGCGTTGAACACGTCCTTGACCAGGTTCGGCGTCAGCGGCGCGTAGCCCAGCGGCACAGCCTCCTTCTGGCCCGCGCAGGCGATATAGATGATCCACTTGCCGAGCACGGCGCCCTTGGCGCGGTCGAAGCCGGTGGTCTGGGTGATCAGGTAGCTGTAGCTGGCCAGCGGATACGCGTTGGCCTCGGGCGCGTTGTACGCGCCCAACAGGTTCTGGGTCAGGTCGCGGTTGAGGCTGACGTGCTTGAGCGCCGTCTCCACGTTGACCGCCGACGGGGACGCGTAGTGGCCGCTGCGGTTCTTGATGTACACGGGCGTCATCGAGTGCTCGTACACGTAGCCAGCCTCCACGTAGCCGATCGAGCCCTGCCCGGTGGATGAGTTGGAGATGAAGTTGGCCACCCCATCCGACAGCCGCACCGCCACCGATCCGGGGAAGTTCGGCCAGAACTGCAAGGGCATCGTCACCTTGTACGCGCTGGCGAAAGGCGCCCAGATGCTGTGCGCCTCGTGGTCGAGGTAGTCGGCCAGCTTGGCGGAGGTGCCCGAGCCGTCCGAGCGGATGACCGGCGTCAGCTTCTCGTTGGGCAGATGCAGGCCGGGGTTGTCACGCCGGATCGCGGGGTCGTCCCAGTTGGTGATCTTGCCGGTGAAGATGCCGGCGATGGTGGGCGCCGACAGCTGGAGGGTCTTCACCTGGTGCCCGGCCGCATCGCGCAGGTTGTACATCAGCGCGGTGCCGCCGGCCACGTCGGGCAGGTACTGGTAGGACTTGTGCTCACCCCTCAGCTGCGCCACCTCGGTAGGCAGGAAGGGGATCTCCGACGCGGCGAAGTCGACCTGGTTCACGATGTAGAACTGGCGCCCAGCCGTCGAGCCGACCGCCTGGTAGTTGATCGACAGGCCCAGCCGGGCGGCGTCCGCCCGCCACTGGTCGAGCGCGATCGACACCCATGTGGAGCCGGCGCCGGTGATGGTCGGCCCCGACGCCTGTGCTCCGGAGACCGGGAGCAGGCCGAGCAGCGAGACGGCCAGCGCCAGCAGGGTGAGCCGTCGCCTCACCCGAACCGCCCGTGCACGTAGTCGGAGGTGCGGGGATCGTGCGGGTCCTCGAACAGCTGCTCCGTGGGGCCGGTCTCCACGATCCGCCCCGGCTCGGCCTCACCGGCCAGGAAGAAGGCGCAGCTGGACGACACCCGCTGGGCCTGCTGCATGTTGTGGGTGACGATGACGATGGTCACCGTCGGCGCCAGCTCCAGCACCGTCTCCTCGATGCGGCGGGTGGACGTGGGGTCGAGGGCCGAGCAGGGCTCGTCCATCAGCAGCACCTCCGGCCGCACCGCCAGCGCGCGGGCGATGCACAGGCGCTGCTGCTGGCCGCCGGACAGCGCGCCGCCGGGAGCGTTCAGGCGGTTTCGCACCTCGGTCCACAAGCCGGCTCGGGTCAGGCATTCCTCGACCAGGTCATCCGCCCGGCGCACGCGCTTGCCGGACAGCGCCAGGCCTGAGACCACGTTCTGGTAGATCGACATGGCCGGGAAGGGGTTGGGCTTCTGGAACACCATGCCGACCCGCTTGCGCACCAGCATCGGCCGCTGCCCGGGCTGGTACACGTCCACCCCGTCGAGGTACACCGATCCGGCCAGCGCCGCGCCCGGCACCAGCTCGTGCATCCGGTTGAGGATGCGCAGGAACGTTGACTTGCCGCACCCGGACGGGCCGATCAGGGCCGTCACCTGATTGGCCTGCATGCGCAGGGAGACGTCCTCGAGCACCAGGTGAGTGCCGAACCAGGCGCTCACGTTCTCGGCCACGAAGTCGTCCGCCGGGGGCGGTGTCCAGTCGCCGTCGACGGCGTGCAGCGGCTCGGTGATGCTCATCAGGCTCCTTCCTCGCGCGGCCCAGGGATCACGGACGGCACGGGCGCGGACCGGCCCGCGCGGCGTCCGATCAGACGCGCCAGGGCGAACAGCGACAACACCATCAGCATCAGCACCAGGGATGCCGCCCACGCGCGCTCCTGCACGGCCTTGGCCGAGCTCTCGGTGATCAGGTGGTAGATGTAGAGAGGCAGCGCCGCCTGCGCGCCGCTGAACGGGTTGGCGTTCACTACGTACGCCCCGAACGCGGTCATGATCAGGGGGGCGGTCTCGCCGATGGCCCGGGCCACGCCCAGGATGACCGACGTGACCAGGCCGGAGGCGGCGGTCGGCAGGACAACCTTCCACACCGTCCGCCACTCGCTGCCACCGAGGGCCAGCGACGCCTCGCGAAGACCGTCCGGCACCAGCCGCAGCACTTCCTCGGAGGTGCGCGTGATGATCGGCAGCATCGAGATCGAGATCGCCATTGCGGCGGCGAACCCCGACCACGAGTGGCCGCTCACCCACACCGCGTAGATGAACAGGCCCGCCACGATGGTGGGCACGCCGCTCATGGCGTCCACGAAGATCCGCACCGGGCGGCGCAGCGGGCCCCCGACCTCGTTCAGGAAGATCGCGCACATGAAGCCGAGCGGCACGGACATCAGCACCGCCAGCGCGACCTGCTCCAGCGTGCCGATGATGGCATGCTTGGCGCCGCCCACCGAGGCGGCAGACATCGGGCCGACCTCGGCCTGGGTCTGCGTGATGGTGTTCAAGCCAAGCCCCGGCAGGCCCTTGACCACCACGTTACCGAGGATCAACAGCAGCGGCACCACCATGGCCACTGCGCTGCTGGTGACGACCGCGGTCATCACGCGCTCGCCGGCCAGCACCGGGCCGTCCAGCTCACGCACCGTGAACCAGTACACGCCGAGGAAGGCCAGGTACCAGCAGACCGCAAGCTCAACCGGTGAGCTGACCCCGGCGATCCTGCCCATGACCAGCCACACCAGCGCGAACGAGGCGCCGGCGGAGGCTGCCAGTACGACGCCGTCATGGCGTCCCCAGCCACCCGTGCGGCGCTGCGTCCCGGCGGCTCCGGGCGATGCG
>JBQCGJ010000041.1:0-4912 GCA_051955775.1 Gaiellales bacterium | reverse complement strand
GCGCGCCGGCTGCTGGCCGAGGCCGAGTCGTGAAGCTGGCGCCCGCCAACGCCAGCCGCTGGCGCGGCCAGCCCGGCCACTACGAGGCCTGGCATCTGAGCGTGGTCGACCCGGCGTCGTCGGCCTCGGCCTGGGTGCGCTACAGCTTCCAGGCCCCGGAGGGCGAAGCGGCCGAGGGCCGCGTGGCCGAGCTGTGGCTGGCCGGGCGGCTGCCCGACGGGGAGTCATATGCGCGCCGCCAGACCTACGCCATCGAAGAGTTCCACACCGGTGCCGGCGGCTTCCCGGTGCTGCTGGCCGGGTCGGAGCTCGAGCTGCACCGGGCGCACGGGACCATGGCCGACGCCGCCTGGGATCTGAGCTGGCAGCCCTCCGGCGAGCCGATCGCCTATCCCGCCGCTGCCCGGCTGGGCCGCGCGGAGCTGGTCACAGCCCAGCCGGCGCTGCGCGCCAGCGGCACGATCACCGTGGGCGAGCGGAGCATGCAGGCCGCGTCCTGGCCCGGCCACCAGGCACACGCCTGGGGCTCGCGGCACGCCGACTCGTGGGCGCGGGCGCACTGCTCCGCGTTCGCCGCGGCCGGCGACCACGTGGATGTCGTGACCCGGCGTTCGCGCAGTCCGGTTGGGCTCTCGCCAGCCGTCACGACGGCCTCGCTGCGGGCCGAGGGGGAGACGCACCGAAGCGGCGGCGCCGCGCTCGGACTGGTGGCCGACGTCGAGTACTCGCCCGACCGCTACGTGTTCGCCGTGCGCGGGCCGCGGGCGCGCATCGAGGGCGAGGTGCACGCGCCCGTCGACCAGCTGCTGGGCGTCACCTACTGGGATCCTGACGGCGATCGCGTCTACTGCTACCACACCGAGCGGGCCGACGTACAGGCGCGGCTGCTTCGCCGGCGGCGGGGCCGCTGGCATACCGCCGTGGAGCTCTCGGCTGCAGGATGCTGCTCCTACGAGTACGCCTCACGCACGCCCGTGCAGGGGATCGAGGTGGTGCTGTGAGCGTGCCCGCGATCGCCTGGGAGGACGCGCCCCCGGGCGTGTCCGTCCTCTTCAGCACACGCCTGGGCGGCGCCAGCGGTGGCGCCTACGAGAGCCTCAACCTGGGCGCGCTGACCGGCGACGACCCGGCGGCCGTGCGGGAGAACCGGCGCCGCGCGGTGGAGGCGGCCGGAGGAGATCCGGCGCGCGCCACGATGGCCTGGCAGGTCGCGGGGGCCGAGGTGCGGACGGTCACCGGCGAGCCGGCGTCCGGGGTGTTTCTGGAGCCCGGGGCGCAGCCCTTCCCGAAGTCGGACGGGCTGGTCACGGAGGAGCGCGGACGGCCGCTGGTGTTGCTGACGGCGGATTGCATGCCGATCGCCGTCGCCCGCACCGACGGCTCGCGGCTGGCGGTGCTGCACTCCGGCTGGCAGGGGCTCCTGGCCGGCATCTGCGAGGCCGGCGCGGAGGCGGTCGGCGGCGCCATGACGGCCGTCATCGGGCCCGCCGCGGGGCCGTGCTGCTACGAGGTTCGAGACGACGTGGGCGGCCCGCTGCGGGAGCGGTTCGGGCCGGACGTGGTGCGCAACGGGCGGGCCGACCTGTGGCTGTGCGCACGGCGGGCGCTCGAGCGGGCCGGCGTCTCGCACGTGCAGACGGTGGGCGAGTGCACCATCTGCAACCCCGACCGCTACTTCTCCCACCGCCGCGAGCGCGGGCGTACCGGCCGCCAGGGGGTGATCGGCCTCCTTGGCGCGTGACCCGCGTGTGATCGCCGCCAATCTGGAGCGCATCCGCGAGCGGGTGGGGCCCGATGTCCAGGTGCTGGCGGCCACCAAGTACGTGGATGCGGACGAGCTTCCGGCGCTGGCGGAGGGTGGCGTCACGCTGGTCGGCGAGAACCGCTCGGACTCTCTGGCGCACAAGCAGGAGCTGCACGGCGACCTGTTCACGTGGGACTTCATCGGCCACCTGCAGAGCCGCAAGGTGCGCGAGGTGGTGGGCCGCGTGCGGCTGATCCACTCGCTGGACTCGCTGTCGGCCGCCTCGCAGATCCAGGCCCGGGCGACCGCTCCGGTGGACTGCCTGCTGCAGGTCAACGTGGCCGGTGAGGAGTCCAAGTCGGGCATCGACCGGGGCGAGCTGGACGGATTCCTGGAGCAGGTCGAGCCGATGGCCAACGTGCGCCTGTGCGGGCTGATGACGATGCCGCCGCTGACCGACGACCCGGAGCGGGCGCGGCCGTGGTTCTCGGCCCTGCGCGAGCTGCGCGACGAGCTGGCGCCGCGATGGCACGGAAGGCATGAATTCACCCACCTGTCGATGGGCACGAGCCAGGATTACGGCGTGGCTGCGGACGAGGGCGCCACCATCGTACGGGTGGGGAGCGTCCTGTTCACCTTGTAAAGTGTCACGGACATGGCGTTGAAGGACATGTGGAACTCCACGCTCGTGTACTTCGGGGTGCGCGAGGAGGAGTGGGAGGACGAGTACTACTACGACGACGGCGCAGCGGCCAACGAGGACCTCTCGCGGAACTATTCCGAGCGGCCCAACGTGCGCCGGCTGTCGTCCGCGCGCCGCGCCGGCGCCGAGTACGACGAGATCTTCAACGACGAACCGCCGCCGGGCCGTGGACGGTCGCGGCCGCGTCCCGCTCCGGTCGAGTCGAACGGCCACCGGGCCGCGCCACAGGTCTCGCTGGTGGTGCCCAAGTCGTTCAACGACGCGCAGATGGTGGCCGACCGGCTGAAGTCCGACGTGCCGGTGATCATCAACATGCAGTCCGCGGACACCGATCTCACCCGGCGCCTGATCGACTTCGCCAGCGGCCTCACCTATGCCCTGGACGGGTCGATGCAGCGGGTCGCCGACCGGGTCTTCCTGCTCACGCCGAGCGCGGTCAAGGTCTCGGCTGAGGACAAGGCGCTGCTCATGGAGCGCGGGTTCTTCAATCAGTATTGAGGCGCGAGGCGGTCTGAGAACCTGCCCGCAGACCAGCCGCAGTAGACGGCGCCGATCGGTACGCTTGCCGACACGATGAGTACCGCCAAGCCTGTGGTCGGCCTGCTGGGCGCTGGAAACATCGCCTCGGCGATGGTGTCCGGATGGATGCTGGCGGACTCCGAGATGGGGCAGCGGCTGCTGGTCACCGACCGCGGCTCGGGCCGGGCGGCGAAGCTGGCCGAGGCGCACGGCGTGCGCCACCTGGATCACAACGCCGAGCTGGTCGAGCAGGCGGACGTGGTGGTGATGTGCGTCAAGCCGATCGACGTGGAGCGCGTGCTGCGCGAGGTCAGCGACCTGGTGACGCCGGCCAAGGCGATCGCCTCGGTGGCCGCCGGCGTGCGCACCGCCACCCTGGAGACGATCCTGGACGTGGATGCGCCGGTGTTCCGATTCATGCCGAACGTGGGCGTCAAGGTGGGCGCCGGCACGCTTGCCTACTCCGCCGGCCGGTTCACCCATACGGCGGCCGAGGAAGCGGTGCTGGGCGCGTTCTCGCTGCTCGGCGAGGTGGTGGAGCTGGACGAGCGGCTGTTCGACGCCGCCACCGCACTGTCCGGGTCGGGTCCCGCGTTCCTGGGTCTGATCCTGGAGGCCTTCGAGGACGCCGGGATCGTCAGCGGCCTGACCTACGGCGACGCCCGCCGGCTGCTCTTGTCCACCGTGACTGGAACCGCGGAGCTCCTGCGCGCCGAAGACCTGGCCTGCAGCAGCCTGCGGCGGATGGTCACCTCGCCGGGCGGCACGGCCGCGGCGGGGCTGGCCGAGATGGAGCGCCAGGGCGTGCGCGGCGCGGTGATCGACGGCGTGGTCGCGGCCATGCGGCGGGCAGGTGAGCTGGGATGACGATCACCGTGCTCGAGGAGTTCCTGGTCTCGCTGGGCCTGGTCTACACCGCGTTCATCATCCTGCACGTGATCCTGGGCATGCTCCAGCTCAGCTACAGCCCGTGGCTGGGCCGGCTGCGCGGGCTGACGTACGACACGGTCGAGCCCTATCTGCGCATGTGGCGGAGGGTGCTGCCGCCGATGGGTGCGCTCGACCTCAGCCCGATCGTGGCCATCTTCGCCGTCAACATCGCGGTGCAGATAGCCATCGTGATCGTCGGCGCCTTCGGCTGACCCGGGGGCGCGCTCCCATGACCCGTCGTGAAGGAGCGGCCCGGCCGGTGTCGAACCGCAGGTCATGGCACTTTCACCAATCGAGCTGCGGCATGAAAAGCCGGGTCGGAGGATGTTCTTCGGATATCGCCGGACCGACGTCGATTCACTGCTGGACGAGGCGACCACCGCATACGAGGCGGTCTGGCGCGAGCGCGCCGACCTCGACGATCAGGTCCACCATCTGGAGCAGGAGCTGTCGCGTCACCGGCAGAACGAGGCCGCGATGCGGGAGGCCATGCTGACCGCCGAGCGGGCTGCCGAGGAGCGCCGCGCGCAGGCCGCGCGGGACGCCGAGCTGACCGTTCGTGAGGCCGAGACCAAGGCCCGCGAGATCCTGCACGGCGCGTACGCGGAACGCGAGCGGGTGCGTCAGGAGACCGAGCGTCTGCGCTCGGAGGAGGCGGATTTCCGGATGCGCCTGCGGTCGCTTCTGGGGGCCACCCTGCAGACGCTGCGCGATCACGAGGAGCGGCTCGCAGCGGGCAGTTCCGAGGTGTGCTCGGAGCCGACCCAGGCGGCTTAGCGGACAACCGCCCTCGGTATACTGGACGCCGAACAAGGTGGTCGGGCGACGGGGGTGTGTCGAGTGAGCGTCGATGTGAAGGAGCTTCGTCAGCGTCTGCTGGATGAGCGCGCCCGGGTTTCCGAGGAGAAGGGCCGGCTGCTCGAGGACACGTCACGTCCGATGGAGGATTCGAGCGACGACGATGGTGCCGACTCCCACCTGGCGGACAGCGCGAGCGACACCCTCGAGCGCGAGAT
>JBQCGJ010000040.1:0-3027 GCA_051955775.1 Gaiellales bacterium | reverse complement strand
GTTCTTCCTGCTCACGCTGTACATGCAGCAGGTGCTCGGGTACTCACCGCTGAAGACCGGTGTCGGCTACCTGACCGTGGCCACCACGATCATCATCTCGGCCGGCGCGTCACAGGCCTTCGTGACCCGGATCGGGGTGCGCACGGTGCTTGCGATCGGCATGGCACTGACCTCGATCGGGCTGATCTACTTCACCCAGGTGTCGGTCAACGGCTCGTACCTGGTCGATCTGGTGCCCGGCTTCATCCTCACGGGCGCCGGGCTCGGGTTCTCGTTCGTTCCGGTCTCGATCGCCGCCCTGGTGGGCGTCAAGCACGACGAGGCGGGCATCGCCTCGGGCATCCTCAACACGAGCCAGCAGGTCGGTGGCGCCCTGGGCACCGCGCTGCTGAGCACCGTCGCGTTCACCCAGACCGCCGATTACATCTCGTCGCACGTGCCGCCCACGCTGAACGTGCAGCTGCACGGGGCGGTCAGCGGGTTCTCGGAGGCATTCGCGGTCGGAGCGGGCATCGCCGCTCTGGGCGTGGTGCTGACTCTGGCCTTCATCCCGCGCGGAGCGGCCCAGGAGCTGACCGCCACGGAGACGGCGGCCGAGCCAGTCTCAGGGTGATCGATCCGTTCCGGCTGCACCTGCCGGTCGAGATCCAGTTCGGGGAGGGCGTGTCAAGCGCCCTCCCCGACGTGCTTCAGGGCCTCGGCGCGTCGCGGGCGCTGGCGGTCGTCGAGGCGCCTGTGGCCGGCCTGCCCGAGCTGCAGGCCGCGCTGGCCGCGTGCGGCGTGGTGATCGAGAAGCCGGCCGGGGAGCCGACACCGGCCCTGGTGGACCACACCGCCGCCCGCTGCCGGGCCGAGAGGGCCGACGCGGTGGTGGGGATCGGCGGCGGCTCCGCCCTGGACGTGGCCAAGGCGGCGCGGGCGTGCGCCGAACTCGGCGTGGGCTTCCACGCGCTGCTGGACGGCGAGGTGCAGCCGGTCGCTCCCCGGCTTCCGCTCGTCACCATCCCCACCACGTCCGGCACGGGATCGGAGGTGTCGGGAGGCGCGGTGGTGGTCGACGGCGGCCGCAAGCGCGGCGTCGCATCACCGCTGATGCGGGCGCAGGCAGCGCTGGTGGATCCGCTGCTGACGATCGGCCTGTCCCCGGCCGCGACCGCGCAGACGGGAGTGGACGCACTCGCGCAGGCCATCTCGGGCGTGACCGTGCCGGCGGCCAACCCCGCCTCGGCGGCGCTCGGGCTGGAGGCGTGCCGGCTGATCGCTCAGGCGCTGCCGGCCGCCGTCCGGGACGGACGCGACACCACAGCCCGGTCGGGCATGAGCGCGGGCAGCCTGCTGGCGGGACTGTCCATGAACCTGTCGGACACGGGCGCCGACCACGCCCTCGGCCATGCGCTGGGAGCCGTGCTGGGGATCCCGCATGGACTCTCGGTGGGCCTGGTGCTGGCCGAGACGCTGGACGTCAGCCGGGCCGACTGCGCCGCCGAGCTCGAGCGGGTGGCCGATGCCCTGGGTGGATCGGGCGGAGGCGGCGGTGAAGGCGCCCGGGCCGTGCTGGCCGTGAAGCGGCTGCTGGCCGACGTCGGTTTCCCAACCTGCCGCGCGGCGGGCGTGGACGCATCGCGGATGGACGAGCTGGTCGTGCTCGCCCTGGACGACTACTGCCTGGGCGTGGACGCCCACCGGTGGAGCGAGGGGGACGTTCGGGAGGCGTTCGCCGCAGCGCTGGAACTGGACCGGCGCTAGCTTCCGGGGATGCACTTCCAGATCCTCGACGTGTTCACGGATACCCCGCTGGCGGGAAACCAGCTGGCCGTGTTCCCCAACGCGACCGAGGTGCCGGAGCACCTGCTGCAGCCGCTGGCTCGTGAGATCAACTTCTCCGAGACGGTGTTCGTGTATCCGCCCATGGATCCGGCGAACACCGCGCGCATACGGATCTTCGTGCCTGTGGCGGAGGTCCCGTTCGCCGGCCATCCGGTGCTGGGCACAGCCGTGGCGCTGGCGGCTCAGCGGAACCTGAGCGAGCTGCGCCTGGAGACCGGCCAGGGCGTGGTGCCGGTGACGGTGACCGGGACGCACGGCAGCATGCGCCAGCCGCTGCCCTCCGTCGCCCCCTATGCCAACGCGGAGGGGCTGCTGCAGGCGCTGGGGGTGCAGACGTCGGAGCTGCCGGTGGAGGTCTACGACAACGGCCTCGAGCACGTGTACGTGACGCTGCCGTCGGTGGCTGACGTGCTGGCCATACGCCCGAACACCACGGCGCTGGTCGACCTCGAGCCCGACTCCGACGGCGTGGTCGGGTTCAACTGCATGGCGGGCGCCGGGGATCGGTACACCACGCGGATGTTCGCGCCGGCCGACGGGGTGGCTGAGGATCCCGCCACCGGTTCGGCCGCTGGGCCGCTGGCCTGCCACCTGGCCCGGCACGGACGGATCGGCTGGGGACAGCAGATCACCATCTCGCAGGGCGAGGTGATCGGCCGGCCGAGCACCCTGCTGGCCCGGGCGGAGGGCAGCGCGGAGGGCATCACCGGGGTCGAGGTGGCCGGCGACGCGGTGCTGGTCGGCGACGGCGCCTTCTCGCTGCCCGGCTAGAGCTGGACCTGAATCGACCCGCCCTCGATGCGCGCGGGGTAGGTCGGCACCGACTCCAGCGCCGGCCCGACCAGCGCCTCGCCGGTGCGCACGTCGAACACCGAGCCGTGGCAGAAGCAGGTCAGCTCGGTGCCGGTGAGGATGCCGTCCGACAGCGGGCACTCCTCGTGCGTGCAGTTGTCGTCGAGGGCGTACACCCGCTCGCCGTTTCGCACCAGGGCCAGGAACGCCTCGCCGGAGCGCGCAGGCATCACCTCGCCGTCGCGCAGCTCGGCCTCCTCCGCCACGGTCACCCACTCAGCCACACGCCACCCCCTCGTACCTGTTAAGACGCAGCCCCGGGGTCAGACCCCGGGTCCGGGTCTTTACAAATGGTGGGCGTACTCGCGCCATTCCCAGTCGGTCACGTAGCGGGCGCCCCTGGACAGC
>JBQCGJ010000039.1:0-3704 GCA_051955775.1 Gaiellales bacterium | reverse complement strand
ACCGCGCCGGTGCACCAGGGCTGAGCGGCGATCCAGGCCACCACGTCCACCCCGTCCTGCTGCTCGCGCTCGGTGTACTCGTCCTGCGCGATCCCGCCGGAGCTCCCGGTGCCGCGCACGTCCAGCCGCACGCAGGCGAAGCCCTGGCCCACCAGGAAGCTGTTCTGGCTGCGGTCCTCGAGGGCGCGCAGGTCGTCCTTGCGGTACGGGATGTGCTCCAGGATGGCGGGGTAGCGGCCGGGCGCGCGCGGGCGGTAGACATCCACGGAAAGCCGCACCCCATCGCCGGCGACGACGCCGACGTCGTGCTCGACGATCAGCCCACTGTGATCAACCCCCGCCGTCATGCTGGGCGACGCTAGCAGGTGTCAGACACCGTCACGATTCCGTGACGGTGTCTGACACCGCTCGCCGAGGACCAACGGCTTTGGACTCAGGCGGCTGGATAGGATGGCGGCGATGGACGCGGTCGTGACACTGTCGGGGCGCGACCTGACACCGGCGGCCGTGCACGAGATCGCGCGATCGCGCACGCCGGTCGAGATCGCGGGCGACGCGCTCGACCGCATGCGCACGGCGCAGCAGGCGGTGGAACGCGCGGTGGCCGACGGCGCGGCCGTGTACGGCATCACCACGGGCCTGGGGTCCGGGGTGACGACGCGGCTCGACCCGGCGTCCGACGGCGACCCTGCCCTGCGCACGCTGCGCGAGCGCGCAGTGTCGGTTGGCGAGCCGCTCCCGCAGGCCACGGTACGCGCGACCATGGCCGCCCGCCTGAACGGCCTGTGCGCGGGCGGCTCGGGCGCTGCGCCCGAGGTCGCACAGACGCTCGCCGCGATGCTGAACGGCGGCGTGCATCCGCTCGTCCCTCGCCACGGGTCGATCGGCGCCGCCGACCTGTGCCTGCTTGCCCACATCGGGCTGGTGGTGGCCGGCGAGGGGGAGGCGGAGATCGATGGCCGGCGGCTGCCCGGCGGGAGGGCACTGGCGGCGGCCGGGATCGCGCCCGCGCAGCTGCGGCTGAAGGACGGCCTCGCGCTGTGCAGCGCCTCGTCCGTGTCCGCCGGCGCGGGTGCGCTGGCGCTGGTGCGGGCACGCCGCCTGCTGGAATGGCTGCAGTCGGCAGCGGCGCTCTCGATGGAGGGGTTCCGCGCCAACCTGACGCCGATCGACCCCCGTGCCTCGGCGGCCCGCCCGGCGCCCGGTCAGGAGTGGGCGGCGGCCGGCCTGCGCGAGCGGCTCGCCGGTGGCTCGCTGACCGAGCCGGGAGCCGCGCGGCGCCTCCAGGACCCGATCAGCTTTCGCTGCGCGTCCGCCGTCCACGGCGCCCTGCACACCAGCCTGGACGCTCTCGAGGCCGCCATCGAGCCGGAGCTGAACGGCGCCTCGGACAACCCGCTGGTGCTGGCCGCGGACGGGGCGATCATCTCCACCGGCAACTTCCATACGCCCGTGATGGCGCTGGCGGCCGATACCGTGGCCATCGCCGTCGCGCAGTCGGCGGCGCCCTGCGCCGAACGGGTCGGCCGGCTGTCGAGCACGGAGCTGAGCGGCCTGCCAGCCAACCTCAGCCCCACCGGCTCGGCCGGGATGGCGCCGCTGCAGAAGCCCGCCCAGGCGCTGGTCAGCGCCATCCGCCACCGCGCCGCGCCGGTTGCGATCCATCCCAGCGTGAACGCCGCATCGGTGGAGGACGACGCCACCAACGCGGCGCCGGCGGTGCTGCGGCTGGACGAGCAGCTCGACCTGCTTTCCCTGCTGATCGCCATCGAGCTGGTGTGCGCGGCCCAGGCCGTCGACCTCGCCCGGCCGGCCCGTCTGGGCGCCGTCACGCGGGAGGTGCACCGTATGGTGCGCGAGCTGGTCGAGCCGCTGAAGCAAGAGCGGCCGATGACCGCCGACATCGAGGCTGTGGCGACCATGATCGGATGACCCCACTCGAGCTGACGTATCTGAGCGGCGACGCCATCGCCGCCCTGGACTATCCGGACGAGCGGCTGCTGGACACGGTGCAGGACGTGCTGGCGGCGCACGGGCGGGGCGAGACGGTGGTCGAGCCGCGAGTCCATCTGTTCCCGGACCCGGAGGTGGACGGCCACTTCAACGTGCTGCGAGGGGCGATCCCGGGCTCGCGCCGGGCCGGCGTCAAGGTGGTCGGCGACTACGTGCACAACCACCGCCGCGGGCTGCCCTCCGAGCTGGCGTTGGAGCTGGTCATGGACATCGACACCGGAGCGCCCGTCGCGATCGTCGACGCCACCGCCCTCACGGCCATGCGCACCGGCGCCACCACCGCCGTCGGCGCGCGTCATCTGGCCAGGCCGGACAGCCGCGTGCTTGGTCACATCGGCAGCCGCGGCACCGCGTACTGGAACATCCGCCTGCTGTGCCGGGTGCTTCCGCAGCTGGAGCGGATCAACATCCACTCGCTGCGCGCGGAGAGCCGCGAGGCGCTGGCCCGGACGCTGGCGATGGAGACCGGCCGGGACGTGCGGGCGGTGGACAGCTGGGAGCAGGCCGTGCGCGGCGCGGACGTGGTCGTGGAGGCCAGCCGGCTCGGTGCGCCGCAGCCGCTGCTTCGCACGGAGTGGATCACGCCGGGCGCCCTGGTCATCCCCTACGGCACGATGAGCGCGGTCGAGCTGTCGCTGACCGACATCATGGACGGCATCGTGGTGGACGACTGGGGGCAGGCCGGGGCCGGCCCACTGGGAGCCCTCCGCGCGCACATCGACAGCGGCCGGCTGACCCGCGAATCGCTGCACGCGGAGATCGGCCAGATCGTGTGCGGAGCCCGGCCCGGCCGCGGGTCTGCAGCCGAGACCTGGCTGTTCTGGCACAGGGGCCTGAGTGTGTGCGACCTGGCCGTCGCGCTCGACCTGCTGCGTGCAGCCCGGGAACAGGGGATAGCTAGAATCCTGCCCTACCGATCGTGAGCCCGGTCGGCCCCCCGCCACGCCCCTCGAGGAGGAAGCGCCATGAGGAATGAGGAACTGCTCGCGGCCAGGATCACCCGGGGCGCACTGCTTCAGCGCGCGAGCGCCGGAGCACTCGGACTGTCGGCCGCATCGCTGCTGGCGGCGTGCGGCAGCTCCAGCTCGTCCGGCTCCTCATCCGAAGCCGCCGCAGGGCCGATCGCCGGCCAGGCGATCCTCAGCAACTACCCCGGCTGGATCGGCAAGCACAACCTGGCCGACTTCCACAAGAAGTACCCGCAGGCGTCGATCAAGATGATCTCGAACGCCACCTCCTCGAGCTCGGAGGTGGTGCTGCAGTTCAAGAGCCACCAGTACGACTTCCTGCTGTCCGACACCTCCGACGCCGGCCAGGCATCGGCGGCTCAGCTGATCACCCTGCCGGACTGGTCGAAGGTGCCGAACATCAAGAACATCGCCGACAAGTTCCGCAAGGCCTATCCGTGGGGCCTGCCCACCGATTACGGCAAGGTCGGCATCGCGTACCGCCCCGACCTGGTGGGCAACGCAACCATCACCAGCTGGCACGACCTATGGGAGCTGATCCCTCGCTACTCGGGGCAGACGGTGTTCATCGACCTCGAGCGCGACTGCATGGGCTCGACCTGCAAGTACCTCGGGTTCTCGTCCAACACCACCGACCCTGCCCAGATGAAGAAGGTGCAGGACGCGGTGATCGCCGTCAAGCCCCACCTGAAGGCGTTCCTCAACACCAACGTGGGCGCCGGC
>JBQCGJ010000038.1:0-2749 GCA_051955775.1 Gaiellales bacterium | reverse complement strand
TACGACGACATGCAGGCGGCGCTGGAGCGAGCCAGGGCCGACGGGGGCACGGTGGCGGGCGGCGAGCGGGTGCTGGCCGACCGCTGGCCCGACGCCTACTACGTGCGGCCCGCGGTGGTGCGCATGCCGGGGCAGACCGAGGTCGTCAGCGAGGAGACCTTCGCGCCCATCCTGTACGCGCTTCGCTACCGCGAGCTGGGCGAGGCCATCGCCCTGCACAACGACGTGCCGCAGGGCCTGTCGTCGTGCATCTTCACGTCCGACCTGCGCGAGAGCGAGGCGTTCCTGGCAGCGGCCGGCTCCGACTGCGGGATCGCGAACGTCAACATCGGGCCCAGCGGAGCCGAGATCGGCGGCGCGTTCGGCGGCGAGAAGGAGACCGGCGGCGGGCGCGAGTCCGGGTCCGACGCCTGGAAGGCCTACATGCGCCGGCAGACCCAGACCGTCAACTACTCGCGCGAGCTGCCGCTCGCCCAGGGCATCGTGTTCGACGTCGGCTGATCGCGCTTGTCTGCTCGGATGCCACGCCGTATCGTGGCCATTGCAATACGAACCAGCCAAACGGAGGCACCGAATGCCCGAGAGGGAGTCTGGAAGGATCCGCAACGTCGCGGTGATCGGCCATCGCGGCACCGGTAAGACGTCGCTCGTGGAGGCGTTGCTGTACGAGTCCGGCACCACCACGCGGCTGGGGTCGGTGTCCGACAAGTCGACCGTCTCGGATTACGACGACGAGGAGCGCCGCCGTGGCATGTCGATCTCGGCGGCGGTCACGCATCTGACGTGGCAGGACCGGGCGATCAACCTGATCGACACCCCGGGCGAGCCGAGCTTCCAGGCTGACGTGCTGTCGGTGCTGCGGGTGGTGGAGGGCGCCATCGTCGCAGTGTCCGGCGTGATGGGCGTGGAGGTGGGCACGGCACGGCTGTGGAAGCGCTGCGACGAGCTGGGGCTTGCGCGGCTGGTGATCGTGAACCTGCTCGACCGCGAGCGGGCCGACTTCCAGGCGGTGATGGAGGCGCTGCGCTCGCAGCTCTCCGAGCGGTGTGTGGCGGTCGAGCTGCCGATCGGGGCCGAGCACGAGTTCCGCGGCGTGGTCGACCTGGTGCACATGGTCGCCTATCTCCACGGAGAGGGCGAGGCCCACGACCAGCCGACCGAGATCCCCGAGGACATGCGCGAGCTGGCCGACGAGTATCACGACAAGCTGATGGATGTGGTGGCGGAGACGTCGGACGAGCTGATGGAGCGCTACCTGGACGGCGGCGAGATCTCGCGCGAGGAGATGGCCGAGGCGCTGAAGAAGCTGGTCACCGACGGCCAGCTGTTCCCGGTCGGCTGCGGCGCGGCCACCCGCAACATCGGCTCCCGCGGCCTGCTCGACCTGATCGTCGAGGGGCTGCCGTCGCCGGCCCGGGCCCGCAACGTGCCGGAGGTGGGCGGCGCGAACACGCTGGCCTACGTGTTCAAGACCATCGCCGACCCGTTCAGCGGCAAGATCAGCCTGCTGCGCGTGTTCGCCGGGGAACTGGGCAGCGACACCACGCTGACCAACAACCACACCCACACGAAGGAGCGGCTGGGTCAGTTGCTGACCCTGCAGGGCAAGGAGCATTCGCCCGTGTCCGAGCTTGGCCCGGGCGCGATCGGGGCGGTCGCCAAGCTGAAGGAGACCGGCACCGGCGACGTGCTCTCGGACTCCGAGAACCCGGCCGAGATCGAGCCGCTGGCGGTGCCCGCGCCTGTCGTCTCGTTCGCCATCGAGCCCAAGCACAAGGGTGACGAGGACAAGGTGTTTCAGGCCCTGCGGCGGCTCATCGAGGAGGATCCCTCGCTGGACGTGCATCGCGATCCGCAGACCGGCGAGACGATCGTGGCCGGCCTCTCGCAGATGCACGTGGAGGTGACCCTGGAGCGCATGCACCGCAGGTTCGGGGTGGAGGTGGACCTGCACCCGCCGCGTGTGCCGTACCTGGAGACGATCCGCCGCCAGGCGCGGGCTCAGGGCCGGTACAAGAAGCAGACCGGCGGCCGCGGGCAGTTCGGGGACTGTCATATCACCCTCGAGCCGCTGGCCGAGCACGAGGGCTACGAGTTCGTGGACAAGATCGTGGGCGGCGTGATCCCGCAGGGGTTCCGGCCGGCCGTGGACAAGGGCATCCAGGAGGCGATGACGCACGGCGACCTGTCCGGGTCGCGAGTGGTGGGCATCAAGGTGACCCTGGTGGACGGCTCGTATCACACCGTCGACTCATCGGAGATGGCGTTCAAGATCGCAGGCTCGATGGCGTTCAAGAAGGCGTTCCAGGAGGCTGATCCGGTGCTGCTGGAGCCGATCATGCGGCTCGACATCACGGTGCCCGACGAGTCGGTGGGCGACATCATCGGTGACATGACGAGCCGCCGCGGGCGCGTGCTGGGCATGGATCCCGCGGCCGGGCTGAGCACGATCCACGCGGATGTGCCGATGGCCGAGGTGCTGTCCTATGCGCCCGACCTGACGTCGATGACAGGCGGCCGCGGCGACTACACCATGAGCTTCCTGCACTACGAGGAGGTGCCGCCGCACATTGCCCAGAGCGTGATCGCGGCCGCCGCCAAGGAACGGGAGCTCGCCAAGGCATAACCGGGTGCCAGGTACCGGGTGGGCCGCAGTGACCGTCACCAACGTCCCACCCCGTCGACCCTACCAGGCACCGGAAATGCGCCCTATCCAGCCGCCCCCAGGTCGACCGCGCCCCCGTACCCG
>JBQCGJ010000037.1:0-5482 GCA_051955775.1 Gaiellales bacterium | reverse complement strand
GGCTGGCGTACCGCTTCGGCTGCACGATGCGCGCGCTGCGCCCATCGATCTCCACGGTGGCGAGCCGCGCGTTCGTCCCGCCGACATCCCCGGCGAGGACGATCACGCCGGGGCCTCCGAAACGGTCAGACGCGCCGCGGCGGCCCGATCGAGGAACCAGTCGCCCCGCCGGGCGAGCTGCGCCGGCGTGTCCCTGGGGGCGAGCGGTCCCTCGAGCGCACGTGATACGGCCGCGGCCTTGTCGGCGCCCGCCGCCAGGATCGCGATGCGCCGGGCGGCCTCGATCACGGGCGGCGTGATCGTGAGCCGCGCGGCCGGCGGCTTGGTCCCCATCACCGGCAGTACCAGGCGGCGTTGCTCGTCGAGGGCAGGCGATCCGGGGAACAGCGAGGCCGTATGTCCGTCGGGCCCGACACCGAGGACGAGGACGTCGAGCGCGGCCGGGAGCCCGCGCTCGTAGGCCCGTGCGGCCGCCTCGCGGTCGGGACGCTCGGCCTCCATGCGGTGGACTCGCGTGCCGGAGATCGGCACGCGGGTGAGCAACGCCGAGCGGACCATCCCGAAGTTGCTCTCGGGGTCGTCCGGAGGCACCGCGCGCTCGTCACCGAAGTACACGTCCACCCGAGACCAGTCCACGTCCGGCAGCGACGCCAGTGCGCGATACACGGGCTCGGGCGTTCGTCCGCCCGCCAGGCCGACCGCACACGTCCCGCGCTCGCGGACTGCCGCGGCGATTTCGCCGGCCAGCCACTCCGCTGCTGGGCGCGCGAGCGCCGCCGGCTCCGAGACCACCGTCAGCCGGGTCACGTCTCGGTCAGCACCGGCTGCTGGTCGGAGCGCCGGGCGACGGTGTGCATCGCCTGGCCGCACGCCGGGCAGACATTGGCACGCGAATGCCGCTGGATGTACTCCCGCACGGTGCGCACGTACTCGGCGTGACTCCACGTGAGCGGCGACACGGAGAGCGGCTCGCCCGTGTAGGGATGGAGCTGCTCGGCCATGGTGCCGGACGGCAGGGCGCGCGCGGCAGCCCACTCGAGGAGCGCCAGCCCGGGCGCGAGGTCCTCCATGGTGCGAGCCCGCATGAGCTGGTAGCGCGCGAGCCACATGGTGCACACGAACCAGGGATTCCCGGGGACCCGGGTCGTGTCCTTGGCTTCCACCTGGTGATAGATGTCGTTCTCGTAGCGGGCCAGCCCACCGATGTCCGTCTGCACCCAGAGGCGCTGCTTCACCTGGTCGAGCGTCGAGGACGCCTGCGGGTCGTCGGGCGCGAGTGCACCAAGCAGCACCAGCCCGAACAGGCTCGAGTCGACGGTCATGTCGAGCGTGTATCCGCCCGGTCCCGGCGTAGCCATGCGGGCGAAGCGCTGCGCCTGGTCGTTCCAGAGCACCGCGCGGGCGCCCTCGACCATGCGGTCGGCGCCCGAGACATAGCGCGCCGCCCGCTCGGTCTCCCCGAACTCGCCCGCGAGGCGTCCGGCCGCCCGAAGCCCCGCGATGACCGCCGCGACGGTGAAGGTGTGGACACCCCAGCGTTCCTCCCAGAGATCGAACGATGGCATCGGCAGGCCGGTGCGCTGGTCGACGTAGTCGAGCAGGAAGTCGGCGGGGCGGGTGACCAGGCCGCGATAGAACGGCGCCGTCTCCTCGATCCGCTGGTACAGGTCGAAGTACTCGCCCAGCGCCCAGATGACGAGCGCCGTCTCGTCCTCCTGGATCGGGAGCACGGGCTTGCCGTCGCGGACATAGCCGTGCCAGGTCGAGGCCAGGCTGCCATCGGGATTGTACTTGTGGCGCAGGTATCCGTTGGGCGACACGACGCGCGAGCAGAAGCCGAGGAACCGCGCGGGCGCGCCGGCGTGACCCGCCTGCATGAGCGCGCTCGAGACCAGCGCGCCGTCGCGCGGCCAGACGTAGGAATAGGTGTCGCGGGCCAGCTCGCTGATGTCGGTATCGTTCGCGGCGATGATGCCGCCGGCGTGGTCGATCTGGGTGTGGATGATGAGCAGGCTCTGGCGATACCGGTCCACCACGCGCTCGGGGAGGTCGGCCGCGCCGCGCCGGTCCTTGGAGACCCAGAGGCGCCAGTAGTTGCCCGTCCGGCGCATCAGCTCCTCGGGCGACTTGTCACGCACGACATCGTTGACAGTGGAGACCTCGCGGAAGTCCCGGGCGGCCGCCATCCAGTAGTGGAACTCGCCGGTGCCCCGGGCCGGCACCATGAGCGAGACGCCGAGGGTCGAGTCCACCGAGCCCTGGGCGACAGGGTTGCCGCTCAGCACGCCGTCCTCGGCGTCCCGCCAGGTTCCCTCGACTGCCCCGACCGCCTTGGTGCCGCAGGCGTAGTGCTGGACGCCGACGCTGCCATTCACCTTGCAGTTCATGAGGAAGTAGCGGTCTTCCTTATAGTGCAGCAGCGCCCCCGCCTCGGGGGAGTAGAACGCGGTGTCGCCCACTTCGTTGCCGAGGATCCGGAAGTCGTGATGGAAGAAGCACCGGATCTCGCGGGGACGGTCGCTCTGGTTGCCGATCCGCACGCGCCGGATGAGCACGTTCTCGGCGAAGTCCACGGCGTCGTTGCAGAGCAGGTCGACGCCGAGACCTGCGTGGCGAGCGGTCACCTGCGTCATCATGCTCGAGTCGGCGTAGCGGAGCTCGGGAATCCACTCCGCGCTCATCCAGCTGAAGAAGCCCCCGACCCACACGCCGAAGCGGAAGGCGTGGCCGGTCCCGTGGTTCTCCTTGCCGACGTGCGGGAAGTAGATGTCCCGGATCCGGTACTCGCGATCGAACATCACGAGCAGCCGGCCGTTCGACACCGCGAGATCACGGGGCATGGCGCTCCCTTTCTTCCAGCGCGCGGATCTTGCCGAGGCGCCGCTCGTGGCGGGGCTCGTGGCTGAACCGGGCGTTCAGGAACGCCCGCACCAGCTCCCGGGCCAGCTCGACGCCGATGACGCGCGACCCGAGCACGAGCACGTTCATGTCGTCGTGCTCGACGCCCTGGTGCGCGGAGTAGGTGTCGTGACATAAGCCGGCCCGGATGCCGGGCAGCTTGTTCGCCGCGACCGACGCGCCCACGCCGCTTCCGCAGATGAGCACGCCGCGCTCGGCTCGTCCCCCCGCCACGGCCTGTCCGACCGCCGCGGCAATGTCCGGATAATCCACCGGGTCGGTGCTGTCGGTGCCGAGGTCCAGCACCTCGTCCCCGAGCGCCTCGAGCGAGGGGATCAGGTCCTGCTTGAGCAGGTAGCCTGCGTGGTCGGCACCGATGGCGACCTTCACAGGGCCGGCGCCAGCTGGGCCCGCGCGGCCTCGACGACGTGGTCCACGGTAAAGCCGAACTTCTTCTGCAGCTCCTTGAGCGGCGCGGACGCACCGAAGGTCACCATGCCGATCCTGGCGCCCGACGACCCCACGTAGCGCTCCCAGCCGAACGTGCTGGCCTGCTCGACGCTTACCCGGGCGGTCACCTCGGGCGGCAGCACTGCATCGCGGTACGCCGGGCTTTCCAGCTCGAACAGCTCCCACGAGGGCATGCTCACCACCCGCGCCCGAATCCCCTCCGTCGTGAGCCGCTCGTACGCATCCACGCAGAGCGACACCTCGCTCCCGGTGGCCAGCAGGAGCACGTCGGGGCGCCCGCCCTCGGCGTCGGCCAGGATGTACGCGCCGCGCGCGGTGCCGGTCGCTGCGGCGTAGCGTGTCCGGTCAAGCACCGGCAGCGCCTGACGCGAAAGCACCAGCACCGCCGGCTGATGCCGGAGCCGCATGATCACCCGCCAGGCCTCGACCACCTCGTTGGCATCGGCCGGTCGGATGGTGATGAGCCCGGGGATCGCGCGCAGCGAAGCAAGCTGTTCGACGGGCTGGTGGGTCGGTCCGTCCTCGCCGACGCCGATCGAATCGTGGGTGAACACGTGGATGGTGGGGATTTCCATCAGCGCGCTCAACCGGATGGCGGGCCGCGCGTAGTCGCTGAAGATGAGGAACCCGGCGCCGAACGCCCGCATCTTCGAGAGCGAGAGGCCGTTCACCACGGCCGCCATCGCGTGCTCGCGCACGCCGAAGTGCATGTTGCGGGCGCCGATGGTGCCGGCCTCGAGATCGCCGGCGCCGTCGAAGGTGAGTCGGGTCTTGGTGGAGGGGGCGAGGTCGCCGGCACCCCCGATGAGCCAGGGGACGTGCGTGGCGATGGCGTTGAGCACCTTGCCCGACGCGTCGCGGCCAGCGATGCCCTTCGGATCCGGCGCGAACGTGGGCAGGTCCGCGTCCCAGCCATCGGGCAGGCGGCGGTACTGCATGCGATCGATGGCGTCCGCCAAGTCGGGGAACCGCGTCCGGTACGACTCGAAGCGCGCGAGCCACGCACCATGGAGCTCGCGCCCCCGGCGTCCGCACCCTTCGGCGAGTCGCTCGCGGGCGCCGTCGGGCACCAGGAACTTGGCGTCCTCGGGCCAGCCGTAGAACCGCTTGGCCAGCCGGATCTCGTCCTCCCCCAGCGGCTCGCCATGGGCGGCGCCGGTGTCTTGCTTGTTGGGCGCGCCATAGCCGATGTGGCTGTCCACGATGATCAGGGTGGGACGGTCGCGAGTGTCCCGGAACACGCCGAGCGCGCGGCGCAGCATGTCGAGATCGTTCGCGTCGCCCACGCGGGTCACGTTCCAGCCGTAACCGATGAATCGGGTGGCGGTGTCGTCCGAGAAGGCCAGCCTGGTACTGCCCTCGATCGAGATCCGGTTGTTGTCGTAGATCCAGCAGAGGTTCGAGAGCCGCAGGTGCCCGGCCAGCGAGGCGGCCTCGCTGCTGATGCCCTCCATCATGTCGCCGTCGCCGCAGAGCGCGTAGACGTTGTAGTCGAAGAGATCGAAGTCGGGACGGTTGAAGTGGGCGGCCTGCCACTCCCCGGCGATCGCCATGCCCACGCTGGTCGCGACGCCCTGGCCGAGCGGGCCGGTGGTCGTCTCGACGCCCGAGGTCAGGCGGTACTCGGGGTGTCCGGGGCACTTGCTGTCGAGCTGGCGGAAGCGTTTGATGTCCTCGAGTGTCACGGCCAGTTCGCCCTGCCGCTCGTACTGCGAGTTCACCGCCTTCACCCCGGTCAGGTACAGCATCGAGTAGAGCAGCATGGAGGCGTGCCCGTTGGACAGCACGAACCGGTCGCGATTGGGCCAGATCGGGTCCTCGGGATCGAACCGAAGGAAATCCTGCCAGAGGCAGTACACCACGGGCGCGAGGGCCATCGGCGTGCCCGGATGGCCGGAGTTCGCGGCCTGCACCGCGTCCATGGCGAGCGTGCGGATGGTGTTGATGACCAGCAGGTCGGGGTCCTGCGACTTCGACGGCATGGGGTTACGGTCCCTTTCCCCGGGCGCCGTCACACGGACGGCGCCCGAGCCACACCATTACAGTTCAGCACCCGCGCCGCAGGTAGGTACGCCGCCCGCAGAACGAACAGTATAGCGGTCGAGGCCCGGTC
>JBQCGJ010000036.1:0-12855 GCA_051955775.1 Gaiellales bacterium | reverse complement strand
CCGGGAGCCTGCCCGACCAGGATCGCCCGCGGACGCTCGCAGGTCGAGAACACCGGCATCGACTCCACGCGAATGCCGGCGGCGGGGCAGCGCCGGCACTCGGCCAGCCGGCGCAGCAGCTCTCCGCGGTCGGTCAGCGCGTCGCGGTCGTCTGCGTCCGGTGGAGCCACGCCGGGTAGTATCGAGCGCCGTGAACCGCGCCGGCCAGAATCCGCTCGGCTTCACGAGCGGCTATGAGTACTCGCAGTCGATCGTGGCCGAGGGCCCGATGGTGTACGTGTCCGGGCAGGGCGGGTTCGGCGCGGACGGCGAGGTGATCGACCCGGCCGACGTCGAGGCCCAGCTTCGACAGGCGTATGCCAACCTGGCGGCGGTCCTGGAGGCCAACGGCGCCTCGCTGGCCACGGTCGTGAAGATGACGGTGTACCTGGCCCGGGCGGGCGATTACGACACATTCAAGCGCGTCCGCCACGAGGTGTTCTCGGCTCCCTACCCCGCGTCCACCGCGATCGTGGCCGGCGGGTTCCTGTTCGACGGCATGCTGGTCGAGATGGACGCCGTTGCCAGGGTCGGCGAGCCCCGCAGCTAGACCGTATCGACGCCGACGTCGCCGTCGTCGGGACCTGAGCTCGTCCGCGCGGGCACCCGGAAACCCGCCCGCTGCAGGTAGGGACGGCGGTCGGCCAGCACCGTCTCGACGTTGATCGCGATCCACAGGCACACCACCGCCAGCGGCAGCTCCGCGAACATCGCCTCCACCACCGCCACGCCCAGGGTCATCCGCCCGCGGGCTGTGACCACGTCGAACCAGGCGTCGCACAGCAGCATGGTGGCGGCCATCGTGGCCACGATGGGGATCAGCCACGACCGCCGCAGCACCGCGAAACCGGTCGCCGCCAGCGCCGCTGCCAGCGCCAGGTCGAAGCCGCCCCAGGCGATCGACCAGTGAGCTGCGAGGTGGCGGTCCGGGAGCGTCCAGGCAATCCACACCGTCCACGGAGCGAGCAGGGCGGCCGCCAAGGCGAAGGCGATGCCCACCCAGCGCGGCACCACGCGGTCGGTATTCAGCCGCTCTCCGCCAGCCGCCTCAGGCGTCCCGCTCATGGCTCAAGGGTACCCGCCCGGCGGCGGGAGTCACGCGTCCGCGCCCACGCGGGCGACCCGCACCGTGGGCACCGGCAGCAACTGCTCCACGTGCAGCGTGGCAACGCTCAGTACCGGCACGTCGATGGCACGCTCGAAGCACACGTAGCGCGTGCGCCAGTCGGGCTCGAACTTGTCGTTGAAGCTGTACAGGCGGTCCAGCTGGAAGAACCTGTCCAGCCGCAGCACGATCCAGCGCGCGCCTCTCAGCCACGCCGCCGACTCCGGCCCGGCCCGCAGCGCGGCCGCGAACACGGCGAAGTTCAGCGACAGCTCCTCCGCCCCCCGCTCCGCGAGATCGCCCGCGGCGCGTGAGATCAGCCACTCCATGAGCCCGTTCGGCGTCTCGGGGCTTCGCCGCATGGCGGACAGCGAGTACCCGCGCAGGGAGGGCACGAGGTGCAGGAAGCCGCCCAGCCGGCCGTCCGGCCCGACGCCCAGCACGAACCGCGCCTCGGAGTGCGCGAACAGGTCGTCCATGGCCATCGAGAAGCCGCGGTCGCAGCCCTTCCCCAGCCACTCCCGGTTGACCCGCAGGATCTCCGCGCGCTGCTCTTCGTCCAGCTCCGCCGGCCGCGCCACCGCGACGCTGTAGCCGGCCCGCTCCAGGCGGTTCACGGACTGACGCACCTTGCGCATCTTCCGCCCCTCCAGCGAGAACGCCGCCGGCCGCAGCACGGCCTCGTCCCCCACCGGCACCGCCCGCATGCCGCGCCCGCGGTACAGGTGCAGCCACCGCTCGCTGACGTGCAGAGCGACCAGCCGCCAGCCTCGCCGGCGCGCCGTGCTCGCAAACTCCTCGACCAGCCCGGGGACCTCCTCGGGGGCGCCGATGGGGTCGCCCGAGACCAGGGCGCAGCCGGCCACCACGCGGTAGGCCAGAAACGCGTTGCCGTGCCTCGAGAAGGCATACCGGCGGTCGCGCCGGAGGGCGAAGAAGGACAGGCTGTCATCGCCGTAGCGGGCGACGATGTCGCGCGCCCGAGCGGCGTCCTGCGGTGTCTGCTGCGACGGCTCGCGGTGCGACCGGAACCACAGGTGCAGCGCCCATGCGGCCGCCGCCGCCAGCAGCATCTCGAATCCCAGGTCCGTGATCCGGCTGAGGTGGGCGGACACGGTCGAGCCGACCACCGCCCAGGACGCCCCCACGACCACCAGTGCGCGCACCAGCGGGCGCAGGCTGGTCGGGTCTCCCGGGGCATCGAAGTGGCGGCGAAGCGCAACCAGCCCGGCCACCAGCAACACGCTGACGGCGGCCGCGGCCTGGTCGACGTCGAGCCCCCGGCCGAGGTGCGCGGCTGCCGCCACCACCATCGTCACCAGCGCCAGCAGCCACGCCCGGCGCTTGCCTCGGGCGAGCCCCGCGGCGAGCCACATCAGCATGGCGCCGGCCGCGAAGGTCACCGACCGTGCCACCGGCTGTCCGCCGGGGAACGGCAGCGACGCCAGCGGGTGCAGGCGGTGGCTGACGTCCGGCGCCATCGCCGACAACACGTCGGCCGCGCCGACCGCCAGTGCGCCGGCAGCAACCACCAGCGCGGCTGCGTCGCCGCGCGAACGCCGCGGCGTGTCCATCACCATGTCTCCCCTGTCATCGCCCACACCCCTTCATCGTCCGCAGCGGCCTCTGCCTGTAGGCCATCGCGGGCGGCGTTCTACGCCATTGCCTCCAGCAGCATGTCGGGTTCCAGCCCGTGCACCTCGACGCCGTCCCGGCCCGTCATCCCCGGCGAGGCCAGCATGGCGTTCAGGATCGCCTCCTCGACCGCTTCGATGACGCCGTGGAAGAGCGGATCGAGACGGTCGTTGCGGAGCATCTCGACCCGCGCCGAGGCCTCGTCGCCGCCCTCACCCAGCCCGCGGTTGGCGGTCGAGAAGGCCAGCATCAGATCGCCCGACCCGTTCTCGCCTGCCCCGCCCGAGCGGGCGACGCCGAGCGCCGCGCGCTGCGCCAGTCGCGCGCACTGCATGGGCAGAAGCGGCGCGTCGGTGGCCGCGATGACGATGATCGAGCCCCGCCCCATCGTGTCCCAGTCAGGGGCGGGAACGTCTGCCAGTCGGCGCCCGACCGGTACGCCGTTCACGGACAGCCGCTCGCGCTCGCCATGGTTGGCTTGCACCAACACGCCGACGACGCTGTCCTCGACGATTCGCGAGGCGGTGCCGATGCCGCCCTTGAAGCCGTGGCAGATCATGCCGGTGCCTCCACCCACACTGCCCTCGGCGACATCGGGGGACGCGGACTCGAGCGCCTGCCACACGTGCTCGGGCCGCACGTGCATGCCGTTGACGTCGTTCAGGTAGCCGTCGAACGTCTCCCCCACCACGGGCAGGAACCAGATGCCGCGGGCGTCCTCCCAGTCGCGAGTCGCATGAGCGATCAGGGCGTCTCGCACCACGCCCACGCTGTGCGTGTTGGTGAGCGCGACGGGCGAGCCCAGCAGTCCCGACTCGCGCACCCACTCCAGGCCGGTCAGCTCGCCGTTGCCGTTCAGCCGGTGGCAGCCCGCGAACAGCGGGTCGGCACGCACATCGCCGCCGTGCGGGAGGATCACCGTCACGCCCGTGCGCACGGGACCCTGGCCCGCGCGCAGCGGCCCCTCGCCGTGCACCAGCGTCGTGTGGCCGACCAGCACGCCGGCAACGTCGGTAATCGCGTTGCCGGGGCCGGTGGGCAGAGATCCAATCGCGATCCCGAGGTCGCGAGCGCGGGGTCGCGTCGTCATTGCCTGCAGGCTATCGAACTTGGATGGAGGACGGATGAGGAACCGTTCGGGGGCGCCCGCAGCCGTGCCCCGGTCACGGTCAAGCAGCCGCGGCGTACGCTCGCGCGTGTGGGGCCGGGCGGGTCGCAGCATCCATCATCTAACGTTGAGGGGTCGATGGCTGCTGAAATCCTCGCGCCGGTACTCGCCGCAGCCCCGGCCGGTACACCCTCGTTGTCGTCGCCGTGGCGGCTCGACCCGCTGCTGCTCCTGCTGGCGGGACTGGCGATCGCACTGTTTCTGCAGGGCTGGCTGCGGCTTCGCCGCCGCGGTCGCGCCGAGCACGCGTCGGGATGGCGCCCGGTGCTGTTCGTGCTCGGTGTGGCAGCCGCGGTGGTGCCGCTGGTCTCGCCCATCGACGAGCTCTCCGACAGCTACCTGCTGAGCGCGCACATGCTGGAGCACGTGCTGCTGGCCGACGTCTCGCCGGCGCTGATGCTGCTCGCGGTGCGCGGGCCGCTGGTGTTCTTCCTGCTGCCGCCGGCGGTGCTCCGGCCCCTGGCCAGGGGGCACCGGTTGCGGGCGGTGCTGGGATGGCTGATGCGTCCCGCGGTGGCGGTCACCGCGTGGGCCGTGGTGATGACTGCGTGGCACATTCCGGCCGCCTACGACGCGGTCCTGCATCGCCCCTGGCTGCATGACCTCGAGCACCTGTCGTTCGTCGTGGTGGGCACACTGGTGTGGTCACAGCTGATCGACCCCACCCGCAGGCTGACCATCCGCACCCGGCTGAAGACCGCGCTGGCCTACCTGGTGGTCGGACAGACGCTCAGCGACGCCCTGCTGTTCTCGTTCCAGTCGTACTACCCGGCGTACGCGCACCAGGCTCACCGCGTGCTCGGCCTGTCGCCGCTGACCGACCAGCGAGCCGCCGGCGCGGTGATGATGGCCGAGCAGTGGCTGGCCACGGGGACGTGCATCGTGATCCTGCTGCTCGCGCTGCGGCGGACACCGACGCGGCCGCAGGCGACGCCCGCGCGGAGTGAGCTGGCATGACGCCGCCCCCGGCATCGTCGTTCACCTTCGAGCCGCTGATCCTCGTCCTGGTCGCCGCCGCCGGGGTCGCGTACGTGCGGGAGGCCCGGCGCACGCACGTGCCGGCCTGGCGGGGGGCGATCTTCATGATCGGCCTGGCGCTGGTCGCCGTGCCGCTCAACTCTCCGCTGGAGACGATCGCAGAGCACTACCTGCTGCTGGTGCACCTGCTGCAGAACGCGATGATCGCCGACTGGGCGCCGCCGCTTCTGATCATCGGGCTGACCCCCGCCATGCGGGAGGCGATCGCCCGCCGCGGCGGACGGCCGATGGCCGCGGTCACGCAGCCTATG
Source organism: Gaiellales bacterium (assembly GCA_051955775.1). GTDB lineage: Bacteria > Actinomycetota > Thermoleophilia > Gaiellales > JAICJC01 > DASUHT01. Next base: position 7,619 of record JBQCGJ010000036.1, on the reverse strand, counting down.
GTGGCCCTTCCGCTGTGGCTGGCGGTGTGGTACGGGGTGCACCTCGACACCTTCTATGACTACGCGCTGCGCCACCCGTGGGCGCTCACGGTCGAGCACCTGCTGCTGGTCACCGTCGGGCTGATCTTCTGGTGGCCGGTGATCGCCCGCACCCGGCGCACGATGGCCGCCTCGCTGATCCTCTACCTGCTGGCGGCGTTCGTCGGAGCCAGCTTCCTGGGGCTGGCGTTCACATTCGTCACGCACCCGTTCTACTCGTTCTACGCGCAGGCGCCGCGGCTCTGGGGCATCGGCCCGAGTGAGGATCAGAACCTGGGCGGCGTGATCATGAACGCCGAGCAGTCCGTGGTGTTCCTGGCCGCGATCGCCTACGTGCTGGTCGCGGTGCTCGACCGCGAGCAGGAGCACGCCGAGGGCCACCGCGCCTGAGGAGTCGCCGCCGGTCCGGTGGTCAGTTCCGGTTCGACGCCCAGCTGACGTCAGCCAGCCGGCTCCGCGCCCCGGCCCGTGCGCCGTTCCCCAGCAGGCCGACCAGCTGCGGCAGCGTCGGCTCCACGTCGGATGCGCCGTTCCCTGCGGGCGGGGTGATCTCGTTCACTGTATAGGCATTGCGACGGCCCACCCGGCGACGCGTGATGTGGCCCGCCTCGGCCAGGTCGGTGATGATCATCTGCACCGCCCGCCGGCTCAGACCCGTGCGAGCGGCGATGTCCGTCATCCGCACATGGGGGTCCGAGGCGATCACAAGCGCGACCGCGCCGTGGTTGGTCAGGTATCTCCAACCACGCCTCCCGCGCCGTCCGGAACTCATCGCAGCCTCTCTTGTTGACACTGCCATCGGGCGTAGGGGTACCCGGCTGCGGCTGTCGCCAAACATGGTGTTTCGACCCGCGTCCCGGGCGGGAACTGCTCGCTACGATGGTCGTATGAGTCAGTCTTCCGCAGAAGTTGCCCGCACGGTCCGGCAGAGCCGATGGACGTTCATCACGAACCACGGCGCCGTGCTCCTCGAGCTGGCCGAGCACCCGGCTGATCGTCTCAGCGACATCGCCGACCGGGTCGGGATCAGCCGCCGGGCGGTGCAGATGATCATCACGGACCTGGTGGACGCCGGGTACGTCGATCGCACCCGGGTGGGGCGCCGCAATCGCTACTCCGTCGACCCCTCGCGGCCGCTCCGCCACCCCAACCTGCGCGGCCACGCCAGGGTCCGCGACCTGCTCACGCTGCTGTCCGGCAACGGCGCCTGATCGCGGTCGCCGCGCGCGGGCGCGACCGCCGCAGCCACGGCGAGTATCGTCAATGGCATGGCGGAGCGTGCGGGCCTCAATCCAACCCTGACCGCGGTGTCGGACGCGGTGCTGGCCGTGGCTGCCGAGCTGTCGGTCGAGGAGGTGCTGCAGCGGCTCGTGCACAGCGCCCGCGAACTGGCCGGCGCCGAATACGCGGCGCTCGGCCTGCCTGACGGCGAGGGCGGTTTCCGCCGCTTTCTGACCTCGGGCATGAGCGACGCGCTGATCTCCTCCCTGGGGCCGCTGCCCCGCCAGCACGGCGTGCTGGGGGCCATGCTGGAGACGCGCTCGGCGTTCCGCACGCAGGACATCCACGAGCATCCCCGGTTCCGCGGCTGGTGGCCGCGCGGGCACCCCGACATGCGCTCGTTCCTGGGCGTTCCGATCGTCACGCCCGACGGCGTGATCGGGGCCTTCTACCTGACCGAGAAGCGCGACGCGCCGGACTTCACAGCCGAGGACGAGGCGCTGATCGAGCTGCTGGCTGCCCACGCCGCGATCGCCATTGCCAACGCGCGGCTGTACCAGCAGAGCCAGGAGCTGTCGATCGTGGAGGAGCGAAACCGGCTCGCGCTCGACCTGCACGATGCGGTCAGCCAGAAGCTGTTCGGGTTGGTGCTCAGCGCCGAGGCCGCGGCCACGCTGCTGGAGCGCGACCCGGCGGCCGCCCGGGACTCGGTGCTGAAGCTGCAGGGGCTGGCCGAGGAGGCGCTGGACGAGCTGCGCTCGCTGGTGTTCGAGCTGCGCCCGCCGGACCTGGAGCGGGACGGTCTGGCGGGTGCGCTGCGAAAGCACGTGAACGTGGTGCGGCGGCTGCAGGGCCGCGACATCCATCTCGAGGCTGCGGCGGTGGCCGCGGATCCCGAACGCGACCCGCAGGTGCTGCGGATCGCCCAGGAGGCGCTGCAGAACTCGCTGCGCCACGCCCAGGCCGACCATGTGTGGGTGACGCTGGCCGGCGCGGACGGCCTGCTGGTGCTGGAGGTGCGAGACGACGGCCGGGGGTTCTCGCCGGACGACCCCGGCCTGCGCTCGAGGCGGCTCGGGCTGACTTCGATGGAGGAGCGAGCGCAGCGCCTGGGCGGACGGCTGGAGATCCGTTCGGCACCCGGCGCGGGCACCACCGTACGCCTGGAGAGCCCGCGTGGATGACCCCATCCGCGTGCTCCTGGTCGACGACCACGCCGTCGTCCGCGAGGGCCTGCGGGCGTTCCTCGAGCTGCAGGACGGGATCGTGGTGGTGGGCGAGGCCTCGGACGGCGAGCAGGCTCTGGAGCAGGCCGAGGCCACCAGCCCGGACGTGGTGCTGATGGATCTGGTGATGCCGAGGATGGACGGCGTCACGGCCATGCGGTCGCTGCGCGAGCGCGCGCCGCGTACCCGGGTGATCGTGCTGACCAGCTTCCTGGACGACGAGCGGCTGCTGCCCGCGGTGCGCGCCGGTGCCGCCGGGTACCTGCTCAAGAACGCCAAGCCGCAGGAGCTGGCGCGGGCGGTGCGGGCCGCCCACGCCGGAGAGGCGCTGCTCGACCCGGTGGTGGCCGCCCGGCTGGTCGAGTCGCTTGCCCGCGACGGCGACGATCCGCTCGACCGGCTGACGCCGCGCGAGCGTGAGGTACTGGTGCTGATCGGGCGCGGATTCCGCAACAAGCAGATCGCCTTCGAGCTCGGCATCTCGGAGAAGACCGTGAAGACCCACGTCGGCCGGCTGATGGAGAAGCTGGGAGTCGACGACCGCACGCAGGCCGCCGTGCTGGCGGTGCGCGCGGGACTGGTCACCGGCCGCTGACCTCCTGGAACGGGGCCAGGGGCCTGGCGCCGGCCCAGTCACGCCCGATTCGGCCCTTGGTCGTAGGACCATTTCCGTCTGGCGGGTGCGACCGGCGCGGGTCTACGGTGGTGGCATGCCAACCGGAATCATCACTGGAGCGTCGCGCGGGCTGGGTCTGGCGCTGACCCGCGAGCTTTCGGATCGCGGCTGGCGGCTGGTCGTGGACGCCCGCGGCGGCGACGCGCTGGAACGCGCCACGGCCGGCCTGGCCGGCGTCACGCCGGTCGCCGGCGACGTCACCGACGCCGATCACCGGCGTGCGCTGGTCGCCGCCGCCGGCGCACCCATCGACCTTCTCGTCAACAACGCCAGCCTGCTGGGCCCCAGCCCGCAACCCGGACTGCAGGACTACCCGATCTCAGAGCTGGCGCACGTGTACGCCGTCAACGTGCTGGCTCCCCTCGGGCTGATCCAGGCTGCGTTGCCGCACATGGCGACAGGGGCGGCCGTGGTGGACATCACGTCAGACGCTGCCGTCGAGCCGTACGAGGGCTGGGGTGGATACGGCTCGTCCAAGGCCGCGCTCGAACAGCTGACGGCCATCCTGGCGGCCGAGCACCCTCAGCTTCGCGTGTACACCGTCGACCCGGGCGACATGCGGACACAGATGCACCAGGACGCGTTCCCCGGCGAGGACATCTCCGACAGGCCGCTGCCGGAGGTCAGCGTGCCGGGACTGGTGGCGCTGATCGAGGGCACGCATCCCAGCGGTCGCTACAGCGCCCGCGCGGTCGCCGGAGCGGCGGCATGAGCGCCGTCGTGCAGAACCGGCGGCTCGAGGCCGACGCCCCGCCCGAGCAACGCGGGGCCGGACGCGACGACGTGGCGATGCTGGTCGCGCGGCGCAGCGCCCCGGCGCTGGTGCACGCGCGGTTCGGCGACCTGCCGCAGCATCTCGAGCCCGGCGACCTGCTGGTCGTGAACACGTCGGCCACCCTGCCGGCGGCGCTCGACGCGACCCTGGCCGGGCGCCCGGTCGAGCTCCGTCTGTCCACCCCCGCCGGCGGCTGGGATTGGGTGGTCGAACTGCGGCGACCTGACCTGTCGCCGTACGGGAGGCCGCCGATCGGGGCGACGCTCGCACTGCCCGCCGGCGCCTCGGCCGAACTGCTCTCGCCGTGGGCCGGCAGCCCGCGCCTGAGCATCGCGCGGCTCTCGCTCCCCGAGTCGTTCCAGTCCTATCTCGCCCGCCACGGCCACCCCGTTCGCTACGACTACGTGCCGCGCGCGTGGCCGATCGAGGCCTACCAGACGGTGTTCGCCGCCGAGCCGGGCAGCGCCGAGATGCCCAGCGCCGGCCGCCCCTTCACGCACGAGATGGTGACGCGGCTGGTCACCGCCGGGATCGTGGTGGCGCCGATCACCCTGCACACCGGCCTGTCATCGCCCGAGCGCGGCGAGCCGCCGGTTCCCGAGCGCTACTCGGTGCCCGCCGCCACGGCTCGCCTGGTGGGCCTCACCCGTGCTGCCGGCGGCCGCGTGATCGCCGTGGGAACGACGGTGGTGCGGGCGCTGGAGACGGTGGCCGGCGCCGATGGGGCGGTTTCCGCCGGCCACGGCTGGACGCGTCTGGTGATCACACCCGAGCGCGGACTGCACGTGGTCGACGGCCTGCTCACCGGATGGCACGAGCCCGAGTCGTCGCACCTGGCGATGCTGGAGGCGGCGGCCGGCCACGAGCTGATCCAGCGCTCGTATCGGGAGGCCGCACGGCGCGGCTACCTGTGGCACGAGTTCGGCGACATGCACCTTCTCCTACCATAGGGCGCCCGCCGGAAACACGTGGGGCCGGCACTCAGTACCGGCCCCATCGCGGGTCGCTCCGCCTGTTGGCGAGAACCCTATCGGTGGCGGAATGTGATCCGGCCGCGATTCAGGTCATACGGTGAGAGCTCGACCTTGACCCGGTCCCCGGGCAGGATGCGGATCCGGTAGCGGCGCATCTTGCCGGAGATATATCCGGTGGTCTGGTGCCCATTGTCCAGGTCGATCCGGAACATGCCGTTCCGCAGCGACTCGGTCACCTCACCATCCAACTCGACCTTCTCTTCCTTGGCGCTCATCCCGCCTCCTCTCACCCGACCACTGAGACGGCGGTCGCCTCCGGGCCCTTCTGGCCCTGACGCGCCTCGAACGACACCTTTGCACCCTCGGGCAGGCTCTTGAAGCCGGAGCCCTCGATGGCGCTGTGGTGGACGAAAAGATCCTTGCCGCCCTCATCGGGCTGAATGAATCCGTAGCCCTTCTGGTCGTTGAACCACTTCACCGTTCCGGTTGCCATGTACACCTCCTTCCCAAATCCTCACGAAACGAGTCAGGAAGGCATGTCGCGCAACCATCGAACGTCCCAGGTACGCGCGCAGCGTAGCAGAGCAACTGCACGCGCCCTGGGACGCCTCCGGTGAGCGGTCAGTAGCCGTAGCCCCCTGTGGGAGCGGGCGGCGGCGCAGACTGGGCGCCGGCGGCGGCGCCGGTCGTGGCTGCCAGCCACACGCCGACGTCCCGGAATCCGTTGCCGCGGGCGTCGCCCGGGGCCGAGTCCTGGCGGAACGTGTACAGCGGCTCGCCCCTGTACGTCACCTGAAGGGCGCCGTCCGGCCGCCGCATGGTGCCCAGCCCGGCGACTCCGCTCGGCTGAGCCCCTGAGCGCACCGTCAGCGGCGTCCACAGCGACAGGCACGCCTGGTTGTCACAGATCACGTGGCCGCGGTGCTCCGCGGTCAGGTGGTACAGGGTCATGCCGTGCGAGTCGACCAGCACGGTCCGGTGCAGGTGTGCGTTGGACGCGATCCGCACGCTTACCGCGCCTGCGCTGGATGAGCTGTGCGTGGCGGCCAGGGCGACGCCCGCCGCGAGCACCGCCGCCAGGGCTGCGGCGATCCCGATCCGCCACCCACGGCTGATTCCTGCGAGTCGTCGGAAATGCATCGTCTCACCTCTTTCTGAAGAAGATCCGATGCTTGAGGTACCGCCGCGCGACGCGCCGGGATTGTGAACCGGCTTCCAATCCGGATCGCCGCCCCCCGCCAAGCGGCCGGATACCACAGCCGTGTGAGCAGCAATACGCGGATGCGGGGAGCCGCGGCAGGCCAGCGGCGACGTCCCCACCGGCATCGCCCGGCACGACTGCACGCCCGGCGGCGTCTGCACCAGCGGCCAGGCCTCCATCTTCAGCCAGGCCACGTCCTGGAAGGTACGGCGATCGCGTACGGGTCGCCGGTGATCCCGTTCATGTCCTCGGTGATCTCGTCCGCCTGCGGCGGATAGCAGCCGCGGCACAGGCCGTCGTGGCGCCCCAGCAGACGTGCGGCGTGGAACGCCCGCAGCAGCAGCCGCGTCGCATCTGCATCGGACACGTGAGGCATCGGGGTGGACGAGGAGTCGGCATGTCCCGACGGGCAGCCTGCGGCGACGCAGGCGACGGCCAACGCCCATGCCCGGTGCCGCCCCACACGGGAACCGTACAAGGAAACGCAATCCCATATGTTAAGCCGGCCCCTGACGTTACCCGTGCAGTAACCGAACCGCGCTCGCGGATTCCACAACCACGATTGGCCCCGCACGGCGTCGTCTTGTCACCTCGCGGAATATGCCCACGCGGCGCCGGCAAGCCGAGGGTTGACTGATCGCAAATCTCGCGCCACGCTATTCCCACTAGTTCAATCGATAAAAAGGAGATAGCTGGTGAAACGACCCAAACTGGGCTGGGGAGGCGGGCTTTCGGCAGCGGCTGCACTCGTGGCAGTCGCGGCCATGGCGGTGCCCGCCTCGGCCGCCACCATCACCCCAGTCACCATCGTGGGATCGGGCTCCGACGTGGCGTTCCACGTCATGAGCGCGATCGACACCCTGTACAACCAGAGCCCTGGTTGTACCGTGATCGTACCGTCCGGCACACAGCCGCTTGATCAGAGCTGCCAGCCCCAGACGGGCGACATCACGACGGAGGACGCGAACCACAACGTGGTCACCGAGAACTTCCCCATCGGCGGCAGCGCCGGCGTCAGCCAGCTGTGCAGCCAGGGGCTGGCGGGCGTTGCCACTATCAACTTCGCACGGCAGACTTCCGCCCCCAGCTCGAGCGTATGCACGGGCCTGAAGTACGTGGCGTACGCCCGTGACGGCGTCACCTGGGAGCACTTCCCCGGTGTCACCGGGTCGCACTCGGCGGGCGTGACCAACCTCACGCAAGCCCAGCTCCAGGGTATCTTCGTCAACTGCACCATCACCAACTGGAGCCAGGTCGGCGGCACAAGCGGCGCGATCAAGGTGTACACGATCCTGCCGCAGTACGGCACCCGGAAGGCCTGGGACACGTTCCTCGGCGGTTCGAGCGCCAGCTGCCCTGGCGTCCAGCAGATCGATCAGACCGACAACTCGGAGATCGCCGCGGCCGACCTGGCGAACGCCATCGTCCCCGTGTCGGTGGGATCCTGGAACGAGCGCTACTCCAAGAAGCCGGCGGGCAGCGCCCTCGGCTCGGTGGACGGCGTCGC
>JBQCGJ010000035.1:0-4689 GCA_051955775.1 Gaiellales bacterium | reverse complement strand
CCCGGGGGGGGGGGTGGGGGGGGCGGGGGGGCCCCCGGGCCCCGGTGGGGGGGGGGCGGGCGCGGGGGGGGGGGGGGGCGGGGGCCCACGGCCCGTCCAGTCGTGGCGGGGGGGGGCCGCCCCCCACCACGGCCTGGTGTGCGCGACGCTGCTGGCCCGGGAGGGCCACAGCGTGCTGCTCGTGGAGCGTCGCGAGCAGCCGGGCGGCATCCTGGACGGCGTCGTGGACACGGTCGGCGGCCTGCACGCCGGACTGGCCGACGAGCTCGGCCTGGCCGGGCATGGGCTGCGGCTGGTGCGCCCCGAGGTGCGGATGGTGGCGCTGCGCGAGGCGCAGCGGCCGGTGGTGTTCTGGGCCGACCCCCACCGCACAGCCGAGGGTCTGGGCGCGATCTCCCCTGCCGACGCGTGGGCGTACCCCGGGTTCGACCGCCACGTGCGGTTGCTGGCCGGGTTCATGGCGGAGCTCGCAGAGGTCACCCCGCCGCGCCTCGACAAGTTCACCGCGCGCGACGCCGGGGCGGGCCTGCGGCTGGCCCGGGCCTACCGCAGGCTGGGCGAGCGAGGCGGCCGGGAGCTGACGCGGGCGCTGCCGATGGCATCCGCGGACTTCGTCTCCGAGTCGCTGACAGACGACGCCGTACGCGGCCCGCTGGCCGCCCGCGGCACCCGCCACACCGCGATGGGGCCGTGGTCGGCCGGGACGACCGCGGTGCTGCTCCAGGCGTCATCCGCGCCCGATGCGGGCGCCGCCGGCGAGACGACCTTCGCAGCCGGAGGACCGGGCGCGCTGGCCGCCGCGCTGGCGAGCGCCGCCACGGCGGCCGGGGTGGAGATCCGCACCTCGGCGGAGGTGGCGCGGGTGACCGTGGAACACGGGCGGGTGAGCGGGGTCGTCCTGGCCTCCGGCGAGGACGTCCAGGCGCCGGTGGTGGCATCGGCGGTGGATCCCAAGACGGTGCTCACGCGCTGGCTGGATCCGGTCGTGGCGGGCCCACAGCTCCGCTGGCGGGCGGGGAACATCCGCACGCCGGGCGCCGCCGCCCGGGTCGAGCTCGAGCTGTCCGGCCTGCCGGCCTTCTCAGGGGTCGAGGACGAAGCGCTGCTGGGCGGGCGGATCGTCGTCGCCCCGGGCGTGGATGCGGTCGAGCAGGCCTTCGACGCATGGAAGTACGGCGAGGTCAGCCTGCGGCCGTACCTGGATGCGGTCATCCCGTCCCTGGCCGAGCCCGGCGCGGACGGCCACCGGATGCACGTGCTGGCGCAATGGGTGCCCTACGGCGATGGACTCGGCGATCTGGTCGCGGAACGCGTGGTGGGCGAGCTGGAGCGGCATGCCCCGGGCATCGGCGGGCTCGTCACATCCACCCTGGTGCACACCCCGAGCGACCTGGAACGGGAATACGGGCTGCCGGGCGGGCATGTCCACCACGCCGAGCACGGGCTCGATCAGCTCTTCGCGTGGCGGCCCGTGATCGGCATGGCCCGCTACCGCCTGGCCATCCCCGGCCTCTATCTGTGCGGCTCGGGCGCGCACCCGGGCGGCGGCGTCAGCGGTCTGCCGGGCCGGAATGCGGCACGCGAGATCGCCCGCGATCTGCGCTAACTGCCTGCTCGCGTGGCGTGAGCTGAGGCGTGGCCGCCGGGGCCGCTGGCAAGGATCGAGCGGCGAGCGGAGCGCAGGCGTGGTGGGTTTCCACGTCGAGCACCGCACGCCGCGTGGGACACAGCCAGCGGGCCCGCCGGACGCGCCTCAGGCGTGGCGGTGGGTGTGGCCGTGATGGATCAGGTTGTCGACGTGCAGCGCATGCTCGACGACACGCACGCCCGTGCCGATCCGCGCCATCACGTCGAACGCCATGAACAGCGGGATCATCGTGATGGCGAGCGGCACCAGGGCCGACGCCGCCACCGACCACGTGAACTCCCGCTGGCCCGCGACGATCGCCCCCCACACCGGCCAGGACATCATCGCGATCACTCCCAGCAGGCCGATCTTGATCGGCCGAGCCGGATCGTCGTCGTGAGCCCGCATGTCGCTCCCTTCGTCGTCGTGTGAGTCAGCGACCGGCCGCCGCCAGTACCTCACGAGCCGCCTCCGCCCCGCGCGGATCGAGCCGCAGCACGGCCTCGGCGGCGGCGAACAGGTCTCGCAGCGACACGATCCCGGCCACCATCCCGTCCTCGCTCGCGACCGGCAGGTGCCGCACGTGCAGGCGGCGCATCGTGTCCGCCACCCACAGCAGGTCCGAGTCCGGCGGCGCCGTGGTGACCGCCGTGGTCATCGCCTCCGTCACCGGACGATCCCGCACGTCCTCACCGGTGGCCGCCAACCGCAGCAGGTCGCGCTCGGTGAAGACACCGGCCAGACGCGGGCCGTCCATGACCAGGCACGCGCCGACCCCGCGCTCGCACATCACCCCAGCCGCCTCGGCAACCGTGGTGTGGGGCGGGCAGGTGACCAGATCGGTTTGCATGATCTCGGCGGCCTTCATCGTGCCTCCTGTTACAACCGATTGTGTCGTGCCATTCTACACAAGGGCCGGACGATGATGTCCGCGCCGCGGGGGAGGCGGGCTGACCGCCGCGGATTGGCCATCCCATGGGAGGACTATGCTCAAAACAGTGAACTGGCGATCCGTCGAAGCGGCACGCGCCGAGCGGTGAGCTCCGCCCCTCCCCACGTGCTCGTGGTGGACGACGAGCGGCCGATCCGCCGCGCGCTCGAGCTGACCCTCGAGCAGGCCGGTTATCGGGTGGCGACGGCCGGCACCGCGCGGGCGGCGCTGACCGCCGCCGCGCTGGATCCCCCCGACCTGGTGCTGCTCGACATGATGCTGCCCGACGGAGACGGGGTGGCGGTGCTGCGCGAACTGCGCGACTGGCTGTCGGCGCCCGTACTGCTGGTGTCGGTGGTCGACGACGAGCAGGAGAAGGTGCGCGCGCTCGACGCCGGAGCGGACGACTACATGACCAAGCCGTTCGGCGTCGAGGAGCTGCTGGCTCGGGTGCGGGCGCTGCTGCGGCGGGGCCGGGACAACCCAAGCGGGCGGACGGTTGTCGACGTGCCGCCGTTCCAGATCGATCTGGTGCGCCGGCTGGTGACGGCCCGCGGTGAGGACGTGGCGCTCACGCCGACCGAGTTCGAGCTGTTCAAGGCGCTCGCGCTCGCCGACGGCAGGCCGCTCACACACGGCGCATTGCTGGGCCAGGTGTGGGGGCCGGGCTACGCCACCGAAAGCCAGTTGCTGCGGGTGCACATGGCCCGCCTGCGCGGCAAGCTCGAGGCGCAGGGCGCACCGCACAACCTGATTCAGACCATGACCGGGGTCGGCTACCGGCTGCGAAGCGCCGCCGGGCTCACCGATGCGAAAACCCCCGGCGCCTGACGCCGGCCCACCGGCACACGTTCCTGGAACCGTGGTGTTCACCCCACCTCGCACCGCCATCCGCCGCCTGGCCACCGGCCGGGCCGTGTCGTTCACCGGGTCGGAGGCCACCTGGATCGCGCTCATGGTCGCGATCTACGCCTCCACGCACTCGACTGTGTGGATGTCGGCGACGCTGTTCGTGACCATCGGGGCCTCGGGGCTGTTCACACCGATCGCAGGGGCGCTGGGAGACCGCTACGACAGGCGGATCGTGATGGTGGCGTCGGATCTGGCGGCATCGGCGGTCGCCGTCGCCCTGGCGCTGGCGCACGCACCGGCGCTGCTGGTCGTGCTGGCGTTCGCCGGCGCAGTCGCCCAGTCGCCGTTCTTCTCGGCGTCCACCGCCGCCATCCCGAACCTGGTCGAGGCGACCGACGTTGCCTGGGCCAACAGCACCATCGCCCTGGGCCGCAGCGCCGGGTCGCTGATCGGCCCCGTGCTGGGAGGCGTGCTGGCCGGGCTGGTCAACCCGTCCGCCGTGTTCCTGGTCAATGCCGTCTGCTTCGCCGGCTCGGCCGCGCTCGTGTGGTCGGTGCGCGGCCGGTTCGCCGACCCGCAGCGCGAGGACGCACATGAGCACCGCGGGCTGCGCGCCGGCGCCACGTTCATCGCGCGCGAGCCGGTGCTGCGGCTGATGCTCGCGGCCTGGGTGGTGCTCCTGCTGCTGCTGGGGCCGGTGCTGGTGGCCGAGCTGCCGCTGGCCCACTCGTTCGGGGTGGGATCGGCCGGATACGGGCTGCTGGTGGCATGCTGGGGCGGGGGCGGGATCGCCGGCGCCGTGCTGGCCCGCCGCCTGGTGCGGCAGCACGAGCGGTGGACGATGATCGGCGGCACGATGGTGATCGGCGCGGGCTTCGGCCTGGTCGCGCTCGCGCCGGTGTTCGAGCTGGCGCTGATCGGGATGCTGGCCGCCGGCTGCGCCGAGGGAGCGGTCAGCGTGGCGGAGCAGGGGATCCTGCAACGCCGCACGCCCGACGCCGTGCGATCACGCGCGACGGCCGTGACGGAGGCAGGCATGCTGGCGGCGTTCGCGCTCTCGTTCCCGCCGGCCGGGTTCCTCATCCAGCTGATCGGCGTGCGGGGCGTGTACGCGATGGCCGCGATCGGCGGCCTGCTGGCCGGGGCTGTGCTCGTGCCGGCCATGCGGCGGCTGGCGGATGCGCCCGGGCCGTACGTGACCCAGGTTCAGCCGGTGTCAGACACCGTCACGAAATCGTGACGGTGTCTGGCACCGCTCGCGGGCACCATCGAGCCGACG
>JBQCGJ010000034.1:0-3573 GCA_051955775.1 Gaiellales bacterium | reverse complement strand
GTTGAAGAAGTGGCCGCCGGCGCCGATGCCGATGATGCGGCCGGTGATCTGGATGTTGCGAAGGCAGATCGGCACCTCGAATGCGATGATCGCGATCGAGGCGATGACCAGCGTCCAGGATTCCAGCCAGCCCATAAACGGGCCAATGATGCGACTGGTGAACACATAGTCGCCGCCCGAACGCGGCATCACCGAGGTGAGCGAGGTGAAGATCAGGGCCAAAAGGATGCAGAACAGGCCCGTGATGATCGCCGCCCACCCATATTCGGAGAACGGCCCCCACTTCCACACCGGGACGCCTGCCAGGGAATAGAAGGCCGGATACAGCGTGAGGCCGGCGCCGACGAACGCCGCGATGTTGAAGAAGAGCGCGTTGGTGACGCTGACGTCACGCACGAGTCCCGACGACTGGCGGATGAAGAGCGAGCTGGTTCCGCTGGTCTGAGCCGCTTCTGCCACGGTGCCACTCCTTGGGGAGGCCCTCGCAACCCCGCGAGGTCACTGTGACGATTGTGCCAAATCCGGCGGATGGAAAACAGTGACGCGCGGTTCAGATGTGCTGGATGGCGATCGCCTCTGGAACAACGGGCTCGGGTCCCCCGAGCGCCGGCCGTCCCGAAACCGCCAGATCCGCGTTGGGGCCGCCGGCGAACTCGATCGCCGCGGTGGCGCCCCGCGATACCAGGAAGCGCTGGAGCTCCCAGTCGGTCAGCCCCCGGCCGCCGGCTGCGACGAGCCACAGCCGGCCTCCGCGCAGGGCCACCGCCGTGCGGCGCTCGCGCAGCTCGCGACCGCCCGGCCCGAGATCCACGGGGCTTCCGTGCTCGATCAGCACAGCGCGTCCCGAAACCATGTCCGGCCACCCCTGAAGGCCGGTGCCGATCTCCGCCCGGCCCGGGCGCAGCGCCAGCACCGGCCGGTTCGGATCGCCCGCCACCAGCTGCCGGCCGCCGATCATCAGCCGCCCCGACGGGATGCCGGTGACCGGGCTCCACGAGTCGCCGACGATCGCGGCTGCGGCGTCCAGCCGCGACACGCGGCGGCCTGCGACCACCGGCGTGACGCGATAGCCGGCGTCCGCCAGCGACACCTGCACCACCGACACCGGCACCCTGCCCGCGGGAGTGGCGACCACTGACCGGGTGACCGAGAGGCCGCCCGGGTGGACCTGCCCGCGCGGCGCCAGCAGCCACACAGCCCCCACGGTGGCGGCCAGGACGAGGATCGCCAGCGGGTTACTCGGGAACGCGAACTGCCTCAGCCCGAGCATCGAGATGCCTCCGGACTGAGTCCCACACGGAGCCGCAGACGGTGAACACCGAGTCGTCCGCGACCGAGTAGTAGCAGTTCAGGCCCGCCTTGCGCCGGCTCACCAGCCCGGCATCCGCGAGCAGTGCGAGATGTTTGGACACGTTGGCCTGGGTGCATCCAATCTGCACAGCCAGATCGCCGACGCACCGCTCGCCGCCTGCCAGGATGCACAGCAGACGCAGCCGTGTAGGCTCGGAGAGCAGCCGGAACCGCTCGGCCAGCTCTTCGACCGTCTCGTCCGGGAATGGCGGCTGGGTGGTCACTTGCGGAATCGTAGCGCGTGTGCAACTATATAACCATTCAGTTGAATAGTACGGAGGTAGCTCACTCAATGTCATCGGCAATCGAGGTCACTCAATCCACCTTCCAGACCGAGGTGCTGCAGTCGGACGTCCCTGTGCTCGTCGACCTGTGGGCTGCGTGGTGCGGCCCATGCCGCATGGTCGGCCCGATCGTCGACGAGCTGGGGGTGGACTACGCAGGGCGGCTCAAGGTCGCCAAGGTCGACGTGGACGCCGAGCCGGAGCTGGCACAGGCCTTCGGCGTGTCCAGCATCCCCACCATCCTGCTGTTCAAGGACGGCGAGATCGTGGCCAGCGCGATCGGCGCGCGCCCCAAGGCGCAGCTGGCCGCGGCCCTCGGCCTGGATCAGCACGTCGCCGCTGCGGCGTAGGACCACAGATCGGGTAGTCGCATAGCCACGAATCGGGGAGGCACGGATCACCGTGCCAGCGATCCCCGGACGCGCTGGGGCAGGCGATCATTGATCCTGCAGAGCGGGCCGGTTCGCCAGCCGCCGGCAGCCGGCCCGCTCTTTGCATTCGGCTCCCAGGCTGAGAGCTACACGCTCGCCGCGGCCAGAGCCTCTTCGACGGCATCCACGTCGGCCGGCACCGGAATGGTGCCGACCATGTCGGCAACCGCGTCGATCGTCTTCAGGCCGTCGCCCGTGACGTAGACGACGACCGTCTCGCCGTCGACGATGTCGCCCCGCTCGGCCAGGCGCCGCAGCACGGCCACGGTCACGCCGCCGGCCGTCTCGGTGAAGATCCCGGTGGTCGCGGCCAGCAGGCCGATGCCCTCCACGATCTCGTCGTCCGGCACGGCCTCGATCGACCCGCCCGTGCGCCGGGCCACCTCGAGCGCGAACACTCCGTCCGCCGGATTGCCTATGGCGAGCGACTTCGCGATCCCCGTCGGCCTCACCGGCAACACCTCGTCGGCGCCGTCCGCGAATGCCGTGGCGACCGGTGCGCAGCCGGCACCCTGGGCGCCGTGCATGATCGGCGGCGGCCCCGCGTCGACCAGCCCCGCCGTTCGGCCCTGCTCGAACCCCTGCAGGATCTTGGTGTACAGCGAGCCGGATGCGATCGGCGCCACCACCCGGTCCGGCGCACGCCAGCCCAGCTGCTCTGCGGTCTCCAGCGCGATCGTCTTCGAGCCCTCCGAGTAGTAGGCGCGCATGTTCACGTTGACGAACGCCCACGGGCGCTCGTAGGCCAGCTCGGAGCACAGCCGGTTGACGTCGTCGTACGAGCCGTCCACCGCGAACACCCGGGCGCCGTAGGCCGCCGCGGCCAGGATCTTCTCGCGCTCCAGGTTGTCCGGCACGAAGATGTAGGTAGGCAGTCCGAGGGCGGCTCCGGCGGCCGCCGTGGCGCCGGCCAGGTTTCCCGTGGACGCGCACGCGAGGGCCTCGAAGCCCAGCTCCACCGCCTTGGCCGCGGCCACCGCGACCACGCGGTCCTTGAAGGAATGGGTGGGGTTGGACGTCTCGGTCTTCACGTACAGGCTGCAGTCCAGGCCCAGCTCCTCGGCCAGCCGGTCAGCCGCGATCAACGGCGACAGGCCCACCGGCAGACCCCGGCCAGGCGGCGCGACGGGGAGAAAGTCGGCGTAGCGCCACAGCGTGCTCGGTCCAGCCTCGATCCGGGCACGGGCGATCTGCTCGTCCAGCTCGTCGTAGGCGACCTCCAGCGGCCCGAAGCACCGCATGCACGCGAACGACGCATCGAGCGGGTAGCTGGCCCCGCAGCCCTTGCAGACGAGTGCGCTTGCCTTCATGTCCGATCCCCTACCCTCGGGCCGTCGCCGTCATGCTGGCGTGGCGGCCGGTTCACATCTGCCGGGATGCCGGGCATCCCGCCGGATTTGGCACCGTTTCCCGGCTGGGCCGGGACGGTTGCCGAGGCTTCACAGGGCCGGTCCCTCCGCCTCTCTCGATGCGCTGCGCCGGGGATCGCCCCGGCAATAGCACTGCGT
>JBQCGJ010000033.1:0-11791 GCA_051955775.1 Gaiellales bacterium | reverse complement strand
CGCCGTCGCCCCCGGCGAGATGGCCGTGTGGGCCGACGAGCACGACCACATCACCGATGCCGTGGCCGCCGGCGACGGCGACCTGGTCGAGCGGCTGACCCGCGCGCACATCGCCGCCTACCCGCCGGTAGAGCCTGCCTGAACGGGTGAGCGGGCGGGCGGTCACGTCAGTCCGCCATGTCCAGCAGCCGGGCCGGGTTGTCACGCACCATCAGGCTCACCTCCGCCTCTGACAGCCCGGCGTCCAGCAGCTCGCCCACGATCCGGGTGAACGCCTCGCTGGGCAGCGGGTTGTTCATCTGGCCGAGATCCGAGCCCAGTGTCGAGCGCTCGGCGCCGACCGCTCGGATCCAGCCCAGCAGCACGTCGATGTCCCAGTTGTAGAAGCTCGAGCGGTCGTCGTACATGCACAGCGAGTGCTCGATCACGGCCCCCAGCTCGACGAACCGCCGGCCCTCCTCATGCGTCGCCTCGACCACGAAGTTGGGGTGGTTGACGAGCAGCTTGCGGACGCCCGCGGCGTGCGCCGCCTCGAACACCGCCAGGATCCTGTCCGGCGCCATGTGCCCGGAGGCCAGGATGGCGTCGTGCTCCTTGATCAGTCCGATGATGTCGTGCACCTCTGGCCGCAGCCCGCCCGACTCGTCGAGCACGTCCACCGGGTGCTCCTCGCGCACGTGGATGGTCAGCTTGGGGAACTTGAGGTTGGGGTGGGCTGCGTGGTGCGCGATGTGCTTGGGCGAGGCGATGGTCGGGAACCACACGATGCGCCCGCCCAGCTGGAGCGCGAGGTCGACCGCGTAGGGATTCAGGCCGCCCACCGCCGAGTTGAGCGCGATGCCGCCGAACACCTTCACCGGCGAGCCGTTGAGGCCGTTGTGCTCCAGCGCCGCGACGTCGGTGACGGTCGAGTGGTGGTGCGACTTGACCACGATCGCCCGCATCCCGATGTCCTCCGCCGCGCGGGCCGCCTCGACCGCGTCGATCCGCCGCGGCATGGGGGAGGGCGCGGGGTGCACGTGCAGGTCGACCGATCCCTTGAGCACCCGCTGCACGACGTCGGCGCTCATGCGCTCGCCCCCGCGACGTCATACGCGGCCAGACCGTAGCCCATGATCCGGTGTGCGTAGTAGGCCTCGATCTGCGGCCGTGCGGAGGCCGGCAGCGCCCCGCGCATGGCCAGCCAGTTGACGACCTCGACGGACTCCGTCCCGCCCAGCTTGATCAGCTGCTCGTGGGTGTAGTCGCAAAGCACCTCCGGCTGCTCCGCCAGCAGGCGCATGAACTCGCGGTCCCACTCCTCGCGAACGGCGCCGAAGGACGTCCCCGTGAGCTGGTGCGACAGGCCCCCGGTGCCGACCACGACCACCCGCAGGTCCTGCGGATACGACAGCACCGCCCGGCGGATCGCCTGGCCCAGCCGGTAGCAGCGGCGGGGGGTGGGCAGGGGGTGCAGGATCACGTTCACGGCCAGCGGCACGATCGGGATCTGCCATTCGCCGTCGCCGTCGGAGAAGTCGACCATGGGCAGCGGCGAGATCACGCCGTGGTCGACCTCCAGCTCCTGGCAGATGGTGACGTCGAACTCGTCTGCCACCAGCGAGCGCGCGATGTGCCAGCCCAGCGCCGCGTCGCCCGCGATGGGCGGGAACGGCCGCGCGCCGAACCCCTCGTCGGCGATCGGGTACGACTCGGCCACACCCAGCGCGAAGGTCGGATACGCGTCCAGGAAGAACGCGTCCATGTGGTCGTTGTAGATCACGATCAGGCGGTCGGGACGGTTGGCGGCCAGCCAGTCGGAGACCTGCTGGAACGGCCCGAACAACGGCGCCCATTCGTCGCTCTCGCGGACCTCGGCGCCGGCGTCGTACACGTGCTCCATGGACGGTGCGTGGGAGGCGCCGATGCCTCCGATGATGCGTGCCATCAGCCTGACTCCCTCATCTGCCGCCCGATCTCCGGCAGCGGCGTTTTCGTGACTCCGGACAGCTTGACCATCACGTAGATCGACATCCCGCCTCGCCACAGGCCGATCCAGTCGCGCCTGGCGATCAGCTCGCGCTCCTCCGGGGTGAGGCCGAACTGATCCATCCAGGCCGCCTCGTCACGCGCGAACAGCTCGCGCTGCGGCGCGTCCTTGAGCGAGTAGGCGGCCTTGTTCAGGCGCAGGCCGCGGCGGGCCGTGGACTCGTCGAACAGGTCGAGCTCCGGCGGCAGGTCGGTCGGCTGCACGGCGGCCAGCCGGCGCAGATAGTCCTCGTTCAGCTCGCTCGCCGTGTCGGGCGTGGTCGATGGCACTCAGGCCTCCTTGAACAGCACATGGACGGATTCGGGCGATCGGAACTCCCAACCGCGCACGACCGCGGGGCGGTCGGGATCGAGCCGCAGGTCGCGCAGGCGCTCGAACAGGATGCGCAGGCCGACCCGGGCCTCGTACCGGCCGAGCCGCGCGCCGATGCACAGGTGGGGCCCGGTGGCGAACGACAGGTGGCCGCCCTCGCGGCGGTGGATGTCGAACCGGTCGGGGTCGGTGTAGTTGCGGGAGTCGCGGTTGGCTGCCGCCAGTACCGCCGCGACCAGGGCGCCCGCGGGCAGCCTGACCCCCGACAGCTCCGTGTCGCGGGTGGTCTGCCGGGTGCTGGTGCCGACCGGGGCGTGCCAGCGCACCGCCTCCTCGATGGCGGGGTCGATCAGCGACGGGTCGGCCACCACCTCGGCCAGCTGGCCGGGGTGCTGGAGCAGGGTCAAGAGCGACAGCGCAATCAGGTCGCTGGTGGCCTGCAGGCCACCCACGATCATCACCTTCAGGTTGGACGTGATCTCCTGGCGGGACAGCCGGTCGCCGTCCACCTCGGAGTGCAGCATGTTCGACAGCACGGTGTCGTCCGGCGCGTCCTCGAGCGCGTCCAGGATGGGAGCGACGTGCTCCTCGACCTCCCGGCTGGCGGCGTCGGCGATCGCCTGCCGCTGGGGGTCGTGGCTGAAGTTCGAGGCGCCCATGGCCAGCTCACCAAACCACCGCACCAGCCGTTCGTCCTCCACCGTCAGCCCGAGCACCCGCTTCAGCACGCGCACGGACAGCGGGCTTGCGAAGTCGGCCATCAGGTCGGCCCGGCCGGTGGACGCGAACGCATCGACCAGCTCGCTGGCCACCGGCGCTATCACCTCGTCCGGGTAGTGGCCGATCTTGTCGGCCCGGAAGGCCGGGTAGATGATCGAGCGGATACGGTCGTGGTAGTCACCCTCCGACCCCAGCAGGTTGCGCCCGAAGGTGCGGTTGAGGGTGGACGGGTCGGTCTCGCCGGTGAACACGTCGGGGTGCTTGTCGACGTACTCGACGTCGGCCCAGCGGGTGACCAGCCAGAGCTGGACGGAGGGCACCCATGACACCGGCTCCTGCTCGCGCAGGCGCTCGTAGATCGGGTACGGATCGGTCTCGAGCGCTTCCTCGGTGATCGTCTCGCCGATCGTCCCGGCCTCGGCGTGGGACATCTACCGGCCCCCTTTCATGGCAGCGGCTTGGGCATAGGTGAGGGTGTGGTCGGCCGCCTCGCCGACCACCTCGGCGATCCTCGCGGCGCCGGTATCGCGCGCCACGGCGGCCAGTTCGGCGACCAGCCGGCCGAGCGCGGCCGGCCCGTCGAGGTGGACGACGGTGTACGCCTCGGCGGCGGTGGCGCCGGCCAGCACGCAGCGCATCACGTCGGCGCCCGAGCGCACGCCGTTGGTGGCGACCAGGTCGACGTCCGGGCCGAGTCGCTCGCGGGCCTTGGCGACCCAGCGCAGGCTGAGCGGGAGCGCCCATCCCCCGCCCACCGCTGCGAACGTGCCCAGCACGGGGCGGCGGGTGGCCGGATCGGGCAGGAAGCCGAGGGGGCGGCCGCCGATCACCAGCGCGTCCGCTCCGGCGTCGCGGGCGGCGCAGGCCACGGGCAGCGGATCGACGCCGTCGGCGGTCAGCTTGACCAGCAGCGGGATGCTCACGGCGCCGCGCACCCGGGCCACGACCTCGGCCGCCCGGGCCGCCGCGCGGACGGTCTCGATGGCGCCCGGCTCGGCCTCGTCGCCGTGCGGCGCGCCCAGGTTCAGCTCCAGACAGCGCAGGCCGGCGGCCTGGATGGCCGAGGCCATCTCGGCGGCCCGGCCGAGGTCGGCCACGATCAGGCTGGCGATCACGTACGCGTCCCGCTCGGCCGCGTAGGCGTCCGCCGAGGCCAGCGTCCGGAGCCACTCGGAGAACGGGGCTGCGACCAGGCCGGAGCGGTTCATGAGCGACGTGCCGGGCCCTGGGCCGGCGGCCGGTGCCCAGTCGGGGCCGAGTGTCACGTACTCCGCTGCCGCGAGCTGCGCGCGGGCCGCCTGGGACTCGTTGGTCGACTTGGCGACGACGGCCGCCGCCCCGGCGTCAACGGCTGCTCGAAGGTGCTCGGCGGTGCTGGTCAGCTCGCCGGAACCGCAGATCACCGGGTTCTTCAGCGGCAGGCCCGCCAGCTCGACCGCGAGGTCACACACGGATCGCCTCCCGGCCGGCGGACGCTGCGGCCGAGCATGCGGAGCGAAGCAGCGCCAGGTCGCTGGACACCACGATGTAGCGGGCCCCCTGGCCCGCCAGTCTGGCGCCCGCCTCGGCGTCGGCCGCGAAGCCGCCCCACGGCACGCCGGCCCGATCCGCCGCGGCCGCGATGCCGGCCGCCCGCCTGTCGGCCTCCGCAGTGTCCAGCTCGACGTCGACCAGCAGGTCGGTGGTACCGATGAAGGCGACATCGGCGCCGGCGGCCAGGATGTCCGCGGGCGGGTCGTCGGTGGTCGCCGTCTCCAGCTGCACCACGGCCAGCGGCGCCTGGTCGGTATCGCTCGCGGACAGGTAGTCGGCCAGCCCAAGCTCGCCGTAGCCGGCCCTTGAGTGGGCCAGGCTGATGCTGCGCGCGCCGCCCGGTGGGTAGCGGGTGGCCTGGAGCAGCCCGCGGGTGTGAGCTGCCGAGCGCGTGGTGGAGAGCTGGATGCCCTCGGCGCCGGCCTCCAGCAGGCGGTTGATCTCGCCGCGGTCGAGCGTGGGCACGCGGACGAGCGCCGGCATGCCGAGCCCGCGCAGGGCACGCAGCGTGGCCCTGGCCTCGGAGTCGGACAGCTGCGAGTGCTCGCGGTCGACGATCACGAAGTCGAAGCCGGCGCCGGCCAGCACCTCGGCGGCGTCCGGGCCGGGCAGTTTGAGGAACGTGCCGATCAGGGTTTCGCCCCCCAGCAGCCGCTCTCGGAGCCCTCGGCCGCTTGACATCCGTCCAAGCATGAGGGACAGTATCTCGCATTGTGATACAGAGTGCAACCAGCCGGGCGGACGTCGCGCTGGGTCACATGATCGACGGCCGCACCCGCCCGGCATCCGACGGCCGCCGCTTCGCGACCCGGGATCCGGCCACCGGTGAGACGCTTGCCGAGTGCGCGCTGGGGTCCGCCGAGGACGTGGGGGCGGCGGTTGAGGCGGCCCGCCGGGCGGCGCCGGCCTGGGCCGCGCTTGACCCCTCCCGGCGGGCAGCCGTCATGTACGAGCTGGCGCTGCTGATCGAGCGCAACGCCGGCGAGCTGGCCCAGACCGAGAGCCGCGACGTGGGCAAGCCGATCGCCGAATCGTCCACCCGCGACCTGCCGTTCACGATCTCCACCTGGAGCTACTACGCGGGCTGGCCGACGAAGATCCTGGGCACCACGAACCCCGCCGCGGCGGGCGTCTTCACCTACACCCTGCGCGAGCCGCTGGGCGTCTGCGGCGTGGTCACGCCGTGGAACTTCCCGCTCACCATCGCGTCGTGGAAGATCGCGCCCGCCCTGGCCTGCGGCAACACGGTCGTGCACAAGCCCGCGCCAGAGGCCCCGCTGACGGCCCTGCGGCTGGCCGAGCTGGCGCTCGAGGCGGGGATCCCCCCGGGCGTCCTCAACGTGGTCACCGGCGACGCCGAGACCGGCGCCGCGCTGGCCGACCACCCCGGGGTGGACGCCCTGTCCTTCACCGGCTCGACGGCCGCCGGCCAGGAGATCCAGCGCCGGGCGGCGGTCAGCATGAAGCGCCTGACCCTCGAGCTGGGAGGCAAGTCGGCCAATATCGTGCTGGCAGACGCCGACCTGGATGCCGCCCTCAAGGGCGCCGTCTCGTCCACCTTCCGCAACCAGGGCGAGATCTGCACCGCCGGCGCGCGGCTGATCGTGGAGCGGCCGGTGGCGGGGCCGCTGGTCGAGCGGCTGGCCGAGCACGTGGCCGGGATCCGGCTGGGCCGCGGCCTGGATGCCGGCACGCAGATGGGCCCGCTGATCGACGACCACCACCGGCGGCGGGTGCTCGACCTGTTCGAGTCGGCCCGCGCGGAGGGCGCCGAGGTGGCCGTCGGCGGCGGGGCGGCGAGCGTGGAAGGCTATCCCCATGGCGCGTTCGTGCAGCCCACGATCTTCACCGGGACGGACAACGCGATGCGGATCAACCGCGAGGAGGTCTTCGGCCCGGCCGTGGCGGTGATCGAGGTCGACTCCGCCGAGCAGGCGCTGGCGGTTGCGAACGACACGCCGTACGGGCTGGCCGCCGGCGTGTTCACCCGCGACGGCGGGCGGGCGCAGCGGATGGCGCGGGCGCTGCGGGCGGGCACGGTGTGGATCAACATGTACGGCGGGCTCGACCCCTACTCGACGTTCTCCGGCCGTGGCCTGTCCGGCCGCGGCTACGAGCTGGGCCCCGAGTCGATCGGCGAGTACACGGCGGTGAAGACCGTGAAGACGGCGGTGGGCGTGTGAGCGACGACCGCCTGTCGCGGCTCGACGCAGCGCACATCGTGCATCCGCACCAGGTGGTCGGCCGCCCGCAGGTGCCGCTGATCGTGCGCTCCGCCCGCGGGGCCATGATCACCGACGCCGACGGCAGGGAGTACATCGACGGCACCTGCGGGTTGTGGCAGTGCCTGGTCGGCCACGGCCGCGAGGAGCTGGCAGAGGTGGCCGCCGAGCAGATGCGCCGGCTCGAGTTCTACGCCTCGTTCTGGGACCTGTCGAACGAGCCCGCCATCGAGCTGGCCGAGCGGCTGGCCGCGATCTCCCCGCCCGGGCTCGACCACGTCTTCTACACCAATGGCGGATCCGAGGGAGTGGAGACGGCGCTCAAGCTCGCCCGCCTGGCCTGGAGCGCGGGCGGCCGGCCGGAACGGGACATCATCCTGTCTCGCCGCATGGGCTACCACGGGGTCGGCTACGGGTCGCTGTCGGCCACCGGGATCCAGCCGCTGCGCGAGGGGTTCGGCCCGCTGGCCGACGGGTTCGTTCACCTCACCGCGCCGTACCCGCTGCGCGTGCCCGACTGCACCGAGACCTGCATCTCCGAGCTGGAGCAGACGATCGCCGAGGTCGGCCCGGAGCGGATCGCCGCCATGATCGGCGAGCCCGTGCTGGGCGTGGCCGGCATGATCCCGCCGCCCGACGACTACTGGCCGCGGGTGGCCGAGGTGCTCGGCCGGCACGGCATCCTGCTGATCCTGGACGAGGTCGTGACCGCCTACGGCCGCACCGGAAGCTGGTTCGCGGCTGAGCGCTGGGGCGGCATCCCGGCCGACCTGATCGTGACCGCCAAGGGCCTGACCTCCGGCTACGTGCCGATGGGTGCCGTGCTGATCGGCGACCATGTGATGTCGATGCTGGACGGCACCCGCTTCTCGCACGGGTTCACGTACAACGGCCATCCCACAGGGGCCGCGGTGGCGCTGCGAAACCTCGACATCATCGAGCGCGAGGGGTTGCGGGAGCGGGCCGTCGAGCAGGGACGGCGGCTGCTGTCGGCGCTGCGCTCCGCCGAGGGGCTGCCGGCGGTGGCCGAGGTGCGCGGGGTAGGGCTGATGGCGGGGGTCGAGCTGGAGCCGCCGGCGGACGGCGCCGAGCTGGCGGCGCGCATCCGCGCCCGCGGCGCCATCGTCCGCGCCACGGGACAGAAGCTCGTGCTGTCGCCGCCGCTGGTGATCGAGCCCGAGCAGGTCGACCGGCTGGCCGAGATCATCTGCTCCGAGCTGGCCGCGACCGGGGTGCCGGCGTGAGCCCTGCGCGGGCCCAGAACGGCGGCACGCCGCCGATCAACCAGTCCGTCGAGCGGGCGGCCGCCATCCTGTCGTTCTTCACCGTCGACGAGCCGGAGCTGACGCTGGCCGGGCTGACCGCCCGGCTGGGCGCCAGCAAGGCCACCACGCACCGCTACACGATGGCCCTGCGGCGGGTCGGCCTGCTGCGGTACGACCGCTCGCGGGCCGTGTACTCGCTGGGGCCGCGGATCGTCGAGCTGGCCACGTCGGCGCTGGCCGGGCTGCGCATCATCAAGGTGGCGGGGCCCTTCATGGAGCGGCTGGTGGACGAGGTGAACGAGACCGTGGTGCTGTCGATCTGGGACGGCGAGGCGCCCGTCGTGGTGCGGGTCGACGACAACACCGACCGGCTCGTCCGCATCAACGTGCGCACCGGATCCCGGCTGCCGCCAGAGACGTCCGCCCAGGGCAAGGTGTTCGCTGCCTTCTCGGGCGGGGGCGGGGACGAGGGGGCGGCCATCAGGCAGGCCGGCATGGCGTCCAACGCGATGGTCGTGGAGGGCATCTGCGCCATCGCCGTGCCGGTGTTCCAGGGCGAGGAGCTGGCGGCCGCGATGGCGATCGTCGGCACCACCGCCTCCGTGCAGACCGATCCCCGGGCCGACATGTGCGTGCGCCTGCGGGAGACCGCCGCCGCGCTGTCGGCGGAGCTGGGCTTCGTGCAGTATCCACCCACCGAAGGAGACACCGATGAGCGAGTCGACGATCGCAGCCTGGCCTCCCGCCGTTCGATGGGATGACATCCCCGTGGAGACGGCCCGCGGCGGCGTGCACCGGCGCGGCTTCGGCACCGACGACGTGCTGCTGGTCATGCACGATCTCGACCCGGACATGGCGCTCTCCCCGCACAGCCACGAGTTCGACCAGATCGCCGTGATCGTGGAGGGCGAGGCGATCTACCACGTGGGCGATCGCGACAACCGGGTGGGGCCCGGCTCGGTGCTGCTGATCCCGGCCGGCGTGGAGCACTACATCGAGCCCACCGGCGGCACGCCGGTCAAGAACCTTGACGTGTTCGCCCCCTGCCGGGAGGACTACCGGCACCTGATCGCGTGGATGCAGCCGCCCGCGTAAGCGCGCTCTCGCTGGCCGAGGCGGCAGCCGCCGGCGAGCAGATGGTGGGCGGCAAGGCGATGGGGCTGGCACGCCTGGCCGACCTCGGGCTTCCCGTGCCCGGCGCGGTAGTGCTGCCGGTCGGCTGGACGTCGACCGAAAACGGCCTGGCAGCGGCGGTGTCGGGCCTGCAGCCGCCGTTCGCCGTCCGCAGCTCGGCGGTGGGGGAGGACGCCGCCGGCCACTCCACGGCCGGGCAGTACGTGACCGTGACGGGCGTGCGCGACCCCTCCGGGCTCGCAGCCGCGGTGGCCCGCTGCCTGGAGTCGGCTGACTCCGAGCGGGTGCAGGCCTACCGGGACGGCGCGCATGCGCCGATGGCCGTCGTCATCCAGCATCAGGTGGCCGCCGGCCGCTCGGGGGTGGCGTTCTCGGTCGATCCCGTGTCGGGCGGCCGGGACACCGTGCTGATCGAGGCCGTGTTCGGGTTCGGAGAGGGTCTGGTCGGCGGCCTGGTCACGCCCGATCGGTACACGGTGGCGGCCGACGGCCGGGTGCGGGCCAGGCTGTCGCTCAAGCCGGTGGCGGTCGACGGGGCGGGCCGGCGCAGGCGGCTGCCCTGCGAGCGGCAGGTGCTGCGCACCCTGCGCGACGACGAGGCGGTGGCCGTGGCCGCGATGGTGCGCCGGGCCGAGTCCGGGTTCGGAGGCCCGGTGGACGTCGAGTTCTGCTTCGAGGGGCCGCGCCTGTGGCTCCTGCAGTGCCGGCCCGTGACCGGGATGGATGCGACATGACCGGCAACGGCGACGTGACCTGGACGTACGACCGCTCGCACTACCCGGAGCCGCTGACGCCCATGACCGCCTCGCTGTGGTTCGAGGCCATGGGGCTCGGCATCCAGGCCGCCTGCCGCGAGCTGCGCGCGCCGTTCGGCGGGTTCACGACCACCACCATCGATCACTGGGCGTACGAGTCGGAGGTGGAGCCGGAGTGGACGCCCGACCCGGCGGGGTTCCGGGCCGCCTGCCTCGGCATCGCCGAGCGCTGGAGCGGCGAGCTGCTGCGGCAGGTGGAGCGCGGCACCGTGGAGTTGCGGGCGATGCGGCCGGCCCGTCCCGCCGCGCCGCAGGCGGTGGCCATGCTCGACCGGCTGGTCGAGATCACGCACGAGCAGTGGCGCATCCATTTCGTGGCGGTGCTCGGCGTGCACGTCGCCCGCGAGGTGCTGGCCGAGCGGTACACGGAGCTCCTGGGCGGCGATCCGCTCGAGCCCTACCGGCTGCTGGAGGGGCTGCCCAACGCCACCCTGGACGCCGACGACGAGCTGGCAGAGCTGGCGGGCCTGGCCCGCCGGCTCGACGTGGCCGACGTGATCCTGGAGCTGCCGGCTGACGCTGCGCTGGCCGAGCTGCGGCGGCTGCACGACGGGCGCCGGCTGTTGCTGTCCCTGGACGAGCACCTGGCCCGGTTCGGGGCCCGCTCGCGGTACCACGAGCTGGCTGAGCCGCGCTACGTGGAGCGGCCCGAGTTCGTGGTGGAGAGCATGCGGCTGCTGCTGGAGCAGCCGCGGGTGGCCGCTCAGGAGCGGGCCCGCCGGGCGGCCGAGCGAGACCGCCTGGAGGCCGGCGTGCTGACCCGCATCGACCCCGCGCAGCGGGCGGGGTTCGAGTCGCTGCTGGCTCGGGTGAAGGCCGCCGCGCCGCTCGAGGAGGGGCACACGCTGCACATCGATCAGCGCGGCCTGCAGGCCGTGCGCGAGGCGTTGCTGGGGTTCGGCTCGCGGCTGGTCGCCCAGGCCAGGCTCGACCGCGCGGCGGACGTGTTCATGCTCGACCGCCACGAGCTGCGCGACGCCCTGGCCGCCGACCATGGCCCGCGCCTGCAGCCGCGGGCTGCGCGCCGGCGCCGCGAGCTGGATGCGGCGGCAGCGCGTACGCCGGCCCTGGTGGTCGGCCCGCCGATCCTGCAGGACGCCGATCCGGACCCGATGTTTCTCAAGTTCTACGGCACGCCGGGGGTCGAGCGGGGCGACGGCGCGCGCCTGGTCGGGCACGGTGCGTCTCCGGGCCGGGCAACGGGGGTGGCCCGGGTCGTGCGCCGGGCCGAGGACCTGTCTCGCGTGGCGCCCGGCGACGTGCTGGTGTGCACCACCACGACACCCTCCTGGACTCCGGTGTTCGCCTGTCTGGCGGGCATCGTCACCGACACCGGCGGCATCCTGTGCCACGCGGCCGTGATCGCCCGCGAGTACGGCCTGCCTGCGGTGGTCGGCGCGGAGACCGCCACCACGCGGATCGCGGACGGTTTGCGGGTGACGCTGGACGGGGAGACCGGAGACGTGTGGATCGGCTGATCCTCGTCCGCCATGCCCACACCGCACACAGCGCGCGGGGCCTGCTCAATCCCGATGCCGCGCTGGACGTGCCGCTGTCCGACGAGGGAGAGCGGGCCGCACGGGAGCTCGGGCGCTCGCTCGAGGCGGAGCCGATCGACGTGGTGGTCAGCAGCCCCCGGCTGCGCGCCCGGCGTACCGCGGAGCTCGCGCTGGCCGGCCGTGACGTGCCGCTCGTGGTGGTGGACGAGTTCGCCGAGATCGGCACCGGGTCGTTCGCCGGCGGGCCCGTGGATGCATACCG
>JBQCGJ010000032.1:0-11629 GCA_051955775.1 Gaiellales bacterium | reverse complement strand
GCGGACGCCGCGGATCTACGCCATCGCCGACCAGAACGGCCTGCGCGGCCCGCACCTGGCGGCGCTGGAGGCCGTCGCCGCGGCCTATCGCGAGCAGGCTGGTCGCGCGCTGCCGATCAACGGCGCCGGGGTGGGCGGGGCAGCCCTGGCCGACCTCGGTTTCCCGGCCCGGATCGTGCGCGGCCTGGCGCTGCTGGCCCGCACGGCAGGGCTGGTGGCGCACCTGGCGGAGGAGATGGAGCGGCCGATGGGCATGGAGCTTTTCCGCGAGGTCGACCGCCGAGCCTCGCATGGACCCCAACCGGGGTCAGACCCCGGGTCGGGGTCTTAACATTCCGCGGATCGCTGCTCAATGGGCAGTCACGGGTACCGACGGCGACCAGCCGGAGCTGGTCTGCGGCGAGGTGGCGGTGTCGACGAGGCGGGCCTGGAACTGATACACGCCCGCGTGTGCCGGCCTGTAGTTCCCTGACGGCTGGACGCCTGAGAACCACGGCGTGAAGCTGCCGTGGCCGGGCAGCTTGACCTGCACCTCGTAGTGGAACCCGGGCTGGGCTGCCCCGGTGGCGAAGGTCACCGTGACCGGGCTGTTCACGGCCACGCTGGACGCGGACACCCGCAGCATCACTTTCACCACGCCGCCGAGCGCGCTGGTGGTCGACCGGAACGGGTAGTCGCCGGCGGCGTCGAACACGTGGCTGAAGCGGGTCACGAACGACTGCGGCCCCGAGTCGTACAGCCCCATGCCGGTGGCGTCGGTCGCCGATTGCATGCCGGGCCCGAAGAACGTCCACTGCACGGTCGCCCCCAGCGCCAGCCGCGGCGGGCTCTGTTCGACGATCTTGGCGCCGACGCTGACGGACTGGGTGTGCGGCACCGTGTTGTCGATGTGGCCGATGCGTGAGGCTCTCTGCTCCGAGAACCAGATCTGGCCGCGCGGGCCATTGGCGATCCCGAACACGCCCGCGTTCGCAGTCGGCACGGGGTAGCTCGTCGCCACGCCGCCGCTGGTCAGGGAGACGACGGAGTTCGAGCCGGGGTCGGTCACCCACACCAGCCCGTCGGTACCGGTCGTGATGCCGAGCGGCTTGGTCCCGGCGGGGTATTCGGCGACGACCTCGCCGGTGCTCGGTGACAGCACCGCCACGCGGCCCAGGCCCGGCTCGGTGACCCACATGTTGCCGTCCGGCCCGGGGGCGATCCCGAAGGGGTGCGAGCCAGCGGCGAGCGTGATCTGGGTGATCTTCCCGGTGGAGCCGTTGACCCGGCCGACGCGGTCGGCCGCCTGCTCGGTGAACCACACCTGGCCGTCCTGCCCGATTGCGATGCGGGCCGGGTCGGCATGCGCGGCCGGGATCGAATACTGCGTGAAGAAGCCCTTCGGCGTCATGCGGCCGATCCTGTTCGTCCCCGCCTCGCAGAACCACACCGCCTGAGTGCCGGCGGCGATGCCGCGCGGCTGGCTGCCTCGCGGGAGGGTGAACACCTTGACCTTCCCCGCGCGCCAGCGCTCGAGCACACCGGCCGCCGCTTCGGTGATCCACAGGTCGCCCTGTGCGCTCAGTGCGATCCCCGTCGGCTGTCCGTGCACGAGCGGCAGCGCATAGCGTGTGTAGCGGTTGCGCTCGCTGATGTTGCCGAGCGTTCCGGTGCCTGTCTCGGCGAACTGGATGGCGTTGCCGGTGTTGGAAAGGGCGAGGTCGTGCGGCGCCGCTCCGGCCTTGACCGGGATCTCCTGCAGGCTGCCGGCAGCGCTTGCGGTCGCGGCCAGGCCACTGCACACCGCGGCCAGCGCAGCCATCGCGAAGCCGATCGCCACAGATATGCGAATCCTGTGGGCCGGGCGCCGCTGCACTGGGAGCACGGCGGCCACCCGCCCCCCTCCGGGGTGCTCCATGGACCTAAGTGTGCGTGCACTTCGTGCGGCTTGCAACCCGGCAATGATCTGCGTCCAATGTTCGGGACGACCCGCCGGTAGGGTGGTGCGGTGGATGAACGCACCTGGGACGACGAGGCGGAGAACTGGGTGCGGTGGGCCAGGACGCCGGCTCACGATTCGTACTGGTACTTCTCTCCCGGCTTCTTCGAAGCGATCGTGCCCCCGGCGGGCGGGCGTACGCTGGAGATCGGCTGTGGGGAGGGCCGGGTCGTGCGCGACCTGGCGTCGCGTGGGCACTCGGTGGTGGGGATCGACGCGTCGCCGGAGATGCTGCGCCACGCCAGGGAGGCGGATCCCGGCGGTGAGTACGTCAGGTGCGACGCCGCGCAACTCCCCTTCGCGGATGAGTCCTTCGATCTCGCCGTTGCCTACAACTCGCTGATGGACGTCGACGACCTGCCCGGGACGATCGCGGAGGCTGCGCGCGTGCTCGAGCCGGGTGGCGCCCTGTGCATCTGCGTCACCCATCCCATCAACGACGCCGGGCTGTTCGCGAGCAGAGAGCCGGATGCCGAGTTCGTGATCACCGATCGCTACTTCGACCGGCGGCGGTTCGATGCCAGCTTCGAGCGGGCAGGGCTGAACATGACGTTTCACAGCTGGCGCAGTCCGCTGTCGGCATACACACGGCCGCTCGAAGAGCACGGCCTGGTCATCGAGCGCGTGCGCGAGCCGCCGGCGCCGGACTCATGGGCCAAGAGGCTCCCATCCGAGGTGCGCTGGCAGCTGCTGCCGTTGTTCCTGTGGCTCCGCGCCCGAAAGCTGCACGCCGGGTAGACCTGGTCTCGCTACCAACCCCCGATGGGGCCGCCGACCAGGCCAAGCGGGTCCGGCTGCGCCGCCTCGCCGGGCGACCTGCGCAGGAAGTCGAAGTCGCATCCGGCGTCGGCCTGCTGCACGTGGTCGAGGTAGAGCCGGCCGTAGCCGCGGGTGTACTTCGGCTCGGGCGCGGGGAGCGCGGCCAGGCGTTCGGCGAGCAGGGCGGCCGGGATGTCGACGTCCAGCGTGCGCGACTCCACGTCGAGCACGATCGGGTCTCCGTCCTGCACAGCCGCCAGCGGTCCGCCCGCGGCCGACTCCGGCGCCACATGCAGAACGACCGTGCCGAACGACGTGCCGCTCATCCGCGCGTCGGAGATCCGCACCATGTCGGACACCCCGGCCCGAAGGAGCCTGGACGGGATCGGCAACTGGCCCCACTCCGGCATCCCCGGCGCGCCCCTGGGGCCGCTGTCGCGCAGCACGAGCACGGAGTCGGCGGTCACCTCGAGGCCCGGGTCGTCGATCCGCTGGGCCAGGTCGTAGATGTTCTCGAACACCACCGCCGGCCCGCGGTGGCGAAGCAGTTCGGGTGACGCCGCGCTTCGCTTGATCAAGGCGCCGGAAGGCGCCAGTGAGCCGCGCAGAACGGCGATGCCTCCCTCGCCGGCCAGCGGCTCGTCCAGGGCCGCGATCACGGAACGGTCGGTCGCCTCGGCGGCCGCGGCAAGGTTCTGGGCCAGGGTGGCGCCTGTCACCGTCCGCGCCTCCCCCTCCAGCAGGGGCGCAAGCTCGCGCAGCACCGCGGGCACGCCGCCGGCGTGGAACATGTCCTCGACCAGATGCTCGCCGCTGGGCCGTACGTTGGCCAGCACGGGCGTTCGCCGCGACAGCTCGTCGAACCGGTCGAGCCGCAGGTCGACGCCCACCCGGCCGGCGATCGCCAGCAGATGCAGCACCGCGTTGGTCGACCCCGCCAGCGCCATCAGCAGCGTGATGGCGTTGTCGAATGCCGCCGCCGTCAGCACCTCGGACGGCCGGGGGCCACCCTCGAGGGCCATCTCGACCGCCCGCCGGCCGGTGGCCTCGGCGGCCGCCGCCCGCCGGGCGTCGACCGCCGGGATGGCCGCGGTGCCGGGCAGCGACATCCCCATCGCCTCCACCAGCGAGGTCATGGTGGACGCCGTGCCCATCTCCTGGCAATGGCCGGCGGACGGCACCATGGCCGCCTCCAGCGCGTCGTAGTCGGCCTGCGTGATCCGCCCCGCACGCAGATCGGCGGTGTACCGCCACAGATCCGTGCCGTTGGAGATGTGCTCGCCGCGGAACACGGCCGGCTGGGCCGGGCCGCCGGTGACCATGATCGCCGGCAGGTCGACGCTGGCCGCCCCCATCAGCTGGGCGGGGACAGTCTTGTCGCAGCCGCCGATCAGCACCACGGCGTCGAACGGATTCGCCCGGATCGTCTCCTCGACATCCATCGCCATCAGGTTGCGGAAGAGCATCGTGGTCGGCTTCATGAACGCCTCGCCGAGCGAGATGGTTGGGAACTCGAGCGGCAGGCCGCCGGCCTGCAGCACGCCGCGCTTGACCGCCGCCGCCAGACCGCGGAAGTGCACGTTGCAGTTCACGACCTCGCTCCAGGAGTTGCAGACGCCGATCACCGGGCGGCCCTGGATGGCTGCCTGGGAGATGCCCTCCGCCTTCAGATAGGAGCGGTGGATGAGACCTGCCACGTCCTGCGTGCCAAACCAGCGGGCGCTGCGCAGCTCCGAGCTCATACGGTCGGCGGTTCGGGGTAGTGGAGCGGCGCGCCGAGCACGCCCGGGTCGATCGCCTTGATCGCCCATCCGCACAGCGACGCCAGCACCAGCACGTCCAGCGCCTCGCCCGCGAAGGCGAGGTTGGTCGGCGTCATCACGTACTCGCCCGTCCAGTCGTCCACGATCAGCTCGAGATCGCCGTCGGCATCCAGACGGTAGATCCGGTTCGGCTGGTAGCACCCGATCCACAGCCCGCCCTCGGCGTCGAAGGCCAGGCCGTCGGGCACGGTCCGCGCCAGCTCGACGACGGGCTCGGGCGGTCCGCCCGCCAGCGGCATGCGAACGACCCCGGGCATCTGCGACTCGACGATGTACAGATGGTCGCCGTGGATCGCCAGCCCGTTGGCGAACCGAAACGGCCCTGCCACGCGCTCGGTCGAGCCGTCCGGCGCGATCCGCACCAGGCCGCCGGACACCTCGTCCCACGCGCCGGAGTCCGACACCCACAGGTTGCCGTCGCGGTCGAACACGGGGGAGTTCGGGTATCCCACCCGGTCGCCGAACGGCGCCACGTCTCCATCCGCCGTGACGCGCTGCACCCTGCCGCTGCCGGTGTCGCAGGCGTACACGTTGCCGCGGCCGTCGACGGCCAGCCCCAGCAGGAACCCGCCGGGCACGGTGGCGACCGTCTCGTGGCCGCCGCCGTCGAGGCCGAAGCAGTAGAGCTGGCCGGCCTCGCCGCCCGCGTACACGGCGCCGGCCGCCGGGTACCAGCACACGCCCTCGGGATGGTCGAGCCCGTCCACCAGCGTGCGCAGGCCGCGGCCCACCACGGGGGCCTGGCCCGTCACGCCGTCACTCCGCCGCCCGCATCCAGCCTGGACACCTGATCCACGCCCTCGTACACCACGGCCGAGACCGTGGTCTCCACAACTCCACCGGGGTCGAGCACGCGTGCCCTGCCCGCCTCGACAGCCTCGGCCAGTGGGCTGGGATAGCCCGTCCACGGCTCACAGATCGCGTGGTAGTAGCCGCGCCAGCCGCCGTACACCATCCACAGCCACACGACGGGGAACAGCTCGTGGTCGAACACCAGCCCGAACCCCCGCCTGCCCTGCGTGTCGGTGGTGGCCACCCAGCCCTCGCGAAGCTCGGTCAGGTAATGCAGTGCGAAGCACCCGGCGTCCGGGCCCAGTGCACGGCGGACGTCCATATCGTTGAACGCCGGCCACCGGTAGCGGTCGCCCTTCACGCCCAGCGTGCCGCCGCCGTTCTCGTCCACCTCGGCCTGCCCCGCCGGGACGTCGAAGCGGTGGCTGGGGGAGATCGCGGCCACCGGATGCAGGCCCCAGTTGTAGTCGAACGGCATGCTGCCGACGTTCTCCAGCCGGTAGTCGATGCGCAGCACCGGGGTGTCGGCATCCAGGGTCAGGCAGCGCGTCCACCGGGCCGGGGTGATCGGTGTCGTCAGCACCAGCTCGAGCTCGACTCCGGCGGGGTCGTCGCGAGCGATCCTGGGGGCCGCAGGGGTCGTCCACAGCTCGCCCATGTACGGAAGCTGGTCGCCGTAGCGGTTGGGGGACGGGGCGCCGCCGGGGAATGCCTCGTCCCAGCCGCCGGGCCAGTGGTCGTCGAAGTTCGCGTGCAGCTCGGCCCGGTGCGGCTCCACCCGCGGCGAGTGCCACAGCACGTCGCGGTCGCCGCGCTTGTCGATCAGCCGCAGGATCTTGCCCCCCAGCTCCGGCATCACGTCGACCGCCAGCCGGGCGTTCTCGAGCCGCACCACCTGCAGCCCGCGATACGCCCAGCGGTCGTCGATGCGCGCGCCCATCAGTAGCACGTGGCCAGCAGGCCACCGTCGACCACGAGCGGCTGGCCGCTCATGAAGGATGAGTCGTCGCCCGCCAGGAAGACGACGGCGCGGGCGATCTCCCGCGGCTGGGCGATGCGCTGCAGCGGATACTCGGCGCTGACCTGGGCGCGCAGGGCGGCCGGGTCGTCGGCGGTGTCGAAGTACGCCTGCACGAGCGGCGTGTCGATGTCGCCCGGGCACACCGCGTTGCAGCGGATGCCGTCCCCGCCGTACTGCACAGCCGTGGCCCGGGTGATGCCCAGCACACCGCCCTTGGCCGCGCAGTACGCGGCGAGGATGCCGTCGGCCACCAGGCCGAGGATCGAGGCCACGTTGACGATCACACCGCCGCCCGCCGGCCGCATCGCCCGCACCGCGTGCTTGCAGCCGAAGAACACGCCCTTCAGGTTCACCGCCAGGATGCGGTCGAGCTGCTCCTCGGTGGTCTCGGCCAGCTCCTGCTCGATCTGGATGGCGGCGTTGTTGACCATCACGTGGATCCGGCCGTGACGCTCGACGGCGGCGTCGATCAGCGACTGCATCTCCCGTTCGCGGGACACGTCGGCGTGGTGGTAGACGCCGATCTCCTGCATGGTCGCCCGGCCGGCGTCGTCGTTCACGTCGCAGCCCACCACCAGCGCGCCCTCCCCGGCGAGCTCGCGGGCGACCGCCTGCCCCAGGCCGGAGCCGACGCCGGTGACGACCGCGCAACGCCCGGCCAGCGAGTGCGAGCGGGATTCAGCCTGCATACCGTCCTCCTTGGGGAATCGCCCGGTCACGCCGACTCGCGGAGCCTGAGCTCGACCGGAAGGGTCACCTGCAACTGGTCGACCGGCTCACCGTCCAGGTGCTCGATCAGCAGCTGCGCTGCGGTGCGCCCGATCTCGTAGCCGGGCACGTGGACCGTGGTCAGCGGCGGCTCCACGAACTCGGCGAAGGCGAAGTCGTTGAACCCGGTCACCGCAAGGTCGTCAGGGACACGCAGCCCGCGCGCCCGCGCCCGCTGCATGACGCCTATGGCCAGCAGATCGTTGCCGCCCATGATCGCGGTCGGCGGCTGGGGCAGATCGAGCAGCCGGTCGACCATCACGCCCCCGTCGGCAGGGTCCCAGATCCCCTCGAACAGCTCGAGCGACGGGTCGCGTTCCAGGCCCGCAGCGGCCAGGGCGTCACAGTACCCCCGGTGCCGCTGCTCGACCATCGGCCACGGCTGGCGGGCGGCGATGAAGGCGATCCCGGTGTGCCCTGAGGCGATCAGGTGGTCAGCCAGCATCCGGGCGCCGCTGCGGTTGTCGGCGGTCACCGACAGCTGCCGGCGGTCACCGGAGGCCGCCTCCTCGAGCACGACCGTGGGTACGTGCAGCTCCGCCGCCCGGGCCGGATACCACGCCCGCTGCTCGGGCGGTCCGGACAGGAACAGCAGCACACCGTCCACCCGCGATTCCAGCACCGGCCGCAACAGCCCGCTGTCGGGCGGCCCCGGCCGGCCGGCGTGGATGAGCACGCTGTATCCGCGGTCGCGGGCGACATCGCCGACGCCCGCGATCACCTGGTCGGTCATCGGGTCGGCCAGGTACCGGGCGCCCTCGTCCAGCAGCAGGAAGCCGATGGTGGTGGTGCGCGACGAGCGCAGGCTGCGCGCGGTCAGGTTGGGGTGATAGCCGAGCTGCTCCATCGCCCCCTCGATGCGCAGCCGCGTCTCGTCCGACATCTGACGCAGCCGGTTGTTGACCAGGTTGGAGACGGTCTGGGCGGACACGCCGGCGTGCTCTGCGACGTCACGCATGGTGGGGCGTCTGCCTTTCGTGCTCGCCACCGGGCCACTTTACTTGATCGTCAAAGTGACGGAGTATTCGGTGCCCCGCACCGAAAGCCGGGGCCTGGCCCCTGGGCCAGGCCCCTCTGGTGCTCGGCGCCGCGGGGGCCGACAGAATCGAACAGGAGGACCGATCGTGCGCATGCAAGGCAAGGTGAGCGTTGTCACCGGGGCAGCCACCGGCATCGGCAGGGCGGTGGCGCAGCGGCTGGCCGCCGAGGGCGCGGTGACGGTGTGTGCCGACGTGGACGAGGCGGGACTGCGGGCCGCCGTCGACGAGATCAACGCGTCAGGCGGCCGCGCCGTGGCCCAGCCGTGCGACGTGTCCGACGCCGCCCAGGTCGAGCAGTTGATGGCCGCCGCCGAGAGCCACGGCGGGCCGCACGCGATCGTGTCCAACGCCGCCATCCAGTACGAGCGCACGGTCGAGGACACGCCGCCCGACGACTGGGACCGCGTGTTCGGCGTCAACCTGAAGGGCGTCTACCTGTGCGCACGCGCCGCCATCCCCCGCATGCGGTCGCTGGGCGGCGGCTCGATCGTGAACATGGCGTCGGTCAACGGCTTCTGGGTGGAGCCCGCGCTGGGCGCGTACTGCGCTGCAAAGGGCGGCGTGATCAACCTCACCCGCGCGATCGCCCTCGAGAACGGCAGATACGGCATCCGCTGCAACTGCATCTGCCCGGGGTACATCGATACCGGGATGGCCCAGCGGTACTTCGAGATCCAGGACGACCCGGCGGCGGCCCGCGTCGAGGCCGGCCGGATGCACGCGCTCGGTCGCATCGGCAGTCCCGAGGAGGTGGCCGCGATGGCGCTGTTCCTGGCCTCCGATGAGGCGGGCTTCTGCACCGCGGGCGCGTTCGTGGTGGACGGCGGGCTGAGCGCGGGGGTGCCGTCCACCTAGATGAGGTCAGGCGCCAGCTCCCGCAGCAGCCGCTCGGCCAGCGCCGCGCGGCGCACCTTCTCGCGTGCCTGGGACACCGCGACGTCCTCCAGGTGGCCGCCGCTGGGATACACCGAGCGGGCGTTGCGCAGCCCGAACTTGAGGTGCACGGGGGCCGCCACGCGGACGATGTCGGGCACGTCGTAGGTGCGCACGAACCCGCCCAGGTCGTCGGGCGCCTCCACGTACAGGTCGAGCGGCTTCGCGGTGACCCGGCGCATCGCGGCCAGCATGCCGATGGTGAGGTCGGTGGCGACGTTGATCGTGTCCGCGCCCAGCCGGTCGTACAGCGCTGCGGTGGCCGGATTCGCGGCGCACATCACGGCCGACGTCTTGAAGATCAGGTCGGACGGCAGGTGCCCCGCGGCGCGCAGTCGCGACAGCACGTCCAGCACGCCGATGTCGCCCACCAGCAGGCTGCGGATCCCGTGGGTACAGGCCCGGTCAGCCTCCGCGACCGACGCCTCGACGCCCTCCGGCCCGCGGGCCACTCCCGCCGCCGCCTCGGTGGCCAGCGCCTGACCGCCCGGATCCCAGCTTCCCCGCGGGCCGAGGAACAGGCACACCTCGACGCTGTGCTCTCGGCCCAGCGCCGCCATCTCGTCCAGCTCGGGGTCGCTCAGCATCATGATCCCGGAGCCCTGGGACACCCGGTGGATGCGCACTCCCTGCACATCCGCCTCCTCCAGCACCGCCCGCAGCACCCCCGGACCCTCCACGCTGGCGATCTCGAAGTGATGGCGGCGGCCGTCCGGGAACCGCCCGCCGGATTCCCCCCAGGTGCGCGCCGGAGGCTCCAAATCGACGCCGGCCAGCATCCCGGCGAGCCGGCCGCGGGAGCCGCCGGAATCCTCGGGCTGGCGCGCCATCGGGCAAGTCTAATGTGGTTTACTTGATCGTTCAATGGGGACGGGCAGACGCACGCAGGCGGGCGCTCGATGAGCCTCACCGAGGTCGCTCCCGGCACCTGGCGGCTGGAGTCGCTGGTCGGGCCGCGGAACCTGTTTCAGTACCTGATCGCAGACGGCGGCCAGGCGCTGCTCGTCGACACCGGCATGACCCCGACGCCGCGTGAGGTCGTGATGCCCGCGCTGCGGTCGGTCGGGGTGAAGCCCGAGCAGGTGGCGATGGTCGTGGTCACGCACCCCGACCTCGACCACCAGGGCGGTCTGGCCGGGCTGCGCGAGGAGCTGCCGAACGCCGTCGCGGCGTGCGGCTTCGCCGATCGAATGATGGTGTCGGAGCCCGAGCGACTGCTGACCGACCGCTACGGCGCCTTCGAGCTGGAGCACGACGTCGGGTACGGCGAGGACGAGAAGGAGTGGATGCGGGCCAACTACGGCGCGCCGGCGCGGGTGGAGATCGGATTCGCCGGCGGCGAGTCGGTGAACGTGGGCGACCGCACGCTGCGGGTGCACCACGCTCCCGGCCATTCGCCGGGCCATCTCGTGCTGTACGAGCCGGCTGCCGGGCTGATGTTCAGCTCGGACGCGGTGCACTGGCGGATGTGCCCGGCGGCCGACGGCTCGCCGGCTCTGTCGCCGACCTACGAGGAGGTGGACGACTACCTGGAGACCATCGAGCTGCTGGAGTCGCTGGCGCCGCGCGAGCTGCACTCAGGCCACTGGCCGATTCAGAAGGGCCCGCAGGTGGCCGAGTTCCTGGCCGAGAGCCGGTCGTTCGTCGAGCGCACCGACGAGGCCGTCGCGGAGCGCCTGCAGACACCCGCCACGCTGGCCGAGGTGTGCGCGCACGTGGACCGGCGGGTCGGCCCGTTCGACTCCGACCCGGTCAACCTGATGTTCGTCGTGCACGGCCATATCCGGCGCATGCTGCGATCCGGCCGGGCGGTGGTGGTCGCGCCCGGCGAGCTGCCTCCCCGCTACCGCGTGCCGTGAAGATCACCGCCGTCGACACGGTGGTGGTGCACGCCGAGATGCGCAACTGGGTGTTCGTCAAGCTGAGCACGGATGAGGGCATGGTGGGCTGGGGCGAGGCCACCGTGGAGTGGAAGACGCGTGCCGTCGTGGGCTGCGTCGAGGACTACCGCACGCTGCTCTTGGGCGAGGATCCGCGGCGCATCGAGCACCTGTGGCAGATGATGTACCGGCAGCACTTCTTCCGCCCCGGAATGGTCGAGTGCTCGGCCATGAGCGGCATCGAGCACGCCTGCTGGGACATCACGGGCAAGGCGCTGGGCGTCCCGGTGCACCAGCTGCTGGGCGGGGCGGTGCGCGACACCGTGCGGCTGTACGACCACCTGGGCGGCGGCGAGATGCACTCGGTGTACCACTCGCTGACCCCGCAGCAGGCCGCCGAGCGGGCGCGGGAGTCGATGGAGCTTGGGTTCGACGCCATCAAGCTGGAGGTGGTGATCCCGCGCACCGGCAGGCTCGACGGCACCGCGGCCCTAGGCCACGCGGACGCGGTGATGGCGGCGGTGCGCGGCGAGGTGGGCGACGAGGTCGAGCTGATGGTGGACATGCACGGCCGCTGCTCGCCGATGATGGCCGCGCAGTACTTCCAGGTGCTGGAGCCGTACCGCCCGTGGTTC
>JBQCGJ010000031.1:0-4008 GCA_051955775.1 Gaiellales bacterium | reverse complement strand
CTACGAGTTCAAACCCCTCGCAATCGGCCTCGCCGCCGGCATCATTCTCGACGCGACGCTGATCCGCGCCGTGCTCCTGCCGGCACTGATGCGCCTGCTCGGCGACGCAAACTGGTGGATGCCGAGATGGACTCAAACCGCGCTGCACGTCCGCGGAGCGCCTGCCCACGAACTCGCTGCTGACGACCGCTGATCCGGACTCGCCGCATCGCTCGGGCACTGTCGCCCACTCGCCTGTTCACCACGCCTGATACAACGCGATGCCCGGCCGAGCGACCTGCCCTCGAGCTGGACAACGGGCTGGCGTCAGCGCACTTCTCCAAAAGCCGCTTGGTTGAGCGGCTTTTGGCATTTCAGTATCCAACACGGAGACATCAGTCGAGTGTAACCACGGTTGCAGTATGATGCGACCCGTGCCGACGACGCAATGGGTCATGCTCGCCTATCGGCTTCCGCGCACCCCCTCGACGCCGCGGATCACGCTATGGCGCAGACTGCGCCGCCTCGGCGTTGCCCAGATCGTCGACGGAGTCGTGGCGCTGCCCGCGAGCGCAGACACCCGCGAGCAGCTGGAATGGCTGGCAGAGGACGTCGTCCAGGCAGGCGGCGATGCAACCATCTGGCTGGCGCGGCCGGCCACCGCGGCTGAGCATCGGCGCCTGGCCGCCGCGATGACGCAGCGCATCGACGACGAGTACCGGACGATCACCTCTCAAGCTCACGCCGCAGCCGGTACCCCACCGCTGCAGCGGCGACGCACGCTGGCCCGCCTGCGCCGCGAGCTGCGGCGAGTCGCCTCGCGTCAGTTCTTCCCCTCCGAGCACGCCGCGGCCGCTCGTGACGCTGTCGAGGCTCTGGCTCGGCGGATCGCAGAGGAGGCAGCGGCGTGATCTGGGCGACGCGACGCAACATCCACGTCGACCGCACCGCCTGTGCCTGGCTGATCCGCCGCTTCGTCGACGCCGACGCCGAGTTCGTGTTCGTGGACGATCCCGATGAGGTGCCCGCCGAGGCGATGGCGTTTGACATGCGCGGCGCCGAGCTCGGCCACCGCGAGGGGCGGTGCTCGTTTGAGAGCATCCTCGCCCGCTACGAACTCTCCGACCCTGCGCTGGTGCGGATCGGACGGATCGTGCACGAGGCAGACATCGGCGACGAGGTCTGGGACGCGCCCGAGGCGCCCGGTCTGGACGCGCTCATCCGCGGCCTCGCCCGCCAGTCCGCAAGCGACGACGAGCGGATCAGCCGCGCCAGCCCCGTGTACGACGCGCTCTACGCGCTGTGGAGCGGCGCGTGACCGCGACCAGACAGACGCAGGACACGACCGCCGCCTCCCAGCCGGCCGTGGTGAGGCCGAGCGAGCGGGAGGCGTTCTGGTTCTGGCTGAAGCTGGGCTGTATCAGTTTCGGCGGGCCGGCCGGGCAGATCGCGATCATGCACGATGAGCTGGTCGAACGTCGCCGCTGGATCAGCGAACGGCGCTTCCTGCACGCGCTCAACTTCTGCATGGCCCTCCCCGGCCCGGAGGCACAGCAGCTGGCCTCCTATGTCGGCTACTCGCTGTACGGTGTCCGGGGCGCGATCACCAGTGGCGGCCTGTTCGTTCTGCCCAGCTTCGTGTTGCTGTGCGTGATGAGCGGCGTCTACGTCGAGTTCGGTGACGTGACCGTCGTACAGGGCGTGGTGGCCGGCCTCGGCGCCGCCGTCGTCGCTCTCGTCACGGCTGCGGTGCTTCGTGTCGGCAGCCGCGTTGTCCACACCCCGGCTGCGGTCGGCCTGGCGGCCGTCGCGTTCCTTGCGATCGCGGTCGGCGTGCCGTTTCCGGTCATCATCGCCCTGGCCGCCCTGATCGGCTATGTGGCCGGCCGCTCCAACCCGCGCCTGCTCGGCCGGCCGGCCGGCCACGGCGACGAACAGGATGACGAGGAGGCCGCCGCTCAGCACATCGGCGTCAGCGTGCGGCGCCGATTCGCGAAGGGCCTCGTGATCTGGCTGGTGCCGGTCGCCGTGCTGGTTGCGATCGGCGGCATCGTGGGCGAGCTGGCCGGCTTCTTCACGGTCGCGGCGCTGGTCACCTTCGGTGGGGCCTACGCCGTGCTGCCGTTCGTCGCGAACGCCGCCGTCAACCACTACGGCTGGCTGACGAGCAAGGACATGGTGGCCGGCCTCGCGCTGGGCGAGTCCACCCCAGGCCCGCTGATCATGGTCAACACGTTCGTCGGGTTCGTCGCCGGGTACAACGTCGGCGGGAACCTCGCCTGGGGCTTCCTCGGAGCGGTCATCGCCACGCTCGCCACGTTCGTGCCCTGCTTTGTGCTGATCATCAGCGGCGCCCCGATCATCGACCGCATTCGCACCACCGGCAGCTTCACCAGCAGCCTCAACGGCATCACCATCTCGGTCGTCGGCGTGATCGGCGGCCTCGCGGTGTTCGTCGCACGCCACGCACTCGTCAGCAACGGCGGCATCGACTGGGTGCTCGCCATCCTCGCCGCGGCCGCGTTCGTCGCCTTCTGGCGCTTCCGGGTCGGGATCATCCCTCTCGTCCTCACCTGCGCCGCCGTCGGCGTCATCGACACGCTGGTCTCGTGACCTTCCCCACCGGCGAAGAGAATCCATCGGCCCGCTCGTGCCTCGCCGGCAGCGTGCCCACCGTCGCGGGGGCTGCCGACGGTGGTGGCGGCGGGCGCTGACCCCGCCTGGAAGCCCGCACCCTAGATCCCGAACGGGCAGGCACCGCCCACCCAGAGCCGGTGCTCCCCGCTCGACTGGCTAGATCGCGCGCATCCGGTTGTTGCGCGGGTTGTGCTCGAGCTCGGCCTTGCCCAGCGCCTCCATCAGCGGCGGCATGTACATCCCGAACCGCCCGCGCAACCCCTTCTTCAGCCCGTACCAGCCGCCAACCGGATTCGAGGGCGAGCGGCCCCAGGCCTCGACCGTCCCCTCCTTGGCCGGCTTTTGCTCGTCGGCGCTGCCCAGCTCCATCCAGTCGCCGTGGGCCTTCAGCATCTCGTGCAGGTCGTCGATCGCGCGGCTGTCGTACAGCAGCGTCGTCTTGCCCACCTGGCACACGATCACCCCGGTGCCGTCCCGCTCGTCGAGGTACATCTCGTAGTCCGAGGTCTGGGGCGGCGTCTTCAGCCGCCACGGGTCGTCCTTCGTCCCCGCCCCGTCGGTCATGCGGGCACCCCGTCGAACCGGTATGAGCCGACCTCGTCCAGCGTTGCCACGACGGGCGGCACATCGCAGCGGTCGCGGATGTCGGCCTGGAATCGCTGGAAGGCCCCGACCTCGGTGAGCGGATTGTGGTCGGTGTCATGCACCGCCAGGTGA
This sequence comes from Gaiellales bacterium, assembly GCA_051955775.1. Taxonomy (GTDB): domain Bacteria; phylum Actinomycetota; class Thermoleophilia; order Gaiellales; family JAICJC01; genus DASUHT01. The sequence continues at coordinate 675 of JBQCGJ010000031.1, read as the reverse complement.
ACGAACGTGACGCCGTCCTCGAGCTTGAACGTGCCGTAGCGGAAACCGTCCGGCCGCAACCCGCGCAGCTCCTCGTAGACATCGCGGACGAGCTGCTCGTTTTCCTCAACCCGCTCGGGCTTGACCTGGTAGCGAACCATCACACGTCGCATCCGGACCCCTCCTCATGGTGGACACCGATCGGTTTTCGGCACCATACCACCACGGTCGCGCGATTGGAAACCGATCTGTACCATCCGGTGATGACGCGCACCGACGCAGAGATCGCCGCGGTCGCCGCGGAGCAGTTCCACGAGCATGGCATCACCTCCACCGGCGTCGACGCCCTGGCCCGGGCGGCGGGCATCTCCAAGCGCACGCTGTACCAGCGCTTCGGCAGCAAGGACGGGCTGATCGTCGCCGCCTACGAGAGTCTCGACCTCCCTGTCTACGAGATGTTCACGCGCCCGGCTGAGGCGGCCACCGGCGATCCGGCGGGCCAGCTCGACGCGCTGTTCGCAGGGCTGGAGCACGCCGTCAAGATGCCGGAGTTCAGGGGCTGCCCGTTCTCCAACGCCGCAGCCGAGCTGGCCGACCCCGGCCATCCCGCTCACGCCATCGTGCGCCGCCACAAGGAGCGGCTGCGCAAGTGGATGCGGGCACGCCTGCGCGACGCCGGCGCGGCGCATCCCGACC
>JBQCGJ010000030.1:0-3078 GCA_051955775.1 Gaiellales bacterium | reverse complement strand
GCGCCGCACCGGCTGCATCTCGTGCGGCAAGTGCAACGTCGGCTGCGGCCACAACGCCAAGAACAAGCTGACGACGAACTACCTGTACCTTGCGGAAGGGCTCGGCGTCGATGTCCACGAGCTCCACGAGGTCTACGATCTCGTCCCTCTGGACGGCGGCGGGTTCGAGGTGCACGCGCGTCATCCGGGCTGGGCGCAGCGAGCGTCGCATCGCCACCACCACATCTACACGGCCGAGCAGGTGATCGTCGCCGCCCACGCCTACGGCTCGGCCAAGCTGCTGCTGCACATGCAGCACAAGGGCCGGCTGCCCGGCCTCTCGAGCGAGCTCGGCCGGCGGGCGCGGACGAACTCCGAACAGCTGCTCGCGATCACGCGGAGGCACGGCGAGTGGAAGCACGACCCGCAGAAGATCTGCCTCACGCCGGGATCGGTCTCGATCACCTCCGGGGTTTGGCCCGATCCGGTCACGAGCATCGAGCCCGTTTACTGGGGCGTCGGGAACGATCTGTTTGCGTTCCTCGTCACCTACCACGAGCACGGCGAGCAGAAGCACCCGACGGCCGCATGGGTGAAGGAGCTGATCGAGCACCCGACGGAGGTGCTCAGCTTCGACGACCCGCGCAACTGGGCCGAGCGAACCGTGATCATGCTGTGCTCGCAGACGACCGACACGTCGATCGAGCTGTACTGGCACGACGGCCTGATGCGCAGCCGTCACACGGGCACGCCGCCGTCCGTCCACATCCCGATCGTCGAGGAGTTCGTCGATCGGATGGCCGCGAAGATGGACGGCCACGAGGGCGCGCTCCCGTTCGAGACCATCAACCGCACCGCCTCGGCCCATTTCACCGGCGGCATCCCGATCGGCGACACCAGCGAGGACGGCGCCGTCGACCCCTACCAGCGCATGTTCGGCCAGCCGGGCCTGCACGTCATCGACGGAAGCGTGATGCCGGCGAACACCGGCGTGAACCCGTCCCTCTCGATCACGGCCCTGGCCGAGCGCGCGATGTCGTTGTGGCCGAACAAGGGCGAGGCGGACGCGCGGCCGCCGCTGGGCTCCGGCTACGAGCGCGTGGACCCGGTGATGCCGCACCGCCCGGTCGTGCCCGCCGGCGCTCCCGGCGAGCTGCGACTTGACGCGAGGAAGTCCGACGTCATCCCCGACTACCCGTACTAGCGACAGAGCGACCGGAGAGCGCACCGTGGACGTCGAGGCAAGGCAAAGGCAGATGGCTGAAGTCCGGGGGACGTCGCCCCGGCAGAGATGGACGCTCGTGCTGGTGTGCACGGCGGCGTTCATGCTGCTCCTGGACATCACGGTGGTGAGCGTGGCGCTGCCGTCGATTCAGCGGGATCTGGGGGCGAGCCTGCCTGATCTGCAGTGGGTGAGCGCCTCCTATGCCCTGGTGCTGGCCGTGCTGCTGTTGCCGGCGGCCACCCTGGGGGACCGGCTGGGGCGGCGCCGGCTGTTCCTGGTCGGCCTGGTCATCTTCACCGCCGGGTCGGTGGCGTGTGCGCTGGCCACGACTGCGCTGGCGCTCGAGTTGTTCCGCGCGCTCCAAGGCGTCGGTGGAGCAGTGTTGTTCGCGACCGCCACGCCCCTGCTGCGGGCGGAGTTCTCCGGCGCCGCGCTGGCCCGCGCGCTGGGCGCTTTCGGCGCCACGCTCGGCGGCGCCAGCGCCATTGGGCCACAGGTCGGCGGGGTGCTGACCGAAACACTGGGGTGGCGGTCGATCTTCTTCATCAACCTGCCCATCGGCGTGGTGGTGTTTGCCGTCGGCGTGGCGCAGCTGCGCGAATCGCGCAGTCCGGCCCGCGGCCGCGCCGACTGGGCGGGCACCGCCCTGCTCATCGCGGCGCTGACCTCGTTGATGTTCGCGCTGATCCGCGGCAACGCGATGGGTTGGGCGAGCGCGGCCATCGTGGCCCTGTTCGCGATCGCCGGCGTGGCCTTTGCTGCGTTCGTCACATATGAGCTGCGCTTCGCCGCCGCGCCCATGGCCAACCTGCACCTGTTCCGGCGCCGCAGCTTCGCGGCCACCGGGTTCGTGGCGTTCGCGATCTCGGCGACGGCCATCGGGACGATCACCTACCTGTCGCTGTATGTGCAGAACACCCTCGGCTACTCCGCAATTCAGGGCGGGCTGCGGTTGCTCCCGATGTTCCTGGTCTCCTTCACGGTCGCCCTCCTGACGGGCCGGCTGATCGGCAAGGTGGCGATGCGGGTGCTGCTGAGTGCGGCGATGGCCGCGGCGGCAGCTGGCCTGGCGTCGATGGCCCACCTGACCGCGACGTCCACCTGGCTGGTGCTTCTGCCCGGATTCATCCTGGCAGGGATCGGATTGGGGATCACCTCCACTGCCCTGGCTTCGGCAGCGCTTTCCGCGGTAGAACCGGCCCGCGCCGGTATGGCCGCCGGCATGACGAACACGCTGCGCCAGGTCGGCACGGCCACCGGTGTGGCCGTATTCGGCGCCCTCTACGCCTCCCGCGTCACCACCGCCACGGTGGGCGAGCTGGCGGGAGGGCCCGCTTCGCCGGGCACCGTCCACCGAGTGGCGGCCGCCGCTGCGTCCGGCGCCGAGATGCGCGTGGCCGACGCAGTGCGGCCCGCAGCCAGCGCCGCGGTTGCCCACGCCGTGCGCGCCGGCACCGCCAGCGGGCTCAACGACGTCCTGCTCGCCGCGGCCGCATTCGCCGCGGTCGGCGCGGTGGTCGGCTTCGCCTACGGCCCCGATCCGGCCAGGCAGCCGTCCGCCATCCCCGCCGCCACCAGGGCAGCGTCCGTGATCCCGGAGCCCGAATGACGAGAAAGGAGAGAACCGATGACACAGCTCGTACGTGATGCATTTCACACGCTCGGTCCGAACGGTGCGATCGCCAACGACACCGTCCTTCCCTACTACCTGAGAGATCGCAGGCTCCGCGTCGCGATCGCGCGCGTCGACGGCCGCCTCTACGCCTTCGACGACCTCTGCACGTGCGGCGACGAGCCGTGCCCGCTCTCCGGCGGCCTGCTCACCGGGACGACGGTCATGTGCCAGTGCCACGGCTCCCGGTTCGACATCAAAA
>JBQCGJ010000029.1:0-4141 GCA_051955775.1 Gaiellales bacterium | reverse complement strand
CGCATCGCGCCGCTCGTCGTCGAGGGCCGCCCGGTGCACGTCGTCGGGCTCCCCTACCACTGGGGCTACGAGGGGCTCTCGCGCGGCGACGCCGCGAACGACGTCTTCTCGATCGCGCTCGACCCGAACGTGCACATCCAGGAGGTCAAGGCGGCCACGTGCGACATCCGGCCCGGCCGGGCGCCAAGGGGGGCGATCGCATGATCGACGCTCTCGGCACCGCGACCGAAGCCTGGCCCGGCACCTACGACGGCGAGGCGGAGCCCCGCATGGGCTTCTTCACCGACACCAGCGTGTGCATCGGCTGCAAGGCCTGCGAGGTCGCGTGCAAGGAGTGGAACATGGTGCCCGAGGACGGGCTCGTGTTCACCGGCGACTCCTACGACAACACCGGCGGGCTGGGCGCCGACACGTGGCGTCACGTCGCGTTCATCGAGCAGGACAAGCCGCTGCGCGTGCCGGACAACGGCAGCGTGGACGGCGACGACGACGCCATGCGCTGGCTGATGAGCTCCGACGTGTGCAAGCACTGCACGCACTCGGCCTGTCTGGACGTGTGCCCGACGGGGGCGATCGTGCGTACCGAGCTAGGCACGGTGGTGGTGCAGGAGGACGTCTGCAACGGCTGCGGCTACTGCGTCCCGGCGTGCCCGTTCGGCGTGCTGGACAAGCGCGAGATCGAAGATGACGGCCGGGTCTGGAAGTGCACCCTGTGCTACGACCGCACGCGCGAGGGCATGACCCCGGCCTGCGCGCAGGCGTGCCCCACTGAGTCGATCCAGTACGGGCCGCTGGAGGAGCTTCGCAAGACGGCCGCCGACCGGCTCGACCAGGTGGTCGAGGACGGGTTGGCCGGGGCACGCCTGTACGGCGACGACCCCGGCGACGGAGTCGGCGGATTCGGGGCGTTCTTCCTGCTGCTCGACGAGCCGGAGGTGTACGGATTGCCGCCGGATCCCGTGGACACCACCCGCGATCTGCCCGAGATGTGGCGGGCGGCCGCCGCCGCGTCCGCCGCGCTTGCCCTGACCGCGGCCGCATGCCTGATTGGAGGCCGGCGATGAGCGATACGTTGCGCGAGCCCGCCCTGCGCGTCGAGCGGCGCTCGCCGTCACACCCTCGGGCGGCGGAGCGCAGGCCGTCGTCCGAGACGAGCTACTACGGGCGGCCGATCATCAAGCCGCCGGTGTGGAAGCAGGAGATCGGCTGGTACCTGTTCACGGGCGGGTTGGCCGGCGGATCCTCGGCGCTGTGCCTGGCCGCCAGGCTGACGGGGAACGGGAAGCTGGCTCGGCGGGCCGGCCTGGTGGCCGCCGCGGGGTACGCGGTCAGCCCGGCCCTTCTGATCAAGGATCTCGGCCGGCCGGAGCGGTTCGCGAACATGCTGCGGGTGTTCAAGCCGACGTCGCCGATGAACATGGGGACGTGGCTGCTGACCGCCGCCGGGTCGGCCGGCGGCGTCGCGGCGGTCTGCGACGTGGCCGGCCGGTTTCGGCACCTGCGCGCCGCCGGACAGGTCACGGCGGGACTGCGGGGCCCGGGCGTGGCGACCTATACGGGCGTGCTGATCGCCGACACGGCGGTGCCCGTATGGCACGAGGCGCGGCGTCATCTGCCGGTGCTGTTCGCGACCGGCGCAGCGGCCAGCGCGGGCGCCGCGGCGGTCATCGTGACCCCGCACGGCGCGGCCGGCCCGGCCCGCCGGATGATGCTCGCGGGGGCAGCGGGCGAGCTGGTCGTCGACCGCTTGATGGAACGTTCGCTGGGACCGCTGGCCGACCCGTACCACACGGGCGCGGCAGGCCGAAACAGCCGGCTGGCCAAGGCGGCCACGGCCGGCGGTGCCGTGCTCGGCCTCCTCGCCGGGCGGCGGCGGCCGATGCTGGGCCGCGTGGCCGCGGGGCTCGTGCTGGCCGGGGCGGTGGCGGAGCGGTTCGCGGTGTTCCGGGCCGGCTTCCAGTCGGCCGAGGATCCGCGCTACACCGTGATGTCTCAGCGCCGCCCGAGCCTCCTGTAGGCCGGCCAGGCCGGAGGTGGTGGTGGGTCGAGGGCGAACGTAAGCCCCTGGACCCACTACGAGGAGACGACGAATGACGGAGCAACAGGGAGCACCCGAGACGAAGGGTGTGACAACGGAGCTGCTGGCGACGGTCGACCTCGGCCTGGAGATCGACGGCATGGCGGGGCGCCAGCTTCGAATGCGCATGGTGACCATCGAGCCGGGGGGTGTATACGGCCCGATCCACGACCACAAGGACAGGCCGGGCCTCGTGTACATCCTGCAGGGAACCATCACCGACCATCGAGACGACGGTGATACGGACTATGGGCCGGGGGTGGGCTGGCCCGAGGATCGGAACACCACTCACTGGCTCGAGAACGCGGGATCGATCCAGGCGGTGGAGATCTCGGTCGATATCGTCAGGCAAGAGTCGGGGAGGCGGTGACGGGCTCCACGAACACGTGCGACACGGCTGGCTCGGCCTCGCGCAGCTCCGACTCCAGCGTCTGTCGCAGGTCGTCGAACTGCTCGACCGTGAGCTCGGGCGAAACCGCCACCTGCGCCATCACCAGCAGCTGATCCGGCCCCAGGTGCAGCGAACGCAGCGACTCCAGCCTGCGCACCTCGCTGTGGCCGTCGATGATGTCCTCGAATGTCCGCTGCACGTCTGACCGCGCCGCCACCCCCAGCAGCAGCGCCTTCGCCTCGGCGCCGATTACGACCGCCACGCATCCCAGCAACGCGCCGATCACGATGGACGCGATCGCATCGGCGGCGGGATTCCCGGTGATCTGGCTGATCGCCAGCCCCACGGCGGCGGTGGCGACGCCGGTGATGGCGGCGCCGTCCTCGAGCAGCACCACCTTGGGCGCCGGGTCCTTGCCCTCGAACATGAACTGCCCAAGCCGCAGCGGCGTCGCCCCGGCCTCCTGGCGGAGCTGGCGAAGCGCCGTCACGAACGACGGCAGCTCGAAGGCAAACGCCACCGCCAGCACGACGTAGGCGACCAGGTAGTCGCTGTGGCCTGAGCCCGGGGAGAGCAGGCGAGACACGCCCTGGAAGATCGAGAACGTCGCTCCGGTCACGAAGATCGCCACCGCGACCACGAACACCCAGAAGAACCGCTCCTGTCCGTGCCCGAACTGGTGCTCGTCGTCGGCCGGGCGCCTGGCCAGCGGGAGCGAGATCAGAAGCCCCAGCTCGTTGAACGAATCGGCGCCCGAGTGGGCTGCCTCCGCCAGCATGGCTGCCGAGCCCGAGATCAGGCCGCCGGCCAGCTTGGCGGCCGCGATTCCCAGGTTCGCCGCCAGGGCGACCAGAATCGTACGCTTGGTGTGCCCCCGCCGAGGCATCGCTCAGCCGCCGACGATTCGCTGCTCGTCTCCCGGGTCGACGCGCTGGGCCAGACGGTCGGCCAGCGGCAGCGCGAACCACAGGAGCACCACCAACCCCGCGATGCAGCCGGCGCCGATGGCCGCCGCCGAGGTTCCATACAGGACGCTAGTGACCAGTCCGACCGACCCCGCGATCGCGCAGGCCAGGAACCCCAGCCCGACCAGCGCCAGCACGTTGGAGACGTGGATGACCTGCCGTTTGCGGTGGTGCCGCCACACCATCCGGTGCAGGCTCGCCGGTGCGATCAGGCACGCCGATGCCAGAGCCGCTGCCAGGAACGTCAGGTAGTAGACCACCCGCTGGCCGTGGCCAATGCTCCCGAAGCCCTGGCTGAACGGCACGGCGAGCAGGAACCCGAACAGCATCTGGACGCCCGGCAACGCGACGCGAAGCTCGTTCAGGAGCTCGATCAGCTGGCGGTTGTGGCGCTCGTCGGCTGACTCGTCGTCACGGTCGCCGCCCTCGCCTCCGGGCGCCTTGTCCGCGTCAGCCCTGGGTGTGGGTCCGAGCGGACGTGCGATCGGGATCCTCATCACCCGGCGTGGACAGCGCATCGCGGACACCGGCGCCGGCATTGCTGCTCTCAACCCGGCTGCCGCCTCGGCTGGCGGCGGCCCCGCGCACCAGGCCGACCGCGAGAACGATGCCAAGGATGACGGCGATCGGAATCGCCAGCAGCACCGCGCCGGGCACGATCACGATGCTGATCAGACAGAGCAGAATCAGCACCACCAGGATCACAGG
>JBQCGJ010000028.1:0-22843 GCA_051955775.1 Gaiellales bacterium | reverse complement strand
GGCTAGATGCACGATCGGCCGTCTGCGTATCCATCGCCCGAGTCTAGGCCGGACCCCCGGTACCGGGTACACGAGCCCGGCCTTTACAAATCTCCGGCGTCCCGAGTACATCCAAGGATCTGGATTTGTAAAGGCCGGGCTCGTGTACCCGGTACCGGGGTTTCGGCCTAGACTCGGGCGATGGATACGCTGACGGCCGATCGTGCATCTCGCCATCTGCAGCTCCTGACCGACACGATCGCGGCGGTCAACTCCACGCTGGAGCTGGACGAGGTGTTCGCCCGCATCGCCTCCCAGGTGGCCACTGCAATGTCCACCGACGCCTGCTTCGTCTACATGTACGACGAGGCCGGCGGGGTTCTCGAGCTGCGGGCGACCCACGGTACGCGCTTCGACGACCCCGCCCACCGCCCGCGGATGTCGCCCGGGGAGGGCATCACGGGTGCCGCGGCGTCGCTGCGGCGGCCGATCGCGATCGAGAGCCAGGCGCACCTGGATCCGCGCTTCAGGTCGTTCCCGAACCTGCCCGAGGACGAGTACGAGTCGATCCTGGCAGTGCCGGTGCTGGCACGCGACAAGCTGGCCGGCGCGCTCAACGTGCGCACGCGATCGCCGCGGGCGTTCGCAGACGACGAGATCGCGCTGCTGTCCGCCATCGCCGGCCAGGTGGGCCAGGCGATCGAGAACGCGAAGCTGTACGAGCGCTCGCTGAGGCGGGTGGCCGAGCTGGAGGCGCTGGCCGACATCGGCCAGACCGTGTCGTCCTCGCTCTACCTCGACGAGGCGCTGCGCGGCATCTGTGAGCGCACGCAGCGGGCCCTGCACGCCGACGAGTGCGCGCTGGCGCTGGCCGGCGACGACGGCCTTCGGGTTGGGCACCGCACGGGGCAGCTGATCCCCGATGCGCAGCTCCTGGCGCTCGCCGAGCGCGCCCCGCTGGTGACGGAGACGGCGGCGGTGCATCCGCTGGTGTGGAAGGAGCGCGTGACCGGAGCTCTGGTGGTGCTGGCGGAGTCGCCCAGGGCGTGGTCGCCGGAGGAGCTGTCGCTGCTGGCTGCGGTCGGGCACGCCGCCGCGGCGGCCGTCGAGAACGCCCGTACAGCGCTCCGTGGCCTGCTCGCGCAGGAGATCCATCACCGGGTCAAGAACAACCTGCAGACGGTGGCCTCGCTGCTTCGCCTGGAGCTGGGCGAAGCGGGCGACGAGCACGCAGCCAAGGCTTTGCGGGAGTCGGTCAACCGGATCCTGTCGATCGCCGCCGTCCACGACCTGCTGACGTCGACCCGGGCCGACGACGTGGATTGCGCCGGGCTGATCGGGCGCCTGGAGGCGATGCTCGGCCAGGGCCTGGGCGACCGCGCCGTGGGCTCACGGCTGGAGCCGGTGACCCTGTCGGGCCAGCGGGCCACGGCGCTGGCGCTGGTGTTCTGCGAGCTGTTCCAGAACGCGGTCGAGCACGGCCGCGGGGCGATCGCGGTGGGCCTGCGGCGGACGGGCGGCGATCTGCAGCTGGACGTGACCGACGAGGGGCCCGGGCCGGCCCCGGATGCCCGCGACGGGCTCGGCCTGCGCATCGCCCGCGCGCTGGTCACCGAGGAGCTGGGTGGGCGCCTCGACCTGGACGGCGCCGGCGGTGGAAGGGCGGTGGTGAGATTTCCGGCCGCGTCCTGATCGGCGAGGACGAGACGATCATCCGACTCGACCTGCGGGCGATGCTGGAGCGAGCCGGGTTCGACGTCGTGGCCGAGGCCCGCGACGGCGCCGAGGCCGTGGCCATGGCCGAGTCCGAGTCGCCCGATCTCGCCCTGCTCGACGTCAAGATGCCGAACCTCGACGGCATCGAGGCGGCCCGCCGGATCATCCAGCAGCGGCCGATCCCGGTGGTCATGCTGACCGCGTTCTCGCAGCGTGAGCTGGTGGCCCGCGCCGTGGAGGCGGGCGTGTTCGGCTATCTGGTGAAGCCGTTTCGCGAGTCCGACCTACTGCCGGCCATCGAGACCGCACGCGCCCGGCACGCTGAGCTGGAGGCGGTGCGCGCCGAGTCGGACAGCCTGCGCGACGCGCTCGAGGCGCGGAAGCTGATCGAGCGGGCGAAAGGGCTGCTGATGGAGCGCGACGGGCTCAGCGAGGCGGAGGCGTTCGCGCGCATGCGCGGCGCCGCCCAGCGCACCGGGCGCACGCTCCGTGACATCGCGGAGGCGATGGTCGCGACGCTCACCCCCTGAAAACCTGTACCCGGTACGTCCCTAGCCGGCTGCTTCGGCGGCGTGGCGCTCCCAATCCCGGTACTTGTAGGCCAGCTCCTCCTGGAGCGCCTGATGCCGCCGTCCGTCCGTCGCCAGCGCCTCGTCGTCCCGGTACTCGTCGGGGGCTGACAGGCGGGTCTCGATCGCGCCCAGCTCCTCCTCCATCGACGCGATCTCCCGCTCCAGCCGCGCCGCCTCGCGGGCGTGCCGCTGGGACGGCCTCGGCCCTCGCGGTCGCGGAGCGGGCTGCTGCTTCGGCCGCGGTTTCGGCTTCGGCTTCGCCGCTGCGGACGGAGGCGGCGGCAGCGGCGCGTGGTGCTGCGGCGCGTGGGAGCTCGCGTAGGCGCCGAACGCGCCGTCGCGGGCCACCAGCAGCCCGTTCTCGATGGCCAGTGTGCGCGTCGCCAGGGCCTCGATCAGGGCCCGGTCGTGCGACACCAGAAGCAGAGTGCCGGGAAATGCTTCGAGCGCGTCCTCCAGCGCCTCCCTGCTCTCGATGTCGAGGTGGTTCGTGGGCTCGTCCAGGACCAGGAAGTTGGCGCCCGATACCACCGTGCGGGCCAGCGACAGTCGCCGCCGCTCGCCGCCGGAGAGCGCCGACACGGGCTTCTCCACGTCCTCCCCCGAGAACAGGAACATGCCCAGCAGGTCGCGGGCCTGGGGGCCGGTCAGCTTGCTTCCCTGGATCACCGCGTCGATCGTGCGGTAGGCGTCCGGCAGCTCCAGCGACTGCTGCGAGTAGTAGCCCACGGTCACGTTATGCCCCAGCTTGACCCGCCCCGCCTGCGGATCCCGGCGGCCCAGCAGCGTCTCCAGCAGGGTGGTCTTGCCGGCGCCGTTGGGGCCCAGCAGGGCCACCCGCTGCCCGCGCTCGATGGCGAACGAGCCCTCGGACACCAGCGTCCGCCCGGCCACGCCCAGTTCGAGCCCCTCGACCTCGCACACGACCCGGCCGCTGCGCGCCGGGCGCGGGAACTGGAAGCGCAGCGAGCGCTGCGTGGTCGGCCTCTCGACACGCTCGATGCGGTCCATGGCCTTCAGCTTGCTCTGCGCCTGGCGTGCCTTGGTGCCGTACCGGAAGCGGTCGACGAACCGCTGCAGGTGGGCCAGTTCCTCCTGCTGACGTTCCCAGGCGTCGGATGCCGCGGCCATCCGCTCGGCTTTCAGCGCCCGCCAGTGGGAGTAGCTGCCCTTGTCGTAGCGGCCCTTCCCGCGGTCGATCTCGAGCACACCGGTGGCCACCGACTCCAGGAACCAGCGGTCGTGGCTGACCAGGAGCACGCAGGCGTCCAGCGACTCCAGGTGCTCCTCCAGCCATTCGATGGCGTCGGTGTCCAGGTGGTTGGTGGGCTCGTCCAGCAGCAGCACGTCCGGCTCGGCGGCCAGTGCCCGGGTCAGCGAGGCGCGGGTCAGCTCACCCCCCGAGAAGGTGCGCAGTGGGCGATCGAGGTCCTCGGGCGAGAAGCCCAGGCCGCGCGCGACCGACTCCAGGCGGGCCTTCCAGCCGTAGCCGCCGGCGCGCTCGAACTCGCGCTGCGCGGCCTCGTACCGGCCCAGCACCTGCGCGCCCGCATCGCCTTCGGCCATCCGCGACTCCAGCCGCCCCAGCTCCTCCTCCAGCTCCTGGGCGACGGCCGCGCCACCGCCCACGTACTCGCCCAGCGTGGTGTCCGACGCCAGCGGCGGTCGCTGGTCGTGCAGGGCGACCCGCGTCGAGGAGGGGATCGAGATCTCACCGCGGTCGGGCCCCAGCTCGCCGGCCAGCATGCGCAGCAGCGTGGTCTTGCCGGCCCCGTTGCGGCCCACCAGCGCCACGCGGTCGCGGGGGCGGAGGATGAACGACACGTCCGACAGCACCTCGTCGGCGCCGTATGAGAGCGCCACCGAGGTGACGTGCACGGTCACGGCCGCACCTCCAGCACGATCTTCCCGAACCGGTCGGGATGCTCCAGCCGGCGGTGGGCCGCCGCGGCCTGGAAGAACGGGAACACCTCGTCCACGACAGGGCGCCAGCCCGCCCGCTCCACGTGCTCGAGCATGGCCGCGAACTCGCGCGGGCTGCCCATCGTGGTGCCGAGGATGTTCCACTGCCCGTAGAACACCTCCGGGATGGTCAGCTCGACCGCCCGCCCCGCCGTGCGGCCGAACGACACCAGCGTGCCGCCGCGCCGGAGGCAGGCCGCCAGCGCCTGCCAGGTGGGCGTGCCCGCGCTGTCAACGATCACGTCCACGGGGCCGACCTGCTGCGGCCACTCGGGATCGGTGTACAGCACGCCGGACGCCGCGCCCAGCCCGACCGCCCGGTCGATCTTGGACTGCGAGGACGAGGTGACCTGGATGTGTGCGCCCAGCTCGTGGCCGATCTGCACCAGGAACGCGGACACGCCCGCGCCGGCGCCGGTGATCAGGAGCCGGGTTCCCGCACCGACCCTGCAGCGGGTGACCAGCGCCCGCCATGCGGTCAGGCCCGCCAGCGGGAGCGCGGCCGCCTCGTGCCAGCTCAGCCGCTGCGGGCGCGGGTACACGTGATCGGCGGGGATGGCGATCAGCTCGGCGTACGTGCCCTGGCGCGGTACACCGAGGATGTTCCAGCCGTCGCCCGGGGCGTCCTCGCGCTCGCCCCAGTGCACGCTGGGGTTGATCACGACCTCAGAGCCGAGGGACGGCGCCGAGACGCCCTCCCCGTGCGCGACCACGATCCCCGCTCCGTCGGACCCGGGCACGGATCCGGCGGGGGTGCCCTGCTCTGTACGCGTCCACACGTCGCGGTGGTTGACCGCGGCCGCGCGCAGCTCGACGACCACCTCGCCGGGACCCGGCGTGGGGTCGGGAACCTCCATCGGGCGCAGCACCTCCGGCCCGCCCACCTGCTCGATCACAATCGCGCGCACGCTCGTATGATGCCGAACCCGTGGGCGCGTCTCCTGACACATCGTTTGTGTACCTGTCGCAAGAGGATGTGGTGGCGGCCGGCGGCACCGACATGCCCGCCATGATCGACGTCATCGAGCGCGCCTTCCGGGTCAAGGCCGGCGGCGGCGTGTTCATGCCTCCCAAGGTCATGATCACGTGGTCGGACGAGCCCGGCACCGAGGAGCTGCACGGGCGCATCATGGCCATGCCCGCCTACGTCGGCGGGGAGTTCGACGTGGCGGGCCTGAAGTGGATCCCCAGCGTCCCGACGAACCCCTCTCGCGGCCTGCCCCGGGCCAACGCCCTGGTGCTCCTGTCCGACCGCGAGACCGGCCTGCCGGTGGCGGTCATGGACGGTACCGTGGTCAGCGCCATGCGAACGGGCGCGGTCACGGGCGTGGCCATGCGCTGGCTGGCGGATCCCGCCGCCGAGGTGGCCTGCCTGCTGGGCGCCGGGGTGCTCGCGCACACGCAGCTTGCGGCCCTGGAGGCCGTGCTGCCGGAGCTGCGCGAGATCCGCGTGTACGACCCCGACCTCGAGCGCAGCAGTCGCTTCGCCGCGCGCCGGCACGGCGCGGCGGGGCCCCGCGTGCAGGCGGTCGAGAGCGCGCAGCAGGCCGTCCGGGGCGCCGCGGTGGTGGTGCCGGCCACGATGGCCGTCGAGCCGTCCTTCGAGACCGACTGGCTCGAGCCGGGCGTCACCGTGTGCCTGGTGTCCAGCCTGGACGGGCCGCTCGACCTGCACGCCGCGACCGACCTGCTGGTGGTGGACGACTGGGTGCACGAGTCGACCCATCCGGGCCGCTACGCGGAGCGGCTGGTGCAGGCCGGCATCGTCTCGGCTGACGGGGCGGACGCGGTTGAGCTGTGCGACGTGGTCAGCGGCCGGCACCCGGGACGTACGGGCTCCTCGCAGCGCATCGTGGTCACGCCCGTGGGCCTGGCCATGGACGACGTGTCCGCGGCCAAGCACGTGTACGACAACGCGATCTCCCGGGGGCTGGGCACGCGGCTGCGGTTGCGGACCGGCCCGCCGGTGTGGGAATGATCCACAACCCGCTGCTTCGCTCGGCGGACGGGCGCAGATACCTGGTGGCCCAGCTGATGGACGCGATCGGCGGTGGGCTGGCCCTGGTTGTGCTGCCGTGGGTGGTGCTGGACACCGGCGGCTCGCGCTCGCTGGCCGGCGCCGCGTTTCTGATCGGCACCGTGCCGTACGTCGTGCTGGGGCTGCCGGCCGGGCACACCGGCGACCGCTGGCCGCGCAAGCGGGTGATGATCCTCGCCACCTGCGGCCAGGCCGTGGCCGCCCTGCTCCTGCCGGCCGCCGTCGCGCTTGGCCGGCCCGAGCACGAGCTGCCGCTGGCATTCGTGTTCGCGTGTGGGCTCGGCGTGTCCGCGGGACGCGTGTACGTCGACGCGGCCGCGTTCGGCGCGATCTCGAAACTGGTCGGCAGCGGCCACTTCGTGGAGGGCCAGGCGGCGCTGTCGCTGGTGTGGTCGCTCGGCTTTCTGGTCGGCCCGGCGCTGGGCGGTGCGCTGATCGGGCTGGTGGGTCCGGTGCAGGCGCTGTGGGTGCAGTGCGCCGGGTTCGCGGTGGCCGCGCTCCTGTTCGCCGGCATCCGCACCGATCTGGGGCCCGACGCTCACCACCATCCCGGGTCTCGGCCGCGCGGCACGTCCGGCCTCGTCCTGGTTGCGCGCAACCCCGTGCTGCGCCGGCTGACGCTGTTCGGCATGGCGTGGAACCTCGTGGTGAACCTGTTCTACGCGCTGCTCGTCGTGTACGCGCGCGTCCAGCTGCACGCGTCCGGGGCCGCCGCCGGGCGGATGCTGGCGGTGGGCGGGTTGGCTGGGCTGGTCGGCGGGACGTCAGCGCCGTGGATGCGGCGGCGCCTGGGGGCATCGGTCGCCCTGCGCACCGTGCTGGTGGGAAACGCGGTGGCGGCCGTGGGGCTGGCCCTGGCCGGCGGGCTGTACGCGGCCACGGTCGCGTTCGGGGCGCTGGAGGCGACCGCGATCTGCTTCATCACCATGCTGATCGGCGAGCGCCAGGTGCGCGCGGGGCCCGGCCGAGCAGGCCCGGGTCGGCATCACCGGCCGCATGTCGGCGCTGCTGGCCGCCTCGGCCGGCGCGGCGCTGGCCAGCGTGCTGGTGGGGCCGCTGACGCCCTCCCAGGTGTTCGGGATCGCAGCCGCGAGCACGGCTGCGGTGGCCGTGGCGGGGTTGTGGGCGCTGCGCATCGACCTGGCGCCGCCGGGCGGCGGGGCGGCCTCAGCGGCGGGGGACCAGGCGGCGCAATCCACTGCGCCTACGGGCCGCCTGCCAGTGCCGTAGCTGCTCGTCGGTCAGCCCGGACGGCGGCATACGGGCCGAGGCAAGGGCGAACCGGGCGAGAAAGGCGAGGGCGACGATTGCCGGCACGATGTGCGGCAGGTGCGTCAGGAGCAACCGCATTCGTGCCTAGTGTAGCGACCCGCAGGTCGGCTTTGCCCCCGTCCCGCGGCTCCCGTAAGATGGCTCCGTGTCGGCCATAAAGGTAGGGATCGTAGCCCTGGTCGTGGGCGCCCTGGGCTCCGTTGCGGTGATCGTCACGCCCTCATGGTTCCCGGTGCAGGCCTCGACTCAGGCCGTGCGCCAGGACGACATCTACCTGGCGCTGATGATCATGAGCTCGTTCATCTTCGCGATCGTGGTCGTGTTCCTGGTCTACTCGCTGTGGAAGTTCCGGGCCAGGCCCGGTGACGAGGACAGGGACGGGCCTCCGGTGCACGGTCACACCGTGCTGGAGGTCGTGTGGACGCTGATCCCGACCCTGATCGTGGTCGGGTTCGCGGTCGCCGGCGGGATCATCCTCAACCGCAACGAGACGCTGGCCGCGGATCACCTGACCGTGAACGTGACCGGTCAGCAGTTCGAGTGGACGTTCCGCTATCCGGGCACCAAGGTCGAGTCCGGGTACCTCGAGCTCCCCGTCGGCCGGCAGGTCGAGTTCAGGATCACCGCCCCGCCCAACGACGTCATCCACGAGTTCTACATCCCGGCCTTCCGGGTCGGCGAGGACGCCGTGCCGGGCCACGCCACGACCCTGATCGCCACGCCCACACGGGTCGGCACCTACGTGGTGGAGTGCCTGGAGCTGTGCGGCATCGGCCACAGCCAGATGCGCAGCATCGTGAACGTGGTGCCTCCGGCCAAGTTCCGCGCCTGGCTGGCACAGCAGCAGCGGCTGGCGACCCAGCCGCCGCCGTCCAGCGGCCCGGTCGACGCCAAGGCTACGTTCACCCAGACCTGCGGCTCCTGCCACACCTTCACGGCCGCCGGCACCACCGGCTCCGTGGGCCCGAACCTCGACAATCTGACCGCCGACGCGGCGAAGTACGGCAACGGCGAGTCGGAAGCTCAGTACGTGCACGACTCGATCGTCGACCCCGGCAAGGTCGTCGTTTCCGGGTATCCCAACGGCATCATGCCGACGAACTTCTCGACGCAGCTCTCGGCTGCGCAGATCGCTGCACTGGTAACACTGCTGACGAAAGGTGGGAGCTGATGGTTGCTCACGCCCCCGAGCTGACATCCACACACGACGCGCACGACCACCATGGGGGCGGCCCCCAGCGCAGCATCTGGCTGCGCGGAAGCTGGGTGCGGGCGGCCTGGGTCACCGTGCTGGGCTGCGTGATCGGCTTCTACGGCGTCGAGGTCGTGCGCAGCGTGCTGTTCGGCTGGCCGGCCTACAACCAGGGGGTCTCCGACACCTTCATGCTGCTCTTGGGCGGTGTCGGGTTCACCATCGGCATCGGCTGCTGGGATTACTGGTGGGGCTATCTGAGCGGCCAGCCCGACTGGGTGGCCGAGGATCATTCGCAGCACGGCGCATACACCTGGAAGGACTACTTCAAGGTCAACACCGACCACAAGGTGATCGGCGTGCAGTACCTGGTCACCACGTTCTTCTTCTTCCTGGTGGCCGGCGCGCTGGCCGAAGGGGTGCGGGCCGAGCTGGCCACCCCGGGTCAGCAGTACTTCTCGCCCGGCACCTTCAACGGCCTGTTCTCGGTGCACGCGGCGCTGATGATCTTCCTGTTCGTGATCCCCGCGTTCGCCGGCCTGGGCAACTTCGTGATCCCGATCATGCTGGGCGCGCAGGACATGGCCTTCCCGCGCCAGAACGCACTGTCCTTCTGGATGCTGCCGGTGGCCGGCATGTGCATGGTGTCGTCGTTCTTCGTGGGCGCGTTCGACGCGGGCTGGACGAACTACGCGACGGTGGCCACGCACGGGCCCGCGGGGCAGACGTTCTGGGTGATGGGGGTGCAGTTCGCCGGGGCATCGTCGATCGCGACCGCCGTCAACTTCCTGGTCACCATCGTCACCATGCGTGCGCCCGGCATGACGTTCTGGCGGATGCCGCTGCTGGTGTGGGCGAACCTGGCCACCTCCACACTGGTCGTGCTGGGCACGCCGTTCGTGGCCGGCGCGCAGTTCCAGGTGCTGTTCGACCGTCTGTTCCCGATGCACTTCTTCGATCCCACGGCCGGCGGCAGCGTGATCGTCTACCAGCACATCTTCTGGTTCTATTCGCACCCCGCGGTGTACATCATGATGCTGCCCGGGTTCGGCATCATCTCGGAGATCCTGCCGGTGCACGCCCGCAAGCCGATCTTCGGCTACAAGCTGATCGCCATGTCGACCGTGGCCATCGGTGTGCTCGGTTTCACCGTGTGGGCGCACCACATGTTCGTGTCGGGCATGTCGCCGTGGCTGCGCATCCCGATGATGGCCACGACCCTGCTGATCGCCATCCCCACGGGTATCAAGATCTTCTCCTGGCTGGCAACGCTGTGGGAGGGCGTGCTGCACCTGCGAACGCCGATGCTGTTCGCGTGCGGGTTCCTGTTCACGTTCGTGATCGGCGGCCTGTCCGGCATCTTCCTGGCCATGCTGCCGGTCGACATCAACCTGTCCGATACGTATTTCGTCGTCGCCCACATCCACTATGTGCTGTTCGGCGGATCGGTGATGACGATCTACGCCGGCATCTATCACTGGTTCCCGAAGATGACCGGCAAGATGTATGACGAAGCGCTCGGCAAGCTGCACTTCTGGGTCACGTTCGTGTCGTTCAACCTCACCTTCATGCCCATGCACTGGCTCGGCCTGGAGGGCATGAGCAGGCGTATCGCCGACTATCCCAGCAAGTGGGCCGACGTCAACTTCTTCATCTCGCTGTGGGCATTCGTGCTCGGCGCGTCGACGCTGATCTTCATCTACAACATGGCTCACTCGTGGTGGAAGGGTGAGCCGGCGCCGTCCAACCCGTGGCGCGCGCTGACTCTGGAGTGGCAGGTGTCCTCGCCGCCGCCCGTGTTCAACTTCGACGAGCCGCCGCAGGTCGTCGGCAGCCCGTACTCCTACGGCGTGCCGGGTGCCCGCCACGCCATCGTGACCGTGGCGCCGCCAGAGCCCGCGATGCGGCCCGCGCCGGTCGTGCTTGCCACAGCCACGCGGGAGCAGAGGGAGGCCATGATGAGCACGCTGAAGCACATCCTGGTGGTTGCCAACCAAACGGTCGGCGGTGAGCGACTGATCGCCGCGGTCAAGGCTCACGCCGAGGGCGAGCCCAGCCGGGTGACCGTGATCTGCCCGCAGAACGACCCGCAGGATGCCTGGGTGGTCGACGAGTCGCAGGTGATCGCCGAGACGCAGGCCCGCCTGGACGCCACGCTGGCCGCGCTGCGCGGCGCCGGCATCCAGGCCACCGGGCGGATCGTCGACCGCGATCCCTACACGGCGGTGCTGGACGTGGTCGAGTCGTCCGACCCGCCCGCTGAGATCGTCATCTCCACACTGCCCCAGACGCGCTCCGGCTGGCTGCGGCGCGACCTGGTGCAGCGCCTGCGCGACCGCACCGGGCTGCCCGTGGAGCACGTGGTGGTGGACGTCGAGGCCGGCCAGGCCGGGGTTTCGTGAGCGCACATACGGCGACCGTCGAGGGCCCCGGCCACGCACAGTCGGGTCAGGTCTCGATCTACCACGACAGCCTGCTGCGATCGCCCGTGTTCCTGGGCATGGTCATGTTCCTGGGCTCGGAGATCATGCTGTTCGGGTCGTTCTTCACCGCGTTCTTCTACAACCGGTTCACGCATCACCCGTGGCCGCCGCCGGGGATCGAGATCCCCAAGAAGCCGACCGCGATCAACACGGCGATCCTGATCAGCTCGTCGTTCACGATGCACTGGGCGCTGGTGTCGATCAAGCGCGGCCGGCGTTTCGGACTGGTCGTGGGGCTGTTCCTGACGCTGGCCATGGGCCTGACGTTCCTCAGCCTGCAGATCCACGAGTATGTGAACCTCAACTTCAAGCCCGACACGAACGCGTTCAGCTCAGGCTTCTTCGCGCTGACCGGGCTGCACGGTGCTCACGTGTTCGTCGGCGCCACGCTGCTCACAATCGCGTTCGTGCGCTCCGTGCGCGGCCACTATTCGTCAGAGGCCCACCTGGGTCTCGAGGTGACCGGCCTGTACTGGCACTTCGTCGACGTCGTGTGGGTCGCGCTGTACACGGTCGTCTACCTGCTCTAGCGCGGTCTATCTGAGACCGCTTCGGCCTAGTCAGGGAGGTTGCGGTACTCGTCGATGGCGTCGTGCAGCCAGCGCCAGCCGCCGCCGGCCGCGATCATGAGCCCGATCGACACCAGGGCAAAGCGGTACAGGCGAGCGTCCGGGACGAACCCGAACAGCATGATGGCGATCCCGGCGCCGACCACGATCGGTACGCCCGAGGGGCTCGGCAGGTGGAAGTCGTCGTGGTGCTGGTCGTCGGCCATGGTCAGCCGTGGCTCACGATCACGCCGATGATCAGCGTCCCTGCGAACAAGAGCAGGCTGAAGATGGCGAGCATCAGCGCCAGGCGCAGGTTCTTCGTGGCTGTCGGTTTGTCCATCATGGTCAGGTGGGCGCCGCTCCGGCGGCCTGGGCGGCGCGCTGCCGCGCGGTCTCCTTACGCAGGTCGTACATCGGCCGCTCGGAGCGGATCGGCGGCAGGTCGTCGAAGTTGTGCGCCGGCGGCGGCGACGTTGTGTACCACTCGAGGCTGTTGCCGCCCCACGGATCGTTGGGGGCGATCCTGCCGGCGCGCAGCGATGACAGCACGTTCCACAGCACGATCAGCACGCCGATGGCGAGGATGAACGACCCCAGGGTTGCGATCTGGTTGTAGGTGGTCCAGGACGAGTCGCCATAGGTCGCGATGCGCCGTCGCATGCCCGACAGGCCCATGGCGTGCATCGGGAAGAACGTGAGGTTGAACCCGACGAACATCAGCCAGAAGCTCCAGATTCCGAGACTGCGATCGAGCATCCGACCCGTCATCTTCGGGAACCAGTAGTGCAGCCCGCCCATGACGGCGAACACCGGCACGGTGCCCAGCACGTAGTGGAAGTGCGCGACGACGAAGTAGGAGTCGGTCACGTACTGATCCCACGGGTAGATCGCCAGCATGATGCCGGACAGGCCGCCGATCATGAACAGCCCGATGAAGCCGACCGCGAACAGCATCGGCGGCTCGAAACGCAGGTGCCCCATCCACATGGTGCCGATCCAGTTGAAGATCTTCACGCCGGTGGGCACGGCGATGGACATCGAGGCCAGCATGAACCAGATCTGCAGCGGCTCCGAGAAGCCCACCGCGAACATGTGGTGGCCCCACACCAGGAAGCCCAGAAACGCGATCGCGACCAGCGAGTAGACGAGCGCCCTGTAGCCGAACAGTGGCTTGCGCGAGAACACCGGCAGGATCTCCGAGATCATGCCGAACCCAGGCAGCGCCATGACGTACACGACGGGGTGCGAGTAGAACCAGAACAGGTGCTGGTACAGCAGCACGTTGCCGTCGTGCCGCGGGTTGTAGAAGTTGGTGCCGTAGTTGCGGTCGAGCAGGAGCATGGTCAGCGCCCCCGCCAGCACCGGCCCGGCGGCCACGATCATGATCGAGTACACGTCGATCGACCACGTGAACAGGGGCAGCCGTGACAGCCGCATGCCGGGAGCGCGCATGTGGTGGATCGTGCAGATGAAGTTGATGGCGCCGATCAGCGACGAGATGCCCACCACATGCAGGCCGACGATCCACAGGTCCTGGCCGTGCCCGGGCGAGATCACCGACAGCGGGGGATAGGACGTCCAGCCCGAGTCCGCCGTGCCGCCCCACACGAACCCCGAGTACATGACTACTCCGCCGAACAGAAGCAGCCAGTAGGACAGCGCGTTCAGGCGCGGGAAGGCCATGTCGCGGGCGCCGATCTGCAGCGGCACCAGGTAGTTGCCGAAGCCGGCCATCACCGGCACCACGAACAGGAAGATCATGGTCGTCCCGTGCATGGTCATGATCCGGTTGTAGGCCTCGGGCGAGATCAGGGTGTTGTTCGAGTGCTCGAGCTGCAGCCTCAGCACCAGCGCGAACACGCCGCCGACCAGGAAGAAGAAGAACGTCGTGACCAGGTACATGATCCCGATCCGCTTGTGGTCGACGGTCGAGATCCACGACCACAGGCCGTTTCCGCTGCCTCCCGTGGGAGCGGCGGTCTCGGCGGCCGGGGCGGGCTGTGCGTGAATCACCATCTGCTCAGCTGAGTCCTGCCATGTAGTTTCTGAACGCCGGCTTGGAGATGACCTTGACCGTGATCAGCATGGTGGCGTGGCCGATGCCGCACAGCTCCGCGCACCCGCCCTGGTAGATGCCGAGCGCTGTCGCGGTGAAGCCGGTGCGGTTCAGCTGGCCTGGGATGGCGTCCACCTTGGGGCCGAGCGCCGGCACCCAGAAGTCATGCGCAACGTCCTTGGAGCGCAGGTCGATCACGATCGGGGTGTCGACCGGCACCACCAGCGTCGCCGGATCCCTCGGATGCTTCCCGTTGGGGTAGGTGTAGGAGAACGAGAACTGCTGGGCGAGCACGCTGATCTTCAGCTCTCCCCGGCCGCCGATGTTCTCGGCCCGCGGGATCTTGGCCAGCGTGTACCCGGCCAGGGCCGCCAGGATCAGCACCGGTACCACCGTCCAGCCGATCTCCAGCCGCGTCGAGCCGTGAAACTGGGGCGGCTCGGGCGCCGGCTGGCCGCGGCGGGCGCGGAACCGGATGGCGGTGTACAGGAGCCAGCCGCCGACGAGCACGAAGATCGTCACGCATACGCCCAGCGTGGCCCGGTAGATCTGGTCGATGGCCGTGGAGTTCGTGGCCTCCGGATTCACCGGCGTGGCGGCGTCTGCCCAGGCCGGGCCCGCAGACACCATCAGCCAGATGGTTGCGGCGAGCGCGGCGGCGGCCCAGCTGCGCGTTCGTCGGTGCAGGGCGGTCACGGCGGGGCGGATTCTACAGAGAGCTCCCGCCGGGTGAATTGCCACTCCCGCCACGATCCTCCGCCGACCCGGTATCGCGGGGCCCAGAACGCCGCTGCTGAGGCGGTCGGGGGCCCGTGCTGCCGTCGTCCGAGGGCTGTCCCGCCGGGGCGCCGGCACCTTCCGAGAAGGCCGCTCCCAGACCGGCCACCGCGCCCATCGCCTGGGACGCGCCGGTGGGCAGCAGGAGCAGCTTGTTGGCATCCCCAGCGGCCACCGCCGGCAGTGCGTCGAGGTACTTGTAGCCGAGCATGTCCGCCGGGTCGATGCCGGCGTCGCGGACGGTTTCGAAGATCTTTGCCAGCGCCTCGGCCTCGCCCTGGGCGCGCAGCGCCCGGGCCTGGCGGTCGCCCTCGGCTCGCAGCACGTTGGACTTCTGGTCCGCCTCCGCGTTCAGGATGGCGGCCTGCTGCGCGCCCTCGGCCCGCAGAATCGCGGACTGCTTCTCGCCCTCTGCCGCCAGCACGGTCGCCCGCTTGGCCCGGTCGGCCCGCATCTGCTGCTCCATCGCCTCCTGGATCGAGCGCGGAGGGTCGATCGACTTCAGCTCCACGCGCGTCACCCGCACGCCCCACTTCTCGGTCGCCTCGTCGAGCACCGTGCGCAGCTGGGTGTTGATCGAATCGCGGCTGGTCAGCGTCTCCTCCAGCGTCATCGAGCCGACCACGTTTCGCAGGGTGGTGATGGTGAGCTGCTCCATGGCCACCAGCACGTTCGCCACCTCGTAGGTGGCCTTCACCGCATCGGTGACCTGGTAGTAGACGATCGTGTCCACCCCGATGGTCACGTTGTCCTTGGTGATCACAGGGGTGGGCGGGAACGGCTGCACCGTCTCCTTCATGTCCACCACCATGCGCAGCCGGTCGAGGAACGGCACCAGCACGTGCACGCCCGGCCCCAGCGAGCGCGTGTACCGCCCGAACCGCTCGACGATGCCGACGTAGCTCTGGCGCACGACGCGGATCGAGGTGGCGACTGCGATCACCGCCAGGATCGCGATCACGGCCACGAAAATCAGCTCAATCACCGGAAGACGCTCCTTGCTCGGGGATCTCGTACGGCGAGGGTGAGGGCACCACGAGCGCCGTCACTCCCCGCACCTCCACCACCTCGACCCGGGTGCCCTCTGCGATCTGCTCGCCCTCGAAGTAGCAGCGAGCGGTCCAGATCTCGCCGTCCACCTTCACCTGCCCCGGGTCGAGCTCGGCGATCGGCTTGACGACGATGCCGCGCCGCCCGCGCATGGCGTCCACCCCGGTGCGGATGGCGGGGGCACGCGTGGCCAGGTGCCGCAACGCCGGGCGCGTCATCACCATCCCGCCCACCGACAGCGCAGCGAACGCCACCACCTGGATTGCCAGCGGAAGCCCGAGCACCGCCAGGATGGCGGTCGCGGCCGCCGCCAGGCCGAAGTAGATCGCGACGAAGGCCGTGGTGGTGGCCTCGACGGCCAGCAATACCACCGCGGCGATCAGCCAGATGACCCATGTGTTCATTTGCTTCCAGCATACTGCGCAGGGGTGTGTGCACCACTCCCGGGTGGCGGGCTGCCTGTGTCCGCGCGCACGGCGCGGTGGCGCGCCCGGGGAATCCTCTAGTGTTGATGCAATGGCCGGGCCTGCCCATCCTGCGCCGCCGGGCAGCCTGCCCATCGAGCGCATCTCATCCGCCGGTGCGCTGGAGCCGCTGCTGGCGGAGGCTCGTCGGGATGGTCGCTGCGCGCTGGACACGGAATTCGTGTGGGAGCGCACCTACGCGCCCGGGTTGTGCCTGATCCAGCTCGCGACCGAGCACCGGCTGGCGGTGATCGATCCGGTGGAGGGCGCGCCGGTGGAGCCGGTGGCCCAGCTCGTGGGCGATCCAGCGGTGACCAAGGTGATGCACGCCGCGTCGGGCGATCTGGCGGCGTTCATGCTGCACCACGACGTGCACCCGGCGGCGATCCTCGACACCCAGCTGGCCGCGGGGTTCGCCGGCCACGGGGGGTCGCTGTCGCTGGAACGGATGCTGGACGCCACGGTCGGGGTGCGGCTGCATCACGACGAGGGCTTCACCGACTGGCAGCGGCGCCCCCTGACCGCGACCCAGGTCGAGTACGCGGCCGACGACGTGCGGCACCTGCTGGCCGCCGCGGACGCCCTGGACGCCCGGCTGCAGCGCCTCGGCCGCCGCTCCTGGCTGGACGAGGAGCTGGATGCCCGGTTCGGGCCCAGCGCGCCCATCGTGCAGGACCCCGCCGAGGCGTGGCGACGCGTGTCCGGGCGCGGCAAGCTGCGCGGCGAGCAGCTGGGTGTGCTGGTGGCAGCCGCGGAGTGGCGGGAGCAGGAGGCGCGCCGGCGCGATATCCCCGCCACCTGGCTGATCAAGGACGCGACGCTTGTCGAGCTGTCCCGGCGACGGCCCGGTACCCCCGACGAGGCCGTCATGGTGCGCGGCCTGCAGCTGCGCCGGGGGCCGCAGCTGGACTCGCTGCTGCGCGCCATGGCCGCGGCCGGACCGCCGCCGCCCGCGGACGGCGAGCTGTCGACCGATCTGCGCCGCCGGGTGCGGGTGGTGCTGCCCCTGGCCAGCTCGGTGCTGCACGCGAGATGCGTCGAGGCGGGCATCGCGTCCGAACTGGTGGCCACGCGGTCGGACCTGGAGAGCCTGATCGCACACGTCGCTCGCGGCCGCGACGATCACCCCCTGCTCCAGGGCTGGCGCCGGGAGCTCGCGGGCGACCGTCTGATGGCGCTGTTACGGGGCGAGGTGGCGCTGCGGGTGCTGCCGTCCGCGCCCCACGTCGCCGCCGTCTCCGGGTGACCGCCTACACGGCCATGGCCAGAGCGGGCATGTCGACGTCTCTCTGATCGGGCGGGAGCTGGTCGGCCGTCACGACCCGCACCCCGACCGGATGGTCTCCGCATGCGGTGCGCGCCCCCTGATAGAGCGCGGCCGCGCGACGCCGGGCCAGCTGCGGCTCCTGCTCGCATGCCAGTGTCAGCCACCGGCCGCGCCGGAACCGGCTGAATCGAAGCTGTACGTACCACGGCTGTGTGTTCATCTCACCCCTCCTGCCGAAGTTGCCGCCTTAGGCGACGCTGCTGACGAGATATGACGGCCGGATGGGAATTCCTTTCGGCGGCCGGAATTCGGGGTGGCCTTCGTTACGATCAGGGTGTGAACATCGTGTGGGCGATCCTGGTGGGCTTGGTGGTCGGCCTGATCGCCCGTCTGATCGTGCCCGGGAGGCATCCCCGCGGCCTGATCGTGACAGTGGTGGTCGGCGTGGCCGGTTCCGTGATCGCCACCATCGCCGGCCGCCAGGCCGGCTTCTACCACGGCGACGCGTCGGCGGGCTTCCTGGCGTCGATCGCCGGTGCGGTGGTGCTGCTGCTGATCCTGCAGGCGCTGTCCCGGCGACCGTCCCATCACTAGACAGACCATCTAGACTGGCCGCAGGCCCCGGTAGCTCAGAGGATAGAGCGCGGCTCTCCTAAGGCCGGCGTCGCAGGTTCGAGTCCTGCCCGGGGCATTCGCCGAGGGATCAGCCGTCCGCGGGGAGCAGCTCCCGCGCCGCCCGCGCGGCCACCAGCTCCTCCCGCGCATGCACCACCAGCACGCGCACGGGCGAATCGTCCGCCGCCAGGTCGGCGTCCGCCACGGCGTCCGTGTTGCGCTCGGGGTCGAGGCGCACCCCGAACGGGGACAGCAGCTCGCACACATCGCGCCGCACCCGGGCCGAGTTCTCGCCGATGCCGGCGGTGAAGGCGACGACGTCCAGTCCGCCCGCGGCCACGGCCATGCCCGCCACCGCCCCCGCCACCCGGTGGCAGAACACCCGCAGCGCAAGCTCCGCCTGTTCGTCTCCCGCCGCGGCCGCACGCTCCGCGTCGATCATGGTGGGCCGGCCCGACAGTCCGGCCACACCCGACCGCCGGTTCATGGCCTGCTCCAGCTGCGCCGCGCTGAGTCCGTGGCGGGTTTGCAGATGCAGCATGGCGCCGGGGTCGATCGACCCCGAGCGCGTGACCATCGGTACGCCCTCCATGGGCGTGAATCCCATGGTGGTGTCGACCGACAGACCGTCGCGGACAGCGGTCACCGAACAGCCGCCGCCGAGATGGCATACCACCAGCGCCATCGGCGCCGGCGGCCGGTGCAGCAGCTCTGGCGTGCGCTGCGCGCACCACGCCACCGACAGGCCGTGGAACCCGAACCGGCGGATCCCGAACTGCTCGCGCCATTCCTGCGGAACCGCATAGGTCGACGCCGCCTCGGGGATCGTGGAGTGAAAAGCGGTGTCGAACACGGCCACATGCGGAACGTCCGGGAGTGCCTCCCGCGCGGCCTCGATGCCGTCCAGTGCCGGTGCGTTGTGCAGCGGGGCGATGGCGACCAGCTCGCGGATCCGCCCGATCACCTCGGCGCCGATCATGGCCGGTCGGGTGAACTCCGGGCCGCCGTGCACGACCCTGTGGGCGACCGCCCCCACGGGGGCCTCGCGCGCCTCTCCCAGCTCAGCCAGTTCGCGCACCCGCTCGTCCCGGTCGACCAGGTTCAGCTTGAGGCTGGTGGAGCCGGCATTCACCACCAGCACGGCGTCGTGGCCGGCGCTCACTCGGGTTGGGGCCACGTCCAGTCACGGATGTCAGGCGGGTCGTCGCCGTGCTCCCGGGTCCACATCCGGTGCCGCAGCCGCTGGTCGACGAGCCACTGGCGCACCGCCGCGTGCGTCGTGCTGAGGCCGGGGACGCGGTCGATGACGTCGATCGCCAGGTGGTAGCGGTCGAGGTCGTTGAGCATCACCATGTCGAAGGGCGTGGTGGTCGTGCCCTCCTCCTTGTAGCCGCGCACATGGATGTTGTGATGGTTGGTGCGGCGGTAGGTCAGCCGGTGGATCAGCCACGGGTACCCGTGGTAGGCGAACACGACCGGCTTGTCGGGTGTGAACAGGGCATCGAACTCGGCGTCTGGAAGCCCATGCGGATGCTCGCTGTCGGGCTGCAGCCGCATCAGGTCGACCACGTTCACGACCCGGATGCGCAGGTCCGGTAGATGCTCCCGCAGCAGCGCCACGGCTGCCAGCGTCTCCAGCGTCGGGATGTCGCCGCAGCAGGCCATGACCACATCCGTGTCGCCGTGTGCGTCGTTCGAGGCCCACGGCCAGATGCCGAGGCCGCGGGTGCAGTGCAGGATGGCATCGTCCATGTTCAGGTAGTTCAGCGCCGGCTGCTTGCCGGCCACGATCACGTTCACGTAGTCGTGGCTGCGCAGACAGTGGTCGGCGACCGACAGCAGCGTGTTCGTGTCCGGCGGGAGGTACACCCGGATCACGTCCGCCTTCTTGTTCACGACGTGGTCGATGAATCCGGGGTCCTGATGGGAGAAGCCGTTGTGGTCCTGCCGCCAGACGTGCGAGGTGAGCAGGTAGTTGAGAGACGCAATCGGCATCCGCCAGTGCAGGTCGCGCGTCACCTTGAGCCACTTCGCGTGCTGGTTGAACATCGAGTCGATGATGTGGATGAACGCCTCGTAGCAGTTGAACAGGCCGTGCCGGCCGGTCAGCAGGTACCCCTCCAGCCAGCCCTGGCACTGGTGCTCGGAGAGCACCTCCATCACCCGGCCTGCCGGGGACAGCCCCTCGTCGGTGGGCTCCGTCTCGGCCATCCAGGCGCGGTCCGTGACCTCGAATGCTGCGCCCAGCCGGTTGGATGCCGTCTCGTCCGGACCGAACAGGCGAAAGTTGGACGGATTGCGGGCGATGACGTCGCGCAGCAGCTCGCCCAGCCGGCGGGTGGGCTCGCTCGTGGTCCGGCCGGGGCCGGGGACGTCCACCGCGTAGTCGCGGAAGTCCGGAATGACCAGGTTGCGCAGCACCCGTCCGCCGTTGGCGTGCGGGCTGTCGCTCATCCTGAGGTGCCGGCTGGGGGTCAGCTCGTCGAGCTCGGCGATGGGGCTGCCGTGCTCATCGAACAACCGCTCGGGGTCGTAGCTGCGCATCCACTCCTCCAGCAGCCTCAGGTGCTCGGGCTCCTGGCTGAGGTTGGCCAGCGGCACCTGATGAGAGCGCCAGGTCCCCTCCACCGGCTTTCCGTCCACCTCCGGCGGACACGTCCAGCCCTTGGGCGTTCGCAGCACGATCATCGGCCAGGCCGGGCGCCGCGTGGCGCCGCCGGAGCGCGCTGCCCGCTGGATCTCGGCGATCTCGGTCAGGGCCTCGTCCAGCACGTCGGCAAACCGCGCGTGCACGTCCATGTGGGACTCGCCGTCGAAGCCCCCGGTGACGAGCAGCGGGCGGTGCCCGAACCCCTCCAGCATCGACACCAGCTCCGACTCGGGGATGCGGGCGAGCACCGTCGGATTGGCGATCTTGTAGCCGTTCAGGTGCAGGATGGGCAAGACGGCGCCGTCGGTCTGTGGGTTCAGGAACTTGTTCGAGTGCCAGCCCGTGGCCAGCGGCCCGGTCTCGGCCTCGCCGTCTCCGACCACGCAGGCCACCACCAGCTCGGGGTTGTCGAAGGCCGCGCCGTATGCGTGCGAGAGCGCGTAGCCGAGCTCGCCTCCCTCGTGGATCGAGCCCGGGGTCTCGGGTGCGACGTGGCTGGGGATGCCGCCCGGGAACGAGAACTGGCGGAACAGCACCCGCAGGCCCGCCAGGTCGCGGCCGACGTGCGGGTACACCTCCGAGTACGTGCCCTCCAGGTAGGCGTTGGCGACCAGCCCCGGGCCGCCGTGGCCGGGGCCGGTGATGTACAGGGCGTCCAGATCACGGCGGATGATCTGCCGGTTCAGATGCGCGTAGATCAGGTTCAGGCCGGGGGTCGTCCCCCAGTGGCCGAGCAGCCGAGGTTTGACCTGGCTGAGCTGCAGCGGCTCACGCAGCAGTGGGTTGTCCAGCAGGTAGATCTGACCCACTGACAGGTAGTTGGCCGCGCGCCACCATGTGTCCACCAGCTCCAGCTCGTGCTCGGTCGCCTGCTCACGTCCGTGTGTCGCGGACTGCGTCGCCATCGTGGTCCCCCAGGTCTCGACTTTGCGGACACTCCCGCCCGCAGCTTGCCCGGACCAAGCTTAGTGGCGTTTCGTCAGGTCGTGCGTTCGCGCACCAGGTCGGCGGCCCGCTCGCCGATCTGGAACGTCCCCACCA
Organism: Gaiellales bacterium; assembly: GCA_051955775.1. GTDB lineage: Bacteria > Actinomycetota > Thermoleophilia > Gaiellales > JAICJC01 > DASUHT01. The sequence goes on along the minus strand of JBQCGJ010000028.1, from coordinate 1,158 downwards.
CCGGGTTCACGGTGGGCATGGTGGGGAAGATCGAGCCGTCGGCGATCGACAGGCCCTCGATTCCGCGCACGGCCAGCGCCGGATCGACCACGGCCAGCTCGTCGTCGGCAGCCCCCATGCGGCATGTCCCCGAGGGGTGGTACACGGTGTGGTGGACCGCCCGCCCGTAGCTCGACAGTCCCTCGTCGGACGTGACGTCCTCGCCCGGGGCCAGCTCGTACTCGATCCAGTCCGCGAACGGGGAGGATGCGGCAACCTCGCGGGCCAGCTTGAGGCCGTCCACGATGGTGCGCTCGTCGTAGCCCTGATCGTCGGTGAAGTAGCGGAAGTCCAGGGCCGGCTTGATGCCCGGGTCCTTCGACAGCAGGAACAGCCGGCCCACGCTGCGCGAGCGCGGGATGTTCGGCGTCATGCAGATGCACCAGCGGTCCTCCGGCACCGGATAGCCCAGCCGCTCGGTGTTGAAGGTGAACGGGAGCTGGTAGGTGTGGTACATGAGGTCGGGCCGGTCATCCGCCCCCAGCCGGTTCACGAACAGCGCGCAGTCGGCGTCCATGCAGCCCTCCGGGCCCATCGGCCGGCGGAGCTTCCAGATGATGATCGACTCGGGGTGGTCGATCAGGTTCTCGCCGACTCCGGGCAGCTCATGCTCGACCTCGATCCCCAGCCCCTCGAGCTGCGCACGGGGTCCGATGCCGGAGTACATGAGCAGGCGCGGCGTGTCCACAGAGCCGCAGCTGACGATGATCTCGCGGCGGGCCGCCACGCGGTCGTGGCCGCCACCCTCGCGCTCCACGTGCACGGCGCGCGCACGGCCTCCGGCCAGCTCGATGCGCAGCGCCCGTGAGCGCACCTGCACCGACAGGTTGGGCCGCGACCCCATGATGGGGTGCAGGTACATCACGCTGGACGACGATCGAACGCCCGTCGCGGGGTCGTACCCGACGTCCAGAAACCCTGCTCCGTCCCGGAACGGCGCGGCGTTCCAGTCGGGGTCGCGCTGCACGCCCAGAGCGCTCCCGCAGGCCTCGATCCAGTCGTACAGGATGGCGTTGCGGTCGGCCTCGCCCACGCGCCCGTGCGGCCCCGGGATGCGCCCGTAGCACTCCTCCATGACGTCGTTCGTCCACCCCTCGCAGCCGCGGTCGACCCAGTCCT
>JBQCGJ010000027.1:0-5173 GCA_051955775.1 Gaiellales bacterium | reverse complement strand
ATCTCGGTCGGCGGCGTGCCGGTCGGCGGAGGCGCGCCCGTGGTCGTGCAGTCCATGACCACCGCCGCCACATGGGACGTCGACGCCGTGATGGACGAGGTCGACCGCATGGTGGAGGCCGGCTGCGAGCTGGTGCGGGTGGCAGTGCCCGGCCGCAGGGATGTCGAGGCGCTGCCCCAGATCGTCGCCCGCTGCCCGGTGCCCGTGATCGCCGACATCCATTTCAACGCCTCGCTGGCGCTGAAGGCGATGGACACCGGAGTGGCCTCCGTCCGCATCAACCCGGGCAACATCGGGGGCTCGGACGCGGTCGAGCGGGTGGTCGAGAAGGCCCGCGCGACGCGCACCCCGCTGCGTATCGGCGCCAACGCCGGATCGCTGCCCGAGCACCTTCGCGAGTTCGCCACCGCCGACCCAGTCGGCGCGCTGGTGGAGGCCGCGCTCGAGGAGGTGCGCCTGCTGGAGCGGATGGAATTCACCGACTTCAAGGTGTCGGTGAAGTCGTCGTCAGTGCCGGTCATGGTCGGCGCCTACCGGCGGCTGGCCGCGACCGTGCCGTACCCGTTGCACCTCGGCGTGACGGAGGCCGGCCCCGCGTTCACCGGCTCCATCAAGAGCTCGATCGGGATCGGCTCGCTGCTCATGGAGGGGATCGGCGACACCGTGCGGGTGTCGCTGACAGCGCATCCCGCCGAGGAGGTGCGGGTGGCGTGGGAGATCCTGCGCGTGCTCGGCGTCCGCCACCGCGGGCCGGTGCTGATCTCCTGCCCCTCATGCGGCCGCACGAACGTCGAGGTGCTGTCGCTGGCGCAGGAGGTCGAACAGCGGCTGGACGGCTACCGGGAGGTGTTCGAGGTGGCCGTGATGGGCTGCGCGGTGAACGGGCCTGGGGAGGCCGGGGACGCCGACTTCGGCGTGGCCGGCGGCCGCGACGCCGGGTTCATCTACGCCCACGGGCGGGTGCTGCGCAAGGTCGAGCAGTCGCGGCTGGTGGACGAGCTGTTCTCCGAGATCGACGCCTGGATCGCCGGCGGCATGGTGCGCCCGCCCCGGGCCACCCGCAAGATGAGCGTGCCCGTCCAGCTGCGGGCCGCCGAGCCTGTGTAATCGGGCTCACCGCCGCGCCCATCTACCGACCGCCTCAGGCGTCGCTGTCGCGGCGCGCGCAGAAGTCTGCGAAGCGGGCGTGCTTGTTCAGGTAGGCGTTGAGCTCGGTCATCCCGAACTCGAACCACTCGTCGAGGAACCGCTCGTCGATCTCGTACTGTGTGTGTTCAGTGTCCATGCCTTCTCCATCGCCACGCCAGGTCCGCGGCTTCGTCCCCGGCAGTTCGTAATCACTCCCCCCGAACGGGGCATTCGGACTGCGGGTTTCTACGGAGGCGGGGGCGGATGGACTAGACTCGCGGGCATGCGAGATGCACGCAGAGCCGTCATCACATTCGTGACATTCGCCATCGCCCGGCGAATCGTCCGCCGCACCATCAAGCGCACCACGCGGCAGATGGTCGACCGGGCGCTGCGGACCGCTCCGGAGCCGGCGCCCAGCCGGCGCAAGCCGGTCGTGGGCGCGGCTGCAGCCGTGGCCGCGGCAACGGCGATCGGCGTCGTGGCCGCGCGCAAGCGGCGCGGCGGCGAGCCCATGCCGGAGCTCGACGCCGAACCGCCGGCCGTTTCCGTCGAGTAGCGCGAATCGAGACGCGTTCCCGCGCGGCGGGTGGGCTGGCGGCGCAGGATGCGGGCGCGCTGGCAAGGATCGAGCGACGTCAGCCCGGCTGGGTAGACTCATTACCTCCGTGCCCAGTCAGCCGCCGTACGTCCACCTCCACGTCCACAGCGAGTACTCCATCCTCGACGGGGCGTGCCGGATCGGGCCGATGGTGGAGAAGGCGGTGGAGTTCGGGATGCCGGCGATCGGCCTCACCGACCACGGCTCGATGGCCGGTGCGGTGGAGCTCACCCGGCTGGCGGGGAAGGCCGGCATCAAGCCCGTGCTGGGCTGCGAGATCTATGTGGTCGACGACCACGCCGTGCGGCCGCAGCGCGAGCGCCGCGGCCACCTGACGCTGCTGGCCGAGTCGCGCGAGGGCTACCACAACCTCGTGCGGCTGGTCTCGGCCGGGTACCTGGACGGCTACTGGTACAAGCCGCGCGTCGATCTGTCGCAGCTGGAACGGCACGCCGACGGCATCGTGTGCCTGTCCGGCTGCCTGTCGGGCCGGATCTCCAAGGCGCTGGCCGACGGCGACGACCGGCAGGCCCGCGACGAGCTCGACAAGCTCGTGCAGATCTTCGGCCGCGAGGACGTGTACGTGGAGCTCCAGGATGGCGGCATCGAGCTGCAGACGCGGATCAACCCGGCGCTGGTGGGACTGGCCCGGGACGCCGGCCTGCCGATGGTCGGCACCGGCGACGTGCACTACCTGACGGCGGCCGACGCGGTGCCCCACGAGGCGCTGCTGTGCATCCAGACCGGGGACACGCTGGAGAACCCCAACCGGTTCAAGTTCTCCAACCACGGTTTCTACCTACGCAGCCCGCAGGAGATGTACGACCTGATGCTGGAGCAGTTCGGCGAGCAGGCGCTGCGCAACACGGTCGAGATCGCCGAGCGCTGCAACGCGCCGCTCGACCTCGAGGCCACCCATCTGCCGCGGTTCGACGTGCCCGACGGAAAGTCGGCGGTCGGCTACCTGCGCGAGCTGGCCGAGGCGGGGCTGCGCGAGCGCTACGGCAAGGAGACGCCGGAGCTGCGCGAGCGGCTCGAGTTCGAGCTGCACACGATCGAGCAGATGGGCTTCCCCGACTACTTCCTGATCGTGTGGGACTTCATCCGCTTCGCCCGCTCGGAGGGCATCTCGGTGGGCCCCGGCAGAGGCTCCGCGGCCGGCTCGCTGGTCGCCTACTGCCTGCGCATCACCGATCTCGACCCGATCCGCTATTCGCTCCTGTTCGAGCGGTTCCTGAACCCGGGCCGCAAGTCGATGCCGGACGTGGACGTCGACTTCGCCGTGGCCGGCCGGGAGCGGGTGATCAACTACGTGGCGGAGAAGTACGGCCGCCGCAACGTGGCCCAGATCATCACCTTCGGCAAGATGCAGCCGAAGGCGGCGATCAAGGACGCCGGCCGCGTGATGGGCATCCCGTACGGCGTGGTCGACCGCATCGCCAAGCTCGTGCCCGAGGGACCCAAGGTGAGCTTCGGCATGTGCATGAAGCCGGGAGCCGAGCTGCGCCGCTCCTACGACGAGGAGGAGACGACGCGGCAGGTCGTGGACATGGCGATGCCGCTGGAGGGCGTCGTCCGCAACGACTCCATCCACGCCGCCGCTGTGGTGATCGGCGACCGCCCGCTGACGGAGTACCTGCCGCTGCAGCAGAAGGGCGCCGACTCCGAGGTCGTGACCCAGTTCGCGATGGGCGACGTGGAGGCCCTGGGGCTGCTCAAGATGGACTTCCTGGGCCTGCGCAACCTGGACGTGATCGAGCGCGCGGTCGACCTGGTCGAGCAGACGACCGGCCACCGGCTGGACATGGACGCGCTGCCGCTGGACGACCAGAAGACCTACGCCATGATGGCGGAGGGCGACTCCACCGGGGTGTTCCAGTTCGAGTCCGGCGGGATGCGGGAGGCGCTGCGCCAGGTGCGTCCGACCCAGTTCGAGGATCTGATCGCGCTGAACGCGCTGTACCGGCCCGGCCCGATGCAGTTCATCCCCGATTACGCCCGCTTCAAGGCCGATCCGTCGCGGGCCGTGTACGAGGACGAGCGGCTGCGTCCGCTCCTGGAGACCACCTACTCGGTATGCATCTACCAGGAGCAGTACATGGAGATCGCCAAGGAGCTGGCGGGCTTCACGCCGGCCGAGGCGGACGATCTGCGCAAGGCAATCGGCAAGAAGATCGCCTCCCTGATGGCGTCGCTGAAGGACAAGTTCATCGCCGGCTGTGTGGCCAACGGTGTCGCGGAGCCGGTGGCCAACGGGCTGTGGGCGAAGATGGAAGTGGCGGCCGACTACTCGTTCAACAAGAGCCACGCCGCCTGCTACGCGCTGGTCGCCTACCGCACCGCGTATCTCAAGGCCAACCATCCGGCGGAGTACATGGCGGCGCTGATCTCGTCCGTCATGTCGACCAAGGACCGGGTGCCGTACTACGTGTCGGAGTGCGCCGACATGGGCATCGAGGTGCTGCCGCCGGACGTCAACGAGAGCCAGTCCGACTTCGCGGTGGTCGACGGCAAGATCCGGTTCGGGCTGTCGGCGGTCAAGAACGTCGGCGACGGCGCGGTGCGGCTGATCATCGAGGCCCGGCAGGAGCGGCCGTTCGACTCGATCTGGGACTTCTGCGAGCGGGTCGATATGAGCGTGCTGAACCGGCGCATGCTGGAGAGCCTGGTGGCCTGCGGAGCGCTGGACTGCACGGGCGCGAGCCGGCGCGGCATGATGGAGGTGCTGGAGCAGGCGCTGCGCTCGGGGCAGAAGGTGCAGGAGGACTCCCGGCTGGGCCAGGGCTCGATCTTCGATCTGGCCGATGACGGAGGCGACAACGGCGGGACCCGGGTGCACCCGCCGGTGCTGGGCGAGGAATGGGACCGCGACGAGCTTCTGCGGCGCGAGAAGGAGACGCTCGGCCTGTACGTGTCCAGCCACCCGCTGACGCCGATCCGGGCGCAGCTCGCCCGCCGCGTGGACGTGCCGCTGCGGGAGGTGCCGAGCCTGTGCGACGGGCAGGTGGTGACGGTCGGCGGGATCGTCGCCGGCATCCGCCAGCTCGTCACCAAGCGCGGCGACACGATGGCCTTCGTGGAGCTGGACGACGCCACAGGCTCGGTCGAGGTGACGGTGTTCGCGAAGACCTGGGCGCAGTCGCGGGAGGTGCTGGGGCCGGACCGGATCGTGCTGATCAAGGGCCGAGTCGAGCATCGTGCGGAGAATGAGGTGAAGCTGGCGGCGCTGGAGGCGGAGCCGTTCCAGGCCGCGGCGGACTTCGGCGTCGTCAAGCTGCGGGTGGATGCGCGGGTGGCCTCCGCCAGCGTCGTGCGCGACCTCGAGCACCTGATCGGCGAGGACCCGGGCGAGGCGCCGGTGGAGCTGGTGGTCGAGACGTCGGCCGGCCGCAAGGTGCTGCGCTTCGGCTCGGGCTACCGCGTCCGGCCAGACGGCGACTTCAT
>JBQCGJ010000026.1:0-5636 GCA_051955775.1 Gaiellales bacterium | reverse complement strand
GCCGTCCGGTGCCCGGCCGGCCAGCGCGTGCCCGATCGCGGCCAGGTTCAACACCCCGGTGCGGGCATACAGCAGCGCGATGCCCGCCAGGATCATGTACGCCGCGACGGTGTTGGTGACCGCGAAGTTGATGGCTCCCTGGAGCGGCCCCAGCTCCTCCACCTTGAACGCCGTGAGCGCATAGGCAGACACGCCCATCAGCTCGAACCACACGAACATGTTGAAGATGTCGCCGGTCAGTGAGAAGCCCGCCATGGCCCCCCCGAACGTCAGCAGCAGCACGTTGACGGTCCGCGACTGGTCGCGCATGTAGGCCCAGGAATAGACGAGCACCAGGAACACCAGGCCCGAGGACAGGGCGGCCATGCCCGCCCCCAGCGGGTCGGCGGCGAAGTTGATCCCGAGCGGTATGCCGTGCCGCGGCCGCCAGCCGCCGAACCAGTGCACCACGTCACCGCCCTGCGCCTGGAACAGCACCACCAGCGCGCAGGCGAAGGCCGCCGCGGCCGCCGCGATCGCGGTCGTATCCTGGACGCGGGGGCGCAGGATCCCGCCCAGCGCGACGAGAAGGGCGGCGGCGATCAGCGGGATCGCGACCGGGAGAGGGACGACCCAGGTCATCCGTGCAGCGTCGAGACCTCGTCGGGGTCGACCGTCCCGGCCTCCCTGTGCACGTCCAGCGCCAGCGCCAGGATCAGCGCGATCACGGTCACGCTGACGACGATGTCGGTCAAGACGAGGGACTGCACGACCGGATCGACCGCAGGCGAGCCGGGCTTGACGCCGAGGAAGATGGGGGCGCCCACGTGCGACCGAAACCCGATCACCAGCAGCAGGATGTACGTGGAGGACTGCGTCACCGACAGGCACAGCGCGAGCTGGATCAGATTGCGGCTGACGATCGCGCCGTACACCCCGATCGCGAACACCCAGGCCACGACTGCGTACGCGAGCAGCGTCATGCGCGGCGCATCCCCGGCACCAGGTAGCTCTCGATGAACTCGGTGTACAGGACGAGGTTGGCTGCGGCGACCTCCACCGCGACAGCCCAGTTGAGCAGCGCCATGCTGCCGCCCGAGAACAGGGTGCCGCTCTGGCCGCCGCCGAGCAGGTTGTGCAGGAACGGCGCCCCCGAGATCAGCGCGGCGAGCCCCAGCGCGACGTAGGCGCCCGCGCCGGCGCCCTCGAACGGATCGAGGCGCTGCTCGCGGCCGAACGCGCGCCACGGCCCGTAGCCAGCGGTCAGGAACACCACCACCAGACCCCCCGCGATCGCCACGCCGCCCTGGAAACCGCCTCCCGGGGTGACCAGCCCGAACGCCGCCAGCCACACTCCCGCCAGCACCGTGAGGCCGACCATGGCGACTCCGAAGGTTGGCAGCATGTCGCTGCCCACGGGGTCGAGATTCGAGCGGCGAGGCGGGTCGCGCTCCTCGCGTAGCAGCATCACGACCCCGACCACCGACGCGAACAGGATGAACTCCTCGCCCATCGTGTCGAAGCCGCGATAGTCGAACACGATCGCCGTCACGGTGTTTGTCGTGTGGCGTTCGGGCACGGCGAGGGAGTTCAGCATCCGCGCGTACTCGTGCACGAAGCTCCCGAACACCGGGGCGCCGAGGCATCCCCACAGCACGATGACTCCCAGGGCGCCCACGACGGGCACGCCGAGCACGGCCCTGATCCCGCGCCGGCTCATTCTCCCCCGCCCTCCCGTCGCGTACGGCTGATCGCGATCAGCACGATCAGGGGCACCGCGACGGTGCTCACGACGAGCATCGACAGCGCCACGTCGGGGGCCTGCAGGATCACGAACAGAATAACCAGCAGCAGCCCGTAGACGCCGCTCAGCACCACCTGGCGCAGCGGGTCAGGACACAGCGCGACGGCGGTCGCGCCGGCGCCGACCAGCAGCAGCGACGCGGCCTGGAGCGGGGCCTCGGCCGACATCAGTCAGCCTCTTCCTGGGGCCTCGGCTCGAACGCACCGCCCTCGTGGCGGCGGATCGCGCGGCCGGTGGCGTGGACGACCAGGGGGCCGGTCAAGAGCAGCAGCCCAACGGCGGCAATGGCATCCAGCCCGGCGCTGGTCAGCTTCTCCCGGATGAGGATCGCGGCCAGCACGCAGAACGGCCCCACCGTGTATCCGGCCGACGCGTAGTGCAGGCGATCGGCGGCGGTGCGCGACAGCACCAGGCCCGCGGCGGAGATGAGCTGGGCGACCACCGCCACCACCAGCAGCACATCCACGGCGACGTCGCTCAGATGTGCCTCCCGAGGAACCGGGCGAAGATCAATCCGCCGACCGCGGACAGCACGGCGGCCATGATCGGCACATCGAGGTAGATCGAACGGTGAAAGCCCTCGGCAAGGCACAGCAGCACGGTCGTGACCAGCGCACCGCCCAGCTCGAGAGCCACCACGGCGTCCATCGGCCGCCCGCGCACGCACACGGCCAGGATCGGCACGAATCCCGCCAGCATGACGGTCGCGGCGATCAGGAACGCATTCACGCCGGCTCCTCTGACTTCCGCCACGGAACCAGGTCGTGGAGCAGAACGAGCCTCGCGTCGACGTCGATGTCGACGAGGTAGGCGTTGGGGCTGAATCCGCTCAGGTAGATCGTCCACGCCCGCCTCGCCGTGCCCGCCGGCGTCGTCTTCGGGCCGGGGTCGAACGGCCGGGCCAGATACCGGCCGCTGATGGCCTGCCGGCGCATCAGCGAGCGGGCCAGCACGTAGGTCAGGATCCCGAAGTCGGCGAAGATCACGAACGGGACGGACACGCCCGCACGCAGCACGTCCAGCGGCACCTGGAGATGCACCCTGGCCGCTGCCCGGGCGGCTTCGGTGAACGTTGCGGCCACCGCCGCGGCACACGCTCCGGCGATCAGCTCGATACGGCTCCAGTCGGCGACCAGCAGCATCCACAGCCAGAACCACCCGAGCCACCACAAAAGCCAGGCCGCGACACGGTGGGCTCGCATCTAGAACGGGTTTCCCCGGTCACATGAGGCGCAAACCGCTGCCCTGCGCCCGGCCGCGTTGGGAACCCGCAATCCTCCACGGTTTCGCACCCCTTCGTGCCGGGTACTGCCCGCTCGAAACCGAGATGAGGGAGTGACCATGTCTGAGACCGTCGGCGACTACCTGGTGAGCAGGCTCCGGGACTGGGGCGTGGAGCGGATCTACGGGTATCCAGGCGACGGGATCAACGCCCTCCTGGGTTCGCTGGGCCGGGCTGACAACAACCCCGAGCTGATCCAGGTCCGCCACGAGGAGATGGCGGCCTTCATGGCCTGCGGCCATGCCAAGTTCAGCGGACAGCCGGGCGTCTGCCTGGCCACCTCCGGGCCGGGCGCCATCCACCTTCTGAACGGCCTGTACGACGCCAAGCTGGATCACCAGCCCGTGGTCGCGATCGTGGGTCAGCAGCCGCGCAGCGCGCTGGGCGGCAGCTTCCAGCAGGAGGTCGACCTGGTGACGCTGTTCAAGGACGTGGCGCACGAGTACGTGGAGATGGTCAGTGACCCGACGCAGATGCGGCACGTCATCGACCGCGCGATGCGGATCGCCATCGACCAGCGCACCGTGACCTGCGTCATCCTGCCCAACGACGTGGCGTCGCTGGACAGCGTGCCGCAGCCGCCACATGCGCACGGCAGCGTGATCTCGAGCATCGGCTATTCCGCGCCGGTGGTCGTCCCCGAGTCGGACCAGCTGCAGCGGGCAGCGGAGATCCTGAACAGCTCCCAGCGCGTGGCGATGCTGGTCGGGGCCGGGGCGAAGGGCGCCGCCGAGGAGATCATGCACACCGCCGAGCTGCTGGGCGCGGGAGTGGCCAAGGCGCTGCTCGGGAAGGCCGTGCTGCCCGACGACCTGCCGTACGTGACGGGATCGATCGGGCTGCTGGGCACCCGGGCCAGCTTCGAGATGATGGAGGGCTGCGACGCGCTGCTGATGGTGGGCTCGTCGTTCCCCTACTCGGAGTTCCTGCCCGAGCCGGGCTCGGCGCGCGGCGTCCAGATCGATCTCGACGGCCGCATGATCGGCATCCGCTACCCGATGGACGTCCAGCTGATCGGGGACAGCCGGGCGACGCTGCGCCAGCTGATCCCGCTGCTCGAGGAAAAGCAGGACCGCGCGTGGCGCAAGCAGATCGAGAGCAACGTCGCCGAGTGGTGGGAGCTGATGGAGCAGCGTGCGCACGAGTCCGCCGACCCGGTGAACCCGCAACGCTACTTCTGGGAGCTGTCGTCCCGCCTGCCCGACGGCGCCATCCTGTCGTCGGACTCAGGGTCTGCCGCCAACTGGTACGCCCGCGACGTGCGCCTGCGCGCGGGTATGGACGGGTCGCTGTCGGGCAACCTGGCGACCATGGGATGCGGCGTGCCGTACGCGATCGCGGCGAAGTTCACGCACCCAGATCGGCCCGTGATCGCGATGGTCGGCGACGGCGCCTTCCAGATGAACGGCATGAACGAGATGATCACGGTCGCCAAGTACTGGAAGCGCTGGAGCGATCCGCGCCTGGTCATCCTGGTGCTGCACAACGACGACCTGAACCAGGTCACATGGGAGCAGCGGGTGATGCAGGGCGATCCGCGATTCAACGCCTCCCAGGACATCCCGGACGTCGACTACGCGGGGTGGGCGAACTCGCTGGGGCTGCTCGGCATGCGGGTCGATCGGGACGACCAGATCGGGGATACCTGGGACCGCGCTCTGAGCGCGGACCGGCCGGTCGTGATCGATGCCCTGGCCGACCCCGAGGTGCCGCCGCTGCCACCGCACATCACCTTCGAGGAGGCCGTGAACTTCTCGAAGGCGGTGACCGGCGACTCGCACCGCCGGCGCATGATCGCGCAGGCATTCCGCCAGAAGGCACGGGATCTCATCCCGCACCGATGATGAGATGAAGATCGGTTACCACCTGTCCAGCGCGGAGATCGAGCCCTCGCGGATGCCCGCGCTGGCGCGTCGCGCCGAGCAGGCCGGGTTCGACTTCCTGACCATCTCCGACCACTTCCACCCGTGGACGCGGCGGCAGGGACAGAGCCCGTTCGTGTGGACGGCGCTGGGCGGCATCGCGGCCGCCACCGAGCACATCGAGGTGGGGACCGCGGTGACCTGCCCGACGGTGCGCATCCACCCGGCGGTGATCGCCCAGGCCGCGGCCACCACGGCCGTCATGATGCCCGGACGTTTCTTCCTCGGGGTGGGCACGGGAGAGGCGCTGAACGAGCACATCCTGGGCGACCGCTGGCCGGCGCACGCGGGTGGCCGGGAGATGCGGGAGGGGGGCGTGTCGGTGAACCGGCCGCGCGGGCGGGGCGGCGAGCAGTCGGCCTCCGGGCGCCACTACACCGTGGAGCAGGCGACCATCTTCACCCTGCCGGAGCAGCCGCCGCCGATCCTGGTCTCGGGCTTCGGCAAGCACGCCATCCGGCTGGCCGCGAAGATCGGCGACGGGTACTTCAACACGTCGCCCGACGCGGGCGCGGCGGCGCTGTTCCAGGGTTCGGGCGGCGCGGGCAAGCCGTGCTACGGCAAGCTGGACGTGGCTCTGGCGGACAGCGAACGCGAGGCGCGCAGGCTGGCCTACACGACCTGGCCGACCAGCGGCCTGGCCGGGGAG
>JBQCGJ010000025.1:0-5370 GCA_051955775.1 Gaiellales bacterium | reverse complement strand
CTCGGCGACGATTACGGGTCGCTCCTGACCGCTCACCGGCGGCTGCTCCGCGAGGCCTCGGAGCGGCACGGCGGCTACGAGGTCGACAGTGCGGGCGACGGCTGCTTCATCGCCTTCCAGCGGGCCCGCGACGGCGTGTCGGCGGCGGCCGAGGCGAAGCGCCTGCTGGACCAGCAGGAGTGGCCGTGGGAGGTGTCCGTGCGCACCCGCATGGGCATCCACACCGGCGAGCCGAAGCGGGCCGAGCGGGAATACCTCGGCACGGGCGTGCACCTGGCCGCGCGGCTGTGCGCGAGCGCCGGCGGCGATCAGATCCTGGTATCGGAGTCCACCCGCGCGCTGGTCATGGACGAGCTGCCCGAGGGAGTCGAGCTGCGTGACCTCGGCGAGCGCGCGCTGAAGGACTTCGAGCGCGCCCTGCGCGTGTTCGAGCTGGTGGTGGAGGGCGGGGCGGCCGGCCCGGGAGCAGCCGGCGGGAAGCGGCCCGTGCGCGTGGTGCTGGCGGAGGACTCGGTGCTGCTGCGCGAGGGCATCGCGCAGCTCCTGGAGGGCGCGGGGTTCGAGGTGGCGGGACAGGTCGACAACGGTGAGGACCTGGTGCGCCGGGTCGGCTTCGCCCGGCCGGACGTGGCCATCGTGGACATCCGCATGCCGCCAACCCACACCGACGAGGGACTACAGGCGGCACGCCGGATCCGCGAGCGGTACCCGTCCGTGGGCGTGCTGGTGCTGTCGCAGTACGTCGAGCCGGAGTACGCCACCGCGCTCCTGTCGGAGCGCACCGAGGGCACCGGGTACCTGCTCAAGGATCGGGTGGCAGACGTCCACGAGTTCACCGAGGCGGTAACGCGGGTGGCCGCCGGAGGGTCGGCGCTCGACCCGGCCGTGGTGTCGCAACTGGTCGGCCGCCGCCGCTCGGGTGATCCGCTGGACGAGCTGACCGCGCGCGAGCGCGAGGTGCTCCAGCTGATGGCGGAGGGCCTTTCGAACCAGGGCATCGCCGAGCGGCTGGTGGTGACCGAGCGGGCCGTCGAGAAGCACGTCACCAACATCTTCGCCAAGCTCGGCCTGACCGCCACGGCCGAGGATCACCGGCGGGTGCGTGCCGTGCTGGCGTACCTCGGCGTAGCCTGACGGTCGGAGACATGCGAACGGCCCACCCCCGGAGGCAGGGGATGGGCCGTGCGCGTCGCCTCGCGGCCGGAAGTCAGTCGCCGGAGGCCTCGGGCAGCGGGGTGTGGGCGGCCCCGTGTCCGAGCTTTGGCAGCCACCGCAGGCGCCGTGGCAGGTACCAGTTCCAGTCGCCGAGCAGCGACATGCTGGCCGGCAGCAGGACGCCGCGGATGATCGTGGCGTCGATCAGGATCGCCGAGGCCAGGCCGATTCCGAACTCCTTGAAATCGACCAGGCTGAGGGTGACGAAGATCGAGAACACCCCCACCATCACCATGGCGGCGCTGGTGACGACGCCCGCGGTGGTCTTGATCCCGCGGTCGATCGCCTGGTTGGTGGACATCCCGGCGTCCCGCAGCTCCTTGATCCGGCTGAGGATGAACACGTGGTAGTCCATGGACAGCCCGAACAGGATCACGAACAGGAACAGCGGCAGCCACGGCGCCACGCCGCCGGTCTTGGTGAAGCCGAGCAGGGAGGCCCCGTGGCCGTCCTGGAACACGAACACCAGGACGCCGTAGGCCGCCGCCACCGACAGCAGGTTCAGCACGATCGCCTTGATCGGGATCACGATCGAGCGGAACGTGGCCAGCAGGAGCAGGAACGCCAGCGACAGCACGAACCCGAACACCAGCGGCGTGTTGCGCTTCAGCATGCTCATCTGGTCGCGGTCGATCGCGGTCTCGCCGGTGATGTTGGCGTTCACGCCGGGCACGCTGCCGACGGTGGCCGGAACGATCCGGTCACGCAGCGCGGTCAGCGCGTCGTTCGACGCCTGGTTGCTGCCGTTTCCGACCAGCGGCATGTTGACCACGGTGACGGTGTGCTCGCGGTTGGTGGTGACGTCGATCGGCTGCGTCACCTGGTGTGAGGCCAGAGCCTCCGTCTGCAGCCGGTGGACGGCCGACTGGACGGCGGGCGTCCGCGTGTCCGGCGCCTGGATGACGACGGTGGCGGGCGCCTCGCTGTTCGGGAAGGCCTGCTCCATGTGCTTGAGCACGCTGTAGCCGGGCAGGCTGGGAGGCAGGTCGGTGGTACCGGTGTTGTGGACGCTGAAGTGCAGCGCCGGGGAGGCGATGGCCAGCAGCACGGCCACGGCCAGGGCGGCCGAGATGGCCGGCCGTGCGAGCACGCGATCGAGCAGCGCCGACCACACACGGGACTCGGACGAGTAGGCGCGCTTGCGGCGCAGGCCGGGGATGCGGATGCGGCCCTTGTCGACGTGCCGGCCGAGCAGCGAGAGCAACGCGGGCAGCGCGGTGAGCGACCCGATCATGGCCACGGCGACAACCATGATGGTGCCCACCGCGAACGAGGACGAGCCCTTGTCGCCGGTCAGGAACTGCCCCGCCATGGCCACCATGACGGTCAGGCCGGACACCAGGATGGCCTTCCCGGAGGTGGCCGAGGCGACCTCCACCGCGGACACGGCGTCGCGTCCGGCGTGCCGCTCCTCCCGCTCCCGCTTGAGGTAGAACAGCGAGTAGTCCACGCCCACGGCCATGCCGATCAGCGTGATCACGATGGACGTGTTGTCGTCGATCGGGAAGATGTGGCTGGGCAACGCGACCAGGCCCAGGGTGGCGAACACCGCCGAGATGGCGAGCAGCACCGGCACGCCGGCGGCCACGAGTGCGCCGAAGGCGATGATCAGAATGCCCAGGGTCACAGGCAGGGACAGCGTCTCCGCCTTGTGAAGGTCGTTCTGGATCCAGGTGTTGATCTGCGCGCCCACGGATGCGTCGCCGAACTCCTCGACGCGGAAGCCGGGGTGCGCGCGGCCGGCAGCCGCAACCGCGTTCTCGACCGGCTTGATCCGGTTCTGGGCGGTGTCGAACTTGCCGGTGATGTCGAACTGCACCATGGCCGAGTGCTTGTCGGCCGACACCAGTCCCGCGCTGTGCGGATCGGTCGCCGCCTTGAGGTTGGTCACCACCGGGATCGCCGCCAGCCGCCGGCGCGTGTCCTGAATGGTCGCCCGGAATGCCGGATCGGAGGTGTGGAGCGAGGCGCTGTGGATCAGCACCGACTCGTGCGCCGGCGTCGGGAAGCTCTGCTCGAGCGTCTTCTCGGCGCGGCCGGACGAGCCGTTGAACTGGTCGGCCTTGGTCAGCTTCTTGGCGCCGACGGCATTGCCGACCATGAACGCCACCACGACGAAGGCGATCCAGCCGGCGAGCACGGTCTTCGCGTGCCGAGCACTCCATCCGCCGACCCGGGCCGCCAGACCTGCGGGCTTTGCGTTAGTGGAAGACATCGGTAACGGACTCCTTCGGATCGTGCGAGACGTCTGGCCTCGCGTTGACCATCGAAGGCTCGCCTGAGATCGGCGGTGCGGCGGTGGGACTGCCTCGAGAGCTTCGGGTGGCCGTCCCGGCCCTGGTTGTGCGGCTAACCGCACCCCGGGAAGGGTGTGGCTAGCCGTATCGCCGGGAATGCGGCGCGTATGCGACGATGAGCCCATGTCCAAGGGCCCAACCGTCGTGATCGTCGACGACCACGCGGGGTTCCGCGCCCAGGCTCGCACCGTGCTCGAGGCGGAGGGATTCGACGTCGTGGGGGAGGCGGCGGACGGAGAGTCGGCGATCGACGAGGTGGCGCGACTCGGCCCGGACGTGGCCCTGGTGGACGTCCAGCTTCCCGACATGGACGGCTTCGCCGTCACCGCGCGTCTGAAAGAGACCGGTGTGACCGCGCAGGTGGTGCTGATCTCGAGCCGCGACGGCAGCGACTTCGGGTCGCTCGTGGAACGCTGCGGCGCACGCGGATTCATCCCCAAGGCGGAGCTGTCGGGCATGGCGCTGGAGGCGATGCTGCAATGAGCCAGCGGGCGGTGCGGGCGGCCGTGGCGGCTGCCATGGCGCTGGCCACCGCGTGGGCGATCGAGATCGAGGCCACCACGCACGTGCGCTCGAACAGCGCCAGCTACCTGGTGTTCGGGCTGACCGTTGCGTGGGCGTTCACGATCGCAGGGCTGATCGCGTGGCGGCGGCGGCCGGGCAACCGCACCGGCCCGCTGATGGTTGCGATCGGGTTCGCCTGGATCGCGCAGGCGCTGACCGACTCCCGCACGGACGCCGTCTTCACGCTCGGGCTCGTGCTGTCGAACCTGTGGCCGGGACTGCTCACCCATCTTCTGCTGGCGTATCCGAGCGGCACCCTGGACAGGCGCTCGCGGATCCTGGTGTGGATCGCCTACCTCGACACGGTTGGGCTGTCCCTGCTGACGCTGCCGTTCGCGCAGCCGCGCGACGACGTCGCCGGCATGAGCCATTCGTCGGCGTCCAACCTGCTGCTGATCTCACACCAGCACCGGGTGGTGGTGGCGACCGAGCTGGTGGCCACGGTGGTGGCCGTGCCGCTGATCGCCGCGGTGATGATCGAGCTGTGGCGGCGATGGCGGACGGCGACGCCGGTGGCCCGGCGCGTGCTGACCCCTCTGTACGCCACGGGCGCCGTGGCGGCCGGTGTGCTGCTGCTCTCGATCCTGGTCGCAGTGGTGTGGAGCGACGTCTCGGATTTCGCGTTCTTCGCCTTCGCCGTTGCCTTCACCGGTATCCCCATCGGGTACCTGTTCGGGATCCTGCGCACGCGGCTCGATCGCTCCAGCGCGATCGGCATCCTGATGGAGCGGCTGCGCGACCGGCCGGCCGCGGGCGGCGTGCGGGATGCCCTGCGCGAGGCGCTCAACGACCCCACGCTGGAGCTGGCCTACCGGCGCTCCGGCGGCGAGGAGTACGTGGACGTGGCGGGGGAGCCGTTCAGCCTCCCGCCGCCCGGTGCGGGCCGCTCGGTGCGTCCCGTGCGGCGCGAGGGCGTGGTGGTGGCGGCGATCGTGCACGACCCCACGCTGCTGGAGGACGCGGGGCTCGTCGACGCTGTGTGTGGGGCCGCCGCCCTGGCCATCCAGAACGAGCGCCTGCAGGCCGAGCTGCGGGCACAGATCCAGGAGGTCGGCGCCTCGGAGCGGCGATTGCGGCAGCTGCTGGAGAATGTCCAGCTGGTCGCCGTGACCACGGACGTGCAGGGGCGGATCACGTTCTGCAACGAGTGCATGTGCGAGCTGACCGGCTGGAGCCGTGACGAGCTGCTGGGACGAAGCTGGGCGGAGACCTTCAACAGCGACTCGCGGATCGTCGAGCAGCTTGCGGCCGGCGGCGTGGTGGCGCATGAGGAGGCGCCGATGCGCACGCGCGA
>JBQCGJ010000024.1:0-6289 GCA_051955775.1 Gaiellales bacterium | reverse complement strand
AACCACGGCCGGGTGCCAGGTTCCGGTGGTCGGCTGTGACGGTCACCATCGTCACAGCCGGTCGACGGTATCTGGCACCTACACTGCTCCATCTCCACGAGGGTCTGGACGCAAATGCGCCGCCCACTGGTGCCTGGCACCGGGTGCTTAACGGACGAGTTCTCGAAGGTCGCGGACCAGCAGGAGGTGGGCGAGCTGGCTGGTGAGGTCGGCCAGCGTCTCCATCTCGCGCAGCCCGGCCTCGCGGCGCTCCGGATTGGCCGAGCGCAGGGACGGCGCCAGGATCTGCTCCAGCAGGCCGGCCTCACGGCCCACTGCTGAGCGGAACGCGCGCAGGTTTCGGGCGGCCACCCCGTAGCGGGCCAGCCGCTGGCACAGCATCACGATCTCGGTGTCGCCCCGTGTGTACGGGTGGTCGTCGGAGCGGTCGCGCACCTCCAGCAGCCCGTACTCGTGCAGCTCCCGGACGAAATCGCTGTCGGCGTCGGTCTCGGCCAGCAGCTGCTCCCGGGACAGCCGCTCGTCCGGATTGACCAGACGCGGCCGCCGGGTGCCCTTCGCCCCCTGCGCGATCACCTGACGGATCACCCGCAGCGGCAGGAACTCGTCGCGCTGCATGCGCAGGATCGTCCGCAACTGCTCGACGTCGTCCTCGGAGTACAACCGGTAGCCGCCCGGGGTGCGGCGCGGCGTGATCAGCTTCTGGTCCTCCAGGAACCGGATCTTCGAGATCGAGATGTCGCCGAACTCCTCGGACAGCATCTTGCAGACGGTGCCGATGGTCAGCTTCGACGCCTGCGTTTGGGCGGGATCGGCGGACATGGCGGTCAGGCTCGCTCGATGTAGGCCAGCCGGTACTTGCCGATCTGCAGCTCGTCGCCGTCGGCCAGCTGGGTCGATTCGATCCGCTCGCGGTTCACGTAGGTGCCGTTCAGGCTGCCCTGGTCGGTCAGCACAAGACCGTTCTGCGTGCGCTCGAGCCGGGCGTGCTCGCGAGACACCGTGATGTCGTCCAGAAACACGTCCGAGCTGGGCGCTCTGCCGATCGTCATCGTCTCGCGGTTGATCGGAAACGACTCGCCCGAGCGCCCGCCGCCCAGCCGGATAACGAGCATCGACCCCTCCGGCGGCTCGTCGGCGCGCTCCTCGACCACCGCGAAGGCCTCGGTGGGCTCGCCCGGGTCCGTTTCCAGCAGGCTCGCGCCGCAGCGCCCGCAGAAACGGGCACCCTCACGATTGTGGTGTCCGCACTCCGAGCAGTACACGCAGGGTCAGTCCCCGTCGGGCTGGTCGAGGCCGCCCGTGAGGTCGGGCGGCGGCCCTTTGTGGGCGAGGATCTCCGTCAGCCGGTCGATGTCGACCTCCGAGATCGACGATTCCTGCCCCTGGCGGCGCTTGACGCGGTCCACCAGCTCCGCGCGCAGGATGTCGATCTTGCCGTGCAGCAGCCGGCGGCGATACGAGACCTCCTCCTCCTCGCGCACGAACTGATCGATCAGCTGCCTCAGATCGTCGTCTGTCAGAGTTGTGAAGTCGGGCAGAACATCCATGCCGGAACCTTCCAGGGTGCGGGGGTTACTCCAGTGAGAGTGTAGCCGGGTTGGAGACCATCCTCAAGCTCTAGTTGAGGGTTGGTGCCGCTGCGGGCTCGGACGAGACGATCTCCTCCAGCATCTCCCGGTATTTCCGCTCCAGACGCTCGGACTCCTCCTCGTCCTCGCCCTCGGCCCAGATGTGGAACACCGGCTCGTCGGGATCCGGGATCACCTGCACCCAGCCCTCGTCCTCGAACACCTTGATGCCGTCGAGGTTGTCGACCTGCATCCCCTTGACCGTCTCGATCAGACGCCGCATGGCCACGCCCTTCAGCGACCATGGGCAGTCCACGGAGCGCCGGATCAGGGTCGAGCGGGGCAGATCCGCCACCAGGGCGCCCAGCGAGCGCCCGGACCTGGTGACGACCTCGAGCACCTTGCCGATCGACATCACAGCGTCATAGGCGGGCAGGAACTCGGGGAACACGTACCCGCCGCCGGACGCTCCGGCGAACACCGCGTCGCCGTCCGCAGCGGCCGCCAGCAGACCCTGCAGCGATGCCTTGGTGCGCTGCACGCGGTCGGCGGCGTCACCGGTCACGCGCTCCACCAGACCCGTCTCGGTGATCGGCACCAGCAGGGAGCCGTGATCGGTGGCGGCGGCCAGCTCGCGAAGCAGCAGGAGAAGCGTGGTCTCGGCATCGATCGCCTCGCCGTGCTCGTCGATCAGCCAGATCCGCTCGGCCGCGTTGTCCATCACGATCCCCATGTCGGCGCCCATCGCCACCACCAGCTGCGCCGTGTCGCGCAGGGCCCGCTCCGGGTCGGCCGCCCGGGTGGTCGGACTGGCGTCCACGAACGCGTTGAGGGCCACCATCTCGACGCCCAGCTCGCCGATCATGCCGGGCATGACAAGCGACGCCGGGGAGTAGCTGTAGTCCAGGGCCAGCCGCAGCCCGGCCTGGCCGATGGCCTCGCGATCGAGTGCCGACAGGAGCTCCTGCACGTAGGCCTCGGTGGCGCGGGTGGGATACGCGATCGACCCGATCTCGGCGGTCGGGGCGCGGCGGAACTCCTGCCGCGAATAGATGCGCTCGATCGCCTTCACCGTGTCGTCACCGGCCAGAATGCCCGGCGGCTCGAAGAACTGGAGCTGCACCATGTCGGTGTCTCCCCCGCTCAGCCTCACGTGCACGCCCCGCGCCTGCTCGTCGGTCTTCATCTCGTGCCGGTTGACGGCGGGCAGCGTGACCCGCAGGTCGGACACCATGGCGCCGGCGGCGGTCAGCCCCGAGATGAGGGCGCGCTTGACCATGCGCGAGGCCGGGTGTGCGTCGCGGCTGGTGACCACCCGCGCGCCCTTGGGCAGCACGGTGCCGAAGGCCATGCCGAGCTTGGCGGCCACGTCCGGTGTGACGTCGACGTTGACCAGCCCGCTGACGCCCTCGCGTGCGAACAGCGTCGTGATGCCCCGCGACTCCCAGATCAGGTTGGAGTGGATGGCGGCGCCCGCCTCGATCGTCTTGAACGGGTACACCTTGACGCCCGGCGCCAGCACCGACTCGGCGCCGATCGAGCACTCATCGCCCACCGTCACCCCGTCGTGCAGCACGGCGTGGGCGCGTACGTCCACCCGCTTGCCCAGGATGGCGCCTTCGATGCGGGCGCTGCGGCCGATGTACGCACCGGCGTCGAGCACGCTGCGGGTGATGGTGGCGCCGTCCTTGACCACCACGTTGGCGCCCAGCAGGGCCTCCGGCCCGACCGTGGCCCCGGGGTCGATCTTGCAGTAGTTGCCGATGTACACCGGCCCCTCGACCTGGCCGAGGTCGGACAACTGCACGCCGTCGCCCAGGAACACGTTGGAGCGCAGCCGGACGCCCGACAGCTCCAGCTCGACGCGGCCCTCGAGCGCGTCGAAGTTGGCCTGCCGGTACTGGTCGAGGTTCCCGATGTCCTGCCAGTAGCCCTCCACCGCGATGCCGTAGATCGGCTTGCCCCGCTCCAGCAGGTCCGGGAACAGCTGCTTGGAGAAGTCGTACTGGGCGCCCTCGGGGATCGCCTTCAGCACCGAGGGCTCGAGGATGTAGACGCCCGTATTGATGGTGTCGGAGAACACCTGGCCCCACGACGGCTTCTCCAGGAACCGCTCCACCCGGCCGTCCTCGTCCACGATCACCACGCCGAACTCGAGCGGATTGTCGACGGACTTCAGGGCAATGGTCGCCGCCGCGCCGGTTTCGCGGTGCCGCTCGATCAGCGCGCCCAGGTCGAAGTCGCACAGAGCGTCGCCGGAGATGACCAGGAAGGTGTCGTCCAGCAGCAGCTCCTCGGCGTTCTTGACGCTGCCAGCGGTGCCCAGCGGCGTCTCCTCGACCGAGTAGTGGACGCTGACGCCGAGCCACTCGCCGTCGCCGAAGTAGCCGCGGATGACCTGCGGCAGGTACGCCACGGTGATCACGATGTCAGTCATGTCGTGCCGCCGCAGCAGATCGATGATGTGCTCCATGCACGGCTTGCCAGCGATGGAGACCATCGGCTTCGGCTGATTCGACGTCAGCGGCCGCAGCCGCGTCCCCTCTCCCCCTGCCATCACGACGGCTTTGATGTGAGCCCTCCCTGCGCGCGGGTCATGTACTGGACGCCGGCCACCAGCGACGTGGCCAGGCCGAATGCGAACATCACCTCGGGGCCGCGGCTGGGCGTCAGCATCATCAGCGCCAGCGACACCATGATCAGCGCCGTGGCCACCTTGCCGGTCATCGTCACCTTGATGTCGGTGGCGACGTGACGGCGCTCGAACACGAGCGCCAGCCACGCATCGCGCAGCAGCAGCGGCGCCGCCAGCCACCAGGCCAGCCGGGCCTCGTACACCAAGAGGATCACGCACAGGTCGATCAGCAGCCTGTCGGCCAGCGGATCGACGATCTGGCCGAATCGCGTGATGTGGTGAGTGTGGCGGGCCAGATACCCGTCCAGATAGTCGGTCACGCTGGCAGCGATGAAGATCACCGCCGCGGCGGTGCTCTGTCCATTATCGGCGCCTGCCAGCAGCACAACGAACGGAACCACGGCCACCAGCCTGGCTCCCGTGAGCAGGTTGGGAAGCCATCCGAGCATGTGCCCTCAGTGTACCGGCACCGCGGTTTCTCCTTCCGGAGGCCCGCCCGGCGTCGCCAATCTAGGATCCCGGCCCGTGTCCGAGGATCCCCGCCCCCCACTCTCGCTGGACGACGTCGTGCGCACGCGGCGTTCGCACAAGGTGTTCGGTCGCGAGCCCGTGGCGCGGGACACCTTGGACGAGTTATTCGAGCTGGCCAGGTGGGCGCCCAACCACCACCTGACGGAGCCGTGGCGGTTCCGGGTGATCGGCCCGCAAGCTCTGTCCGCCCTGAAGGCCGCCACCGATGACGGGGGCGTCAAACTCGAGCGGGCGCCCACGCTGATCGTGGCCAGCGTGCGTCAGACCGGCGACGCCGTGGCCGACCAGGAGGATCTGTGCGCGGCGGCCTGCGCCTGCTACATCGTGCTGATCGGCGCCCACGCGCGCGGGCTCGCCGGGTACTGGCGCACCCCCGCGGTGCTGCGCACAGACGCCGGCCGCAGGGCTGTTGGCCTCGAGGACGACGAGCGCGTGCTCGGGCTCCTGCACCTTGGGCCGCTGGTGCGCGAGGTGGCGCCGCCCGAGCGCCGGGGGGCCGCGGACTACGTCGCATACCTGGACTGACTGGCATCCGGCATTTTGTAAAGTATTTGCAATTCCTCCTTTGTGCTATTTCATCTGGTTGACCGCTGCCGATAATCAGAGCGAGGGTCGTGCACGGATTCTCCGGTACGACGGGGTCACTCGCAGATTTTTCAGGGGGTCGGGCAATGACAATGGCACTCGAATATGACGTTGCGGCGGAGCTGGCTGACGCCATCGCCGAGCATTCCGGCGCCGAGCCGGTGGTCACCATGGCGGAGGACACGGCGCTCGTGTCGTACCGCCACCCGCATCAGGTGATCACCGACATCTGGGTGCGCCGCGAGCAGGCCTGGCGGCTGCTCGCCAGTCAGATTTCGGAGCTGTAGGGGGGAACGGGCACGGCGCGCCGTGGGGAGCGGCGCGTCGTCCCGTGCGGATGGGTAGGCGGATCGCTCTTCTGGGGGATCCGCCCGGCACCCCGATCCTCCGAGTTCTCACCTCATGCGCCTGACTCGAACCCCTGCCCTGCTCGCCCTCGCCGGCCTGGCCGTGATGCCGCTCGCCGCCTGTGGATCCGCAGCATCCGGTGACGCTCCCTCCCACCCCACCGCGCCTCCCCTGAAGCCGGCTGCGCTGGTGAAGCTGATGCTCCCGCGCACGGTCGCAAAGGCGCATCTGGTGAAGATTGCGACGGAGCCTCTCAAAGACGACCTGGCAGACCCCGGGACGCCTGGCAAGCCGGCGTTCGATTCGCTGATCCGCCGCACCTGGCTGGCCGCCGGCCATTCCGTCTTTCAGCTCAACGGGCCGAAGGTGGCCGTCGAGGTGTCGGTGAACATGTTCAGGTCGATGGCCGACGCCAAGCGGGTCTACCGCATGGAGGTCGCCATGACGCCACCGCACACGAAGAGCGTCCGAATGCCACTGCCCGTGGGGGCGTCCCCCGGGTCGGTCTACTACTGCATGCAGCGCAAGAACCTCAGCGCCTGCCTGCTGGCCTGGCGGCAGGGCTCGACGGTCGACTCGATCTGGTTTGTCGGCACGGGCCGCACCGTCCTCCCGCGCC
>JBQCGJ010000023.1:0-13758 GCA_051955775.1 Gaiellales bacterium | reverse complement strand
CTGCCCGTTGAGCGCCCGCGCCACCCGCTCCGCGCAGTAGTACGGCATGTGGGTGTTGACCTTCCCGGCCAGCTCGATGAACTCGGTCGGGAAGTCGTACTCACGGGCCTTCCAGGCCAGGTAGAAGGGGTCGATCGGCAGGCAGTGCCCGCCCAGCCCGGGCCCGGGCCGGAACGGCATGAAGCCGTACGGCTTGGTGGCCGCCGCGTCCACCACCTCCCACACGTTGAGGCCCATCCGGTCGCACAGCATGGCCAGCTCGTTGACCAGCGCGATGTTGACCGAGCGGAAGATGTTCTCGAGCAGCTTGGTCAGCTCCGCCGCGTCGCACGAGCTGACCGGTACCAGCGTGTCCACGCAGGCGGCGTACAGCTGGAGGGCGGCCTCGGTGCAGGCCGGCGTCAGCCCGCCCACGATCTTCGGCGTCGTGCGCACCGTGTGGTCGGTGCGGCCGGGATCGATGCGCTCCGGCGACATGGCCAGGTGGAACTCGGAGCCGCCGCGCAGGCCGCTCGTCTCCAGGATCGGCAACAGCACCTCGCGGGTGGTGCCGGGATAGGTGGTGGACTCCAGCACCACCAGCTGTCCCTTCTGCAGGTGGCCGGCGATCTCGGCGGTGGCCCCGCGCAGGATGGCCAGATCCGGCTCGCGGTTGCCCGACAGCGGAGTGGGCAGGCAGATCAGGATGGCCGTGGCCTCCGCGCAGGCGGCGTAGTCCGATGTGGCACGCAACGCACCCGAGTCGACCAGCTCGGAGACCTCCGCCTCGGGCACGTCCTCCACGTAGCTGCGGCCGGCGTTGATCGCCTCCACCCGGCGCTCGTTCGCCTCCACGCACACCACCCGCCGGCCGGCTCGTCCGAACGCCGACGCGAGCGGGAGGCCGACGTAGCCCGCGCCGACGATCGCGATATCCGTACTCATGCGGTCGCCAATGGTACTCACCCTTGCGAGACCGAAGCTCCGATCACAGCGGCGATCCGCTCGGCCGCGTGGCCGTCGCCGTACAGCTCGGGATGCTCGGCAGGCCGCTCGAGTGACGCCATTCCCGCGGCCACCGCGGCCGCGTCGAGGCCGCCCATCAGGCGGTTCCAGCCCAGCTGCACCGTCTCCACCCACTCGCTGGTGTCGCGCAGGGTGAGGCACGGCACGGAGTGCAGGTACGCCTCCTTCTGCACGCCGCCGGAGTCGGTCAGGACGACCGCCGCGCGGGACAGCAGGGCGGTGAAGTCGAGATAGCCCAGCGGCGGTTCGAGCGTCGCGGCGGCCGCCGCCCGGCCGCGCAGCCCGGCCGAGTCGAGCGCTTCCCGGGTGCGCGGATGCAGGGGGAACACCGCCCGCATGCCGATCGCCTCCAGCACGCCGACCAGCGCCGGCATAGCCTCGGGCGCGGTGTTCGACTGCCGGTGCACCGTGACCAGCGCGTATCCGCCCGGCTCCAGGCCAAGGCGGCCGAGGGCGCCGGAACGCTCGCGCGCGATCGGCCCGAACCGATGCGCGACGTCGACCATCACGTCGCCCACCATGTGCACGCCGCCGGTGATGCCCTCGGCGGCCAGGTTGTCGACCGCGATCTGGCTGGGGCAGAAGCGCAGATCCGACACCACGTCCGCCACCACCCGGTTCACCTCCTCGGGCATGGCCCGGTCGAAGGAGCGCAGCCCGGACTCCACGTGCCCCAGCCGAAGGCGTTCCTTGGCGGCCACCAGGGCGCCCGCGAGGGTCGAGTTGGTGTCGCCGTAGACCAGCACCAGGTCGGGAGCCTCGGCCCGCAGCACCGGGTCGAGACCGGCCATCATGTTGGCGACCTGGGCGGCGTGCGTGCCCGGGCCGCTGTCGATCTGGTGGTCGGGCGAGCGCAGCTCGAGCTCGTCGAAGAACACCTGCGACAGCTCCTGGTCGTAGTGCTGGCCGGTGTGCACCAGGACGTGCCGCACGTCGCGGTCGAGCACTCGGGTCAGCGGCGCAGCCTTGATGAACTGCGGCCGGTTTCCGACCACCGAGACGACCGTCGTCATTGGCGGCGCAGACTACTGGTTGAGCCGGGCGGTGATCTGCGTCAGCTGGCCGCTGGCCAGCAGCAGGCCGGTCATCACCAGCAGCACGCCGGCCACCCGGCTGATCGTGCCCAGGTGCCGGCGAAGCGGCCGCACCGTGTCCAGGAACGCGCCCAGAAACAGGCCGGCGATGATGAACGGCAGGCCCAGCCCGAGCGAATAGGCGGCCAGCAGCGCGGCCCCCTCGCCTGCCCTGCCGGCGGTGCCCGCGATGGCCAGGATGGACGCCAGGGTGGGGGTCAGACAGGGCGACCAGCCGATCGCGAAGGCCGCTCCGGTGGCGGCGGCGCCGGCCGGCCCGTTGGGGCGGGCGCCCATCGGCAGCCGCAGCTCGCGCTCGAACAGCGGCACCCGCGGCAGCAGCATGATCAGCCCCATCGCGACCACCAGCACCCCGCCCGCCACCTCCAGCGCGCGCCGGTGGTCGAGGAACTGGGCGCCGGCCATCCCCACGCCGGCGCCGGCAAGCGTGAACACCGCGCCGAATCCGAGCACGAACGCGCAGGTGACGACGGCGGTGGTGCGGCGGTCGATTGTCCCGGCCACCGCCTCGGACCCTCCGATGAAGCTCAGGTAGCCGGGGATCAGGGGCAGGATGCAGGGCGACGCGAATCCCGTCACGCCCGCCGCGAAGGCGACGCTGAGGTCGGTCGGCGAGCCCGTCACGTGGCCAGCAGCCGGCTGATCACGCGCTGGGCGACCGCGGTATCGATCGGGCCGAGGAACCGCTCGACCAGCTTGCCCTGGCTGTCGATCACAAACGTGGTCGGCTGCGCTGCCACGCCGAACGGGACGTACTGGTTGTTGTCGGGGTCCCACAGGATGGGGAACCGCCAGCCGTAGTGGGCCAGGAACTTGTGGGCGCCCGTCTTGGTGTCGCCTCCGTCGATGCCGACGATCTGGATCCGCGACCCGTACTTGCGGGCCAGGGCCGCGATGCGCGGTGCGTCCTGCTTGCACGGCGGGCACCAGCTGGCGAAGAAGGTGACGATCAGCGGCCGGCCGTGGAACTGCGCCAGCGACACGTGGCCGCCGGTGATGGTGGGCCCGGAGAACTGGGGTGCCGGTCCGCGCATGCTCTTCGGCGCCAGCCCGCTGAACGTCTGCTGCGGGTTCTTCAGCGACGAGCTCTTGTGCAGGCCGTATGCGAGGATGGCGCCGAGCAGGCTGAGGGCCGCCACGACCAATGCGACCAGGACCAAGCGGGGCATGGCGTGAATCGTACGCCCACGCGGGTCGCTCAGGCGAGGTCGGGCACGTTGTCCAGCGCACGCGCCACCGCTGCCACCAGCACTGCCGTGGCCTCCAGGTCGTCCAGGTCGACGACCTCGTTGGGGGAGTGCATGTATCGGTTGGGCACGCTGATCACGCACGACGGGATGCCTGCGCGGACCAGCGACACGGCGTCGGCGTCGGTGCCCGTGCGCCCCGAGGTGGCCTCGAGCTGGAACGGGATGCCCTCGGCTGTGGCCGTCTTCACGGCCAGGTCGGCCATCGTGGCATGGATGCCCGCACCGCGGTTGACGACCGGCCCGCGGCCCAGCCGGATGTCCCCCAGCCGGGTCTTCTCGACCCCCGAGTAGTCCGAGCAGTGCGTTACGTCGACCACGATCGCGGCGTCCGGCGCCAACCCGAACGCGGTCGTGTGCGCGCCGCCGAGGCTGGTCTCCTCCTGGACTGTGGCAACGCCGACCAGCCGCGCGGTCCCGCCGCGCTCGGCGTACAGACGCACCGCCTCGGCTGCCACAACGGCGCCGGCCCGGTTGTCGACCGCCCGGCTGGCCAGTCGCTGTCCGGCCAGCCGCAGCACCGGCTGCTCCAGCACGGCCAGGTCGCCCACCCGCACGCGGGAGCGGGCCTCGTCGCCGTCGGCGGCGCCGATGTCGACCCACAGGTTCTGGATCTTCGGCGCCTTGGCCCGCTCCTCGGCGTCGGTCAGGTGCGGGGGCTTCTGGCCGACCACGCCCACCACCGGCCCGGATTGGGTGAGGATGCGGACCCGCTGTGCGACCAGCACCGTCGGCGTCCAGCCGCCCACGGGCTGGAACCACACGTAGCCCTGATCGTCAACGTGCACGACCACCAGCGCGATCTCGTCGATGTGCCCGAACACGGCCACGGAGGGCGATCCGCCGGGGTTGGTCTCGGCGAAGCCCGAGCCGAGGGCGTCGAACCGGACCTCGGCAAAGCCCGCGGCGTAGTCGCGCCACGCGCGGGCAGCGGCACGCTCGTCGCCGGACGGCCCGGGTGCCTCGAGGAGGTCGGTGAAAAAGGCTTCGGATTCGGGTCTCACAGCCGGCGGGAGCCTACAGTCCACGCCGTGGGGCGCGTCGCAGAGGGCGCGTGGCCGTTGGTAAACTGCCGCGTCCTGGGGCCGTTAGCTCAGCTGGCAGAGCAGGGGACTCTTAATCCCAAGGTCGAAGGTTCGATCCCTTCACGGCCCACTTCTCCTGGCGTCACCGGACGAGGTTCCGCAACGCTACGCGAGCAACCTCGTCGTTCGGAGGCCGGTGAGTTCCAGCATTGACTGCGGTCGTGGATCAGTCGTCCGAGGCCGTCGCCTGGACGCGGTGCCGGCGCCTGCACTGTTGATGGGGGCGATCGTGTCCTTCCAGCTGGGGGCGGTCGGCGCCACGCACATGTTCGGGAGGACCACGGTCGAAGGCTCGGTGTTTCTGCGCACCGCGCTGGGCGCCGCCTGCCTGCTCGTCATTGGACGGCCCGTCCTGCGCGGTCGCTCACGCAGCGATCTCGGGCTCCTCGTCGTCCTCGGCGGGCTGCTTGCGGGTATGAACAGCGCCTTCTACCAGGCGGTCGACCGGCTGCCGCTGGGCATCGCGGTGTCAGTCGAGTTCCTGGGCCCGCTGGGCGTCGCGGTGGCCGCATCCCGGCGCCGGCTCGATCTGCTGTGGGTGGGGATGGCGGCGGCGGGGATCGCAGTGTTCGCGCGCGCGCCCGGGGGGAGCGCGATAACCGCGACCGGACTCGGCTATGCCATGCTCTCGGCCGCAGCGTGGGCGGTATATATCCTGGTGGCCAAGCGCGTGGGTAGCCGCTGGCCGGGCACCCAGGGCCTGGCGGTCAGCCTGTCCTGGCGGCGTTGCTCCTGGTGCCCTTCGGAGCCGTTCGCGGCATCGAAGCTCTGAGCGACCCGTCGCTGGTCGTGCTGGCCGTGGCGGTGTCGGTGTTCTCGACCGCGCTGCCGTACACCCTGGAGCTGGCCGCTCTGCGTCGCATGCCCGCCCGAGTGTACGGCGTACTCGCGTGCTTTGAGCCGGTGGTGGCTGCGGTGGTGGGCTGGCTGCTGCTCAGCCAGTCGTTGACGGCCTGGGAGGCGCTGGCCGGGGTGATGATCGTGGCCGCGTCGATCGGCGTCACGCGCGAGTCGACGCAGCAGCCCGAGATCGCTCCAAACTGACCGCGTGGTGACCACCGCCGTGGCCGGCACCCGCGTACGCGTCGAGACGGAACAGCATCGCGGCCAGCATGGCTGCCAGCATCCCCGTGTGCTCGAGCCCCATCGCGGCCATGCCACTGATGGCGCCCGTCGAGATCAGCGGCATCAGGACCGCCGTCGGAAGCAGCATCGCACCGACCATTTCCAGGTTCAGCCGCGGGGAATGGCCGCGGTAGTGCATCCACGCCGCCATCGGCAGCGCCATCTCGAGCGCCATGGACAGTGACATCATCCCCGCCGAGAGCGTCCCCACGCCGAGCGCGCCGAGCAGCCAGCCGACGGGCGCGCCGAGCAGGAACATGCCGAGGAACATGGCGGCCACCATCTCCACGTAGTGGCGGATGAACATGCGGGTGGAACGCCCCGGGTCGGTCACGGTGTGAGAAAGCATCATGGGATCGCCTCCGAGTGGTGAAACAACGGGTGAAGCGTCCCATCGCGGGGTCGGCCCGGCGGTGTGACGACCCGGCGTCTGCGCGTGCGGCCGACCGGCGACGGTCGGTGTGGTTAGCCGCACTCGGTTCGCGCGTCGCGATCAGCCGAACCCCGTCCCTGGGTTGAAAACACCGGTTGCAGGGCATCTCGAAGCCCAGCGTGCACGGCGGGGACTCCAAGGTACCGAAGTACCTGGCGCTCATGGAACAGCGATGGGCTGAGATCGTAGAAGGCACGCGGCAGGTGGATCACGCGGCCTGGTCCGGCGACCACGCGCAGGCGGTCGCCGCCAAGCAGCGGGTCGCCGAAGCCCAGGAGGCCCTGGGTCGTCAGCTGGTCGAGACCGGCGGCCTGTTCACCTGGGTCTTCCGCTGACCTCCGTCCCGGCCCTGTCCGCCGCGACCGTCTCCCGCACGGCGTCGAGCACCCGCTCGAGCACCGGCAGCGGGGTTGCGAACGTGATCCGCACGAACCCCCGGCCCGGCTCGCCGAAGTCCAGCCCGCGGCCGACGGCGACTCTGCCGTGGCGCAGGATCTCCCTGGCCGGCTCGTCACCGAGGCCGGCGGGGCGCATGTCCAGCCAGGCCAGGAACGTGGCCTCGGGGATCACGTAGCCGACATCCGGCAGGTGCTCCGCCAATCGGTCGGCGATGACTCTGCGGTTTCGATCCAGCACCCCCAGCAGCTCGTCGAGCCACGGGCCTCCGTCGCGGTATGCCGCGATCGTGGCGATCACTCCAAAGTGCCCGCAGCGCAGACGAACCTCGCGCGGCATCTCCTCGATCGTGCGCCGCATCGGCCCGGGCGCCGTGATCACCAGCGCGCACTTGAGGCCCGGGATGTTCCATCCCTTGCTGGCCGAGGTGAGCACCGCCGTCCGCTCCACGATCGGATGGTCGAGCGTGAGGAACGGGGTGTGCGCCGCCCCCGCCATCACCAGCGGCGCGTGGATCTCGTCGCTGAGTACGGCGACGTCGTGCCGCTCGGCCAGATCCGCCACCTGGAGCAGCTCAGGTCGCGAGAAGACGCGCCCCGAAGGATTGTGTGGGTTGCACAGAAGCAGCGCCTCCGCCTCCCGGAACGCCGCCGCCATCCGTTCCAGGTCGAGCCGGTATCCGGTGGGCGACATCGCCAGAGGCGCCTCGACGACCCGGCATCCGGCCTCGGCGATGGCCTCGAAGAACGGCGGGTACACGGGCGGCGTGATTACCACGCCCGCGCCCGGCGTGACCGCTCGCCGCAGCAGCTCGATCACCCCCACCATCACATCGGGCACCGGGTACACGGCGCCCGGCTCGACGTTCCACTCGTGGCGCTCCGCTGCGAAGCCCGCGTACGCTTCGCCGATCCCGTGCCGGGGCTGCGAGTACCCGGTGTCCGAGGCTGCGACCGCGGCGGACAGTGCGGTTGCGATCGGCCGCGCCAGCGGATAGTCCATCTCGGCGATGAACGCCGGGATCACCTGTGAGCCGAATGTGCGCCACTTGATGCTCGCGCGCTGCCGCAGCGTGGCCAGATCCGCCCCGTCCCAGTCCGTCATCGGATGATCCTATGTCAGGCCTGCCGGGAGAGGGGTAGCCTGGAAGCAGGCCGACCATGACCAGGCTCCTGTCCGATGCCGATGTCCGCAGGCTGCTGACCCCTCAGATGGCGGTGGAAGGGGCCCGGCAGGCGCTGGTCGATGCCCACCAGGGCCGGCTGGCGGCACCGCCGCGCGTGCGCGCCGATGTCGGAGACGGACAGGTCGTGTTCACCGTGGGCGGGTACGCCGGCGGCGTGTCAGGGTTCCGCGCCTACCAGCTGGTCGATCACCCGTCTGACCAGGTGGTTGTGGTGTGGGCGGCCGACGGCAGCCTGCTGGGTTGTGTCGCCGGCACGCAGCTCGGGGCCATGCGCACCGGCGCGCTGGGCGCCGTTGCCGTGGATGCGCTCGCCGTCGCCGATGTCGAGCATGCCGGCGTGGTGGGCAGCGGACGCCAGGCATGGGCGCAGGTGTGGGCGCTGAGTGCTGTTCGAGCGCCGCACGAGGTGCGCATCCACAGCCCCACCGAGCAGCACCGTGTGCGGTTCGCCGAACGGGCTCGCGGCGAGCTGGGGCTGAACGCGATCCCGGTCGGCTCGGCGCGAGATGCGGTCAGCGGCGCCGCTGTGATCATCGTGTCCACGGTCTCACCGCAGCCGGTGATCGAGACCGGTTGGGTGGAGCCGGGCGCCCACGTGAACAGCGTCGGCCCCAAGGGCGCCTCGGCACACGAGATTCCCCGGGATCTGGCGGACCGCGCGGACGTCTTCGTCAGCGACTCGCCCGCCCAGGCGGCCGCCTACACGGACGGCTTCTTCACCTCACGCGACCTCGTGCACCTGGGTACCGTGCTGTGCGGCGATGCACCTGGGCGGGCCGGCCGGGGCGACATCACGCTGTACGCGTCCACGGGGCTGGCGGGCTCGGAGGTCGTGATCGCCCAGCGCGTGCTGGAAGCAGGCTGACGCCGAGACCCCGGCTGAAAGGTCTCCAGGGCTCCGGCGTCCACCGCTCGTGCCGGCACATCGGGCAGCGGGCGGGGGGGACCGCGCGGATCACGCCGTAGCCGCACTCGGCACAGACGAACGCGTGCTTCGGATCGCTGCGCGCGGGCTGCCGGCGTGCCCGCGCCACGGCGCACTCCATGGTGATCCACTCCACGACGCGTTCGACCTCGTCGTCCGAGAAGAACTCCACGCCGAGCCGGCGCGCGCCCTGGCGGTGTTGCTGAAGGTCGCCGCTGTGAACGGCCAGCGGCATCTGGGGGCGCAGCTGACGCAGCGTGACCGCGGCGCCGAGGCCGCCGATCGGCAGTCCAAGGTCGATCACGACCATGGCCGGCCCGTAGTGCAGACCGAGCCTGATCGCCTCGGCGCCGTCCGGTGCGTGCAGCACGGCCAGCCCGTCCACGGCCGCGGTCGCCCGGGCGCTGATGTCCGCCGCCACGTCGGCGTCGGAGTGGGCGAGCAGCAGCGCGAGTGGGAGATCGGTGTCCTGCCGGCCGGGGGGCCGGCTGAGAGTGGTGTCCATCTGAGGCTCCTTGCCATCGACTCGCCCTTGACGGTAGGCGCGCGAATGGACCGGCACCATGGAGGCTTCACCCCATTTGGGCGACGAGTCCAGGATGGGGCCTGGCCCCCATGGCGGCACGCCGGGGCCGTCCCTACGCTGGCCGCAACACACCTCGATGGACAGGGCGAAATGGCTTCGATCGGAACACGGCTTCGCACATGGATCTTCGTCGCAGTGCTGACGGCGCTTCTGTTGAGCGTCGGCGCCGCGCTGGGCGGGGTGTTCGTGTACGCCTTCGCCGCAGTCGCGATCGCGATGAACGCCGTTGGCTACTGGTGTTCCGACCGGATCGCCCTCGCCGCAAACCGAGCTCGGCCGCTCGCCGAGCAGGACGCGCCCGCCGTCCACGCCATCGTCCGGGAGCTGGCCCACCAGGCCGGCGTCCCGGCGCCACGCCTGTATCTGGTCGAATCCCCGCAGCCCAACGCGTTCGCGACCGGGCGCTCCCCTTCGCGCTCGGCCGTGGCAGTGACGCGCGGCCTGCTCGACCAGATGTCTCCCCAACAGGTGCGGGCGGTGCTTGCACACGAGCTGGCGCACATCCGAAACAGGGATGTGCGCGTGTCAGCGATCGCGGCGATGATTGCGGGTGCCGTCGCCGCGATCGCAAACGTGCTGCAGTTCTCGATGCTGTTCGGAGGAGGTGACGACGATCACGACGGGCCGCTGGCGTGGGTGGGGATGCTGGCTGCCGTCCTGATCGCCCCGCTGGCGGCGACGCTGCTGCAGTTGGCGGTGTCCCGCCAGCGGGAGTACCTGGCGGATGCCACAGCGGCGCGGATCCTCGGTGGCGGTGATTCGCTGGCCGACGCGCTGGAACAGCTGGAGGCCGGGACTCGGGAGGCGCCGATGGCCGTCAATCCGGCGTTCGCCTCGCTCTACATCGCCAATCCGCTGCCTCGCACAGGTATCGCCGGTCTGTTCTCGA
This sequence comes from Gaiellales bacterium, assembly GCA_051955775.1. Taxonomy (GTDB): domain Bacteria; phylum Actinomycetota; class Thermoleophilia; order Gaiellales; family JAICJC01; genus DASUHT01. The sequence continues at coordinate 3,787 of JBQCGJ010000023.1, read as the reverse complement.
CGCACCCGCCGATCGCGGAGCGGGTGCGCCGGCTGCGCGCGTTTGACGGATCCCCGGCCGCCGTCGACGTCTCCGTCGGGGCGCGGCGGCCGGGGCTGCACACCCCGTGAACGCGCCGCCGGAGCACGGCGGCACGATCCTCTGCGCCGTCGATCCCGCGGCCGTCTCGGATCACGCGGTGCGCCTCGCCGCGGCCCTGCACGCGCGGCTGGGCATGAGGCTGATCCTGCTGCACGTGCTGCCGGCGCGGCCGCGTGAGCCCGCCGCGGAGCCGGCGCGGTCGGACGCTCAGCAGCGCCTGCGCGCGACACTGACCGCTCGGGCCGATGCGATCGGCGGGCAGATCGACGTGCGGGTCGAAGCCGGTGTCCGGCCCGATGTGATCGCCCGGGTGGCGGGCGAGGAGGGCGCCGACATGATCGTCGTGGGGTCCAGCACCGGCCGCCGGCGCACGGTCCGGTGCGGGCTGGCGCAGGAGCTCCAGGCGATCACGCCGGTGCCGGTGCTGGTCGCTCCGCCCGCGGACCGCATCCCCAGCGGGGTGCGCCTTGCGCTCGGCCTGCGCGGCGTCTGAGGCCGCTCCCGGTGCGAGGATGTAGCGATGGGACTTGCCAGGGTACCGCTGCTGTGGAAGGTGTTCGCGATCAACGCGGCCCTGCTGGTCGCTGCCGCGCTGCTGCTGGTGGCGGCACGCGACCGCGTCCACACCTCGCTCGGTCTCGTCGAGGGTCTCGACGTGGCGGTGTGGCTGGTCGTGATGCTGGCTGCCAATCTGGTGCTCGTGCACCACACGGTGCGCCCGATTCAGCGGCTGGCCGAGCGGATGCAGGCGGTCGACCTGCTCCAGCCCGGCCAGCGGCTGGCGGAGGGAGGGGGGCCCGAGGTGGCCCAGCTCGTGCGCGGCTTCAACCAGATGCTTGAGCGGCTCGAAGAGGAACGCCGGGAGAGCGCACGGCGGGCCCTGCGGGCGCAGGAGGACGAGCGCCTGCGGGTCGCCCAGGGGCTACACGACGAGGTGGGACAGGTGCTGACGGGTGTGCTGCTGCAACTCGACGCCCTGCGCGGCTCCGCCGACGCCGACCGCGAGCTCGCCGTCGACGAGACCAAGCAGGCCGTACGCCAGGCGCTGGAGGATGTGCGGCGGATCGCGCAGGAGCTGCGGCCGGAGATGCTCGAGCATCTCGGACTGGTCAGCGCGCTGACCGAGCTCGCGCGGAGATTCAGCTCCAGCAGCGGCATCAAGGTCGTCCGCCAGCTGCACGAGTCGCTGCCGCCGTTGTCCGAGGAGGCGGAGCTGGCCGTCTACCGGGTGGCCCAGGAGAGCCTGACCAACGTGGCCAGGCATGCCGGTGCGACCTGCGTCACGCTGACCCTCGAACGGGGCGCGGACAGCGTCATCCTGCATGTCACCGACGACGGGCGAGGGCTGCCGGGGCGGGTCGACGGATACGCCCACGGGGGCCTGCGCGGGATGCGCGAGCGGGCGCTCCTGGTGGGCGGGGTGCTGGCCGTCAAGCCCGCGCCGGACAGTGGCGTCGAGGTGCGGCTGGAAGTGCCCGCACGGGCCGCCTGATGCCGATCCCGCTGGTCACACGCATCCTGGTTGCCGACGACCACCCGATCGTCCGCTCCGGGCTGCGCCGCGTGCTGGCCGCGGCGCCCGACCGGCAGGTGGTGGCCGAGGCGGAGGACGGAGCGGAAGCCGTACGGCGCACCCTCGACGAGGATGTGCACCTGGCCATCCTCGACGTGTCGATGCCGAAGACGACCGGCATCCAGGCGGCGGCCGAGGTGCACCGCCGAAAGCCGGAGGTGAAGCTGCTCATGCTCTCGATGTACGACAGCGAGCAGTTCCTGTTCGAGTCGCTCAAGGCCGGGGCGTCCGGCTACGTTCTGAAGTCGGACGCCGACCACGACATCGTCGAGGCGGTGCGGCGGACGATGCGTGGACAGTCGTTTCTGTACCCGTCAGCCGTGTCCGCCCTGGTGCGTGACCTGATCGAGCGCGGCGGCCCGGACGACGCGCAGATCGACGTCCTCACGCCGCGCGAATCGCAGGTCGTCAAGCTGATCGCCGAGGCCTACAGCTCGAAGGAGATCGCCGACCAGCTGGTGATCAGCGTAAAGACGGTCGACCGTCACCGCCAGAACATCCTCGAGAAGCTCGGCATGAGCGACCGGGTGGAACTGACCCGGTACGCCATCCGGCGCGGCCTGATCCAGCCGTGACACTCGGAGGATGGGCCGGCGGCGAGTGCCGCCGGCCTATCCGCTGCCGAGCTCAGCCGCAGATCAGAGCCGGACTGGACGTGCCGCAGTCGTTGCCGGCGAACGTGTTTCCGGAGCCCGTGCCGTCGTACAGGACGTCGAGCGGGCTGTTGCCGTGGGCGTGGTTTCGCCTCACCTGGTCGTTTGTCGGGTCTGCTCCCCCGGCGATCACAGATGACGCAACCACGATGCCCCCGCTGAACACGCTCGGGCCGGACGGCCGGTTGTCGTTCGCGCGGTTCGACAGCAGAACCGAGTCGCTGGCCCCGAACAGGGTGATGCCGATGCCGGAAAGGGCCGGCGCACCGCCGCCCTGTTCGGGCGCGCAGGCCAGGTTGTTGTGCGAGGCCGTGTTGTCCCATGCGGTCCAGTGAGTGGCCGCCGCGGGATTCTCGGCGGTGTCCACGAACACCATTCCGGCGCAGTTGTCACGGGCGACGTTGCCCCACACCCTGCCCCAGCTGGAATCCCGGAACAGGAAGCCGATGCCCTCCACGCCGGTGCTCGCGCCGTTGCGGAACGCGCGGTTGCCGGTGACGACCGCGTCAGCCTTCGGCGAGTCGCCGATGTAGAACCCCGGCTCGCCGTTGGCCAGGGCGAGGTTGTTGATGAACCGCACGCCGTGCAGCCCGAACCCGCTGATGCCGTACCCGGCGTTGCCGATCGCGGACACGGCGCGCACGGTCGTGCGGTTGGCGTTGAACATCAGGATGCCGAATCCGCTGAAGCCGCGGACGCGCAGATCCTTGATCGTCACGCCGCGCACCGGAGCGCCCGGATTACCGCTTGCGTCGAACCTCCCCACGACGCAGATGCCGTTCACGCTCGACCCGTCGTTGCAGAAGCTCGCAACGGGTCTCGCGGCCGGCAGCAGGCGGCTGCCGTAGCGGCCGTCCCCGGCGCCGATCAGCGAGATCCCCTTGCGGATCGTCACGTTCTGCCGGTACACGCCGGGCAGCAGCCGCACCGTGTCCCCGGCGTGGGCGCGATTTACCGCGCGCTGGATCGAGTGTCCGTGATGGACGGTGATCGTGGACGCCTGCGCAGCGCCTGCCGCCACTCCCCACGCCGCCACTCCCAGGACGGCGGAGGAGGCGATTCGTCGGATCGCCATTGATGCCCCCTTGTCGATGTTGCCGAATGCGGTCTCGGCATGCTCATCAGGGACACCTTCAGCCGCAATGGGGGTCAGACCCCATCTGTGGGCTGTCGCCGACACGTGCTCTCGGGCGAGCCAAGTGCATAGACTTCGGTCCACGTGCCGACTGCCGGCCATCAGTCATCGTCGGACTCGCGTGGGAAGCGGCTGTGGCGGTGGGTAGCCGATCTCGCGGACGGCGTCGCCACAAGGCCGCCGGCGACGTCGTATCGATGGGCCGGGACGCCCTCGCCGGTAGCGGCGACGGTGTTCTATGGCGCGTTCGCTCTTCGCTGCCTGTCGCTCTTGCAATGGATCAAGTTTGTGTGTCGCGGTGTCGCTGATCGCAGACTTAGAGCCGGCGCTCTCAGTCGGCGACCC
>JBQCGJ010000022.1:0-4368 GCA_051955775.1 Gaiellales bacterium | reverse complement strand
GCTCCGCGACGGTCTCGTCGACCTCCGGGTTCCGCGCCCTGTGGGCGCCGCGGTGCGAGCCGTCCCCGTTGGCGTAGACGACCTCGGCCGGCTCGTCCGTAGACGCTGACGCAGCCACCTCGTCCTCGACAAACTCGAGCTCCGCTGCCTCGACCTCCGCTTCCTCGGGCGCGGAGACCTCGACGGTATCCTCGGCCGGAGCATGGGCGGTCGACTGGCGCTCGGCCCGCCTCCGGAGCAGCACGCGCAGGTCGTCCATGTACTGGTGCACCTCGTTGCGCGAATAGCCGAGGGTGACCACCGAGAACCGCGGCCCGGCGAGCCTGTCGGCCAGCGCGGACGGGTCGGCGTCCGCGGCCCACATCCGCTCCGCAACCTCGTGCAGGAACGAGTCCACCTCGTCCTGGTTGTAGCCCCGCGCACCCAGCGAAAACTGCCGATTCATCATCCCAGGCTCGTCCATCGCGCATCCCCCAGATTTTCGTGTCCCTAGCGTTGACTCTACGGGCGATCCGGATCTGGTCAATACATGCTGACGTTGTTGACGCGATTGCAACGTACAGGCATGTGTGGATCATGCGCGCGCTGCTGGACAGCCTGGCGGCCGGCCCGCGCGCGGCTCCGGCAGCACAGGAGGGATAAGTTACTCTAACCCTCTACTTTAGGGGTATCTAAAGTTCATCTGGGAGAAGCTGGCGACGACCGTGATGAAGAAGAGCAGGGCGAGTGCCGTCAGCACCAGGCCAATCCACCCCAGGACCTCGCCGGCATTGGCCATCCCCGCCCCGGTCAGGCGCGGATCGGCGGCGATTTCGTGCTTGGCCTGACGCCCCAGCACGATCGCCAGCACCGAGCACACGACGGGGAACACCACGAACCCCGCGATCCCCAGCACGAGTGCAGCCACGGCCTTGCCGCTCGACTGCGACACCGAGCCGCTCATCGATCCGATCGACCCGGGCGGGTCGGCGGCGGTGGCGCCCGCCGGACGGCCGCAGTTGCCGCAGAAGCGTTGTCCGGGGCCGATCTCGGTGCCGCAGGAGGTGCAGTAGGTGGCCGACATGTGCAGACAGTATCGTCAGCCGCGGGCGCGTTCGTTACCGCCCCGTTACCCGGCGTTCAGCCGTGCGGATACGGCCGGGCACTACGGTCGGCCCATGACGAGTGAGTCCGAGACGCCCGCCCTGCTTCCGCTGCCACCGGTTGGCGCGCGCCAGTACCTGGTGGCGGCGTCGGGACTGGCCTCGTTCCTGCTGCTCGGCGCGTCGTTCCTGTGGGCGCACCACTGGGGGCCGCTGGCCGACTCGATCGTGGTCGCCTGGGCGATCACGACGCTGGCAGCAGGCATCGGCGGAGTCCGCCTGCTGGGCAACACGAAGCCGGCATGGCTGGCCGGCTCGGCGGTCGCGTTCGCTGGGATCTCGGCGCTCGCGCTGCTGACGGCCGCCGTCTCGTATGCGGTCGGCGGCGACCCCACGGGCGGCTGCGGCGGCGGTTAGCCCTCCTTGCGCAGCCGCCAGATCTCCTCGGCGGGCCAGCGCCGCGCCCATTCCACGCTGACGTGGTCATGTGTGCTCTGCGCCCCCTCGGGCGCCTGGAGCTCGGCCAGCATCTCGACCCACAGCCCGTTGGCCCGGAACAGCGCGATCCACTCGCCGTGGGCGAGATGGAACTCCGTCGACCCGTCGTCATCCCAGTCGAACCGGTGCATGCCGAACGCGTCGCGCTGCAACTCGGTCACCGACTGGCTGCCGTCGGGCGGCACGCACAGCATGGACAGCGTGCTGTTGCAGAGCATGATCAGGCGCCCGCCGGGACGCAGCAGCCGGGCGGCCTCCGGCACCCACGCATAGGGGTCGCACCAGATGCATGCCCCGTACTCGGAGAACGCCAGGTCGAAGCTCTCGTCCGGGAACCCGGTGGCCTCGGCGCTGCCATGCACGAGCGGGAAGTGCAGGTCGTGCTCCTCCTGCATCGCCGCCGCTGTGGCGAGCTGACCCTGGCTGGCGTCCAGACCGACGGGCCGTGCGCCGCGGCGGGCCAGCCAGGCCGACCAGTACGCGGTGCCGCAGCCGAGCTCGATCACGTCCAGCCCGGCCACGTCGGGCAGGATGCCCACCTCCGACTCCGGAATCGCGTAGATCCCCCACGTGGGCTCGGACTGAGCCCACGACTCCCGGCCGGGCGCGGCGTACTCCGTGCTCCAGGTATCCCAAACGGCGCGGTTCCGTTCGGCGTGCTCTGACCAGGACATGCGCAGCACTCTATCCCCGACGCCAGGAGGGTCAACCCTCTCCGCGGCTCCCTACCGGGGACGTGGCAGCTGGCGAAATCGCGCGGGCGGCTCCGCGCCGATCGCCGGCGGCCCCATCGCGACCTCGTTCACGCACACGTAGACGGTGATCCACCAGTGCTCCCGCTGCTCGTCGATCTCGCCCTCGCCGACAAGAAAGGCGGTGTTCAGCCAACGGAAGCCGTCGTCCTCGGTCATCATCTCGACGCGCGCCAGGATCGCGCGCCGGGACCCGGGCGCGTCTTCCTGGATGCTCTGGCCGTGAACCGAGACCAGTACGTCGCGGCCGGGCGAGATTGTGATGCACCCTCGCAGATTTGGCGTCCACACGCCGTCCTCGCGCCGGCGCGGGAAATTCGACCAGGCGATCGGCCCCTCGAGCTCGCCGGTCACCTCCCCATCGCCGACGCCGTACCCCAGGCGCTCACGCCCATTATCGCCGAAGGGCTGATGCCAGCTCGACGCCGTATAGCGCATCCGCATCTCGCAGAACCGCTCCAAGCGCATCCCCGGCTCCGATCAGACCCCCATCGGGTGCCACACGGTCTTCATCTCGAGCAGCCGCTCGATCTCCCACGGGCTCTGCCGCGACGCGTCGGAGCGCACGACCCGCTTGACGTTGCCGGCAGCCAGCCGCTCCAGCTCCGTGCCGTCGCCGTCGGCGCCGGTGAGGTCGATCGCGTTCACGTCCATGTGCCCCGCCAGGATCGGCGCCAGCTCGTCGCGATACCCCGTGAGGATGTTGACCGTGCCCGCCGGCATGTCCGACGTGGCCACCGCCTCGGCCAGCTCGGTGGCGGCCAGCGGGTGCTCCTGCGAGGCGATCACGACCGCCGCGTTGCCGCCGGTGATCGCGGGCAGCAGTCTCGCCACCAGCCCGTCCAGGGCGGGCTCGACCGGGGCCACGACGGCCACCACGCCCGTGGGCTCCGGCACGGTGAAGTTGAAGTACGGGCCGGCGACCGCGTTGGCGCCGCCCAGCACCTGGGCCAGCTTGTCCGTCCACCCGGCGTACCACACGACCCGGTCGATCGCGTGCTCGACCTCCTTCTGGCCGCTGCACACGGCGGCCAGATCGGACGCGCGCGACTCCATCATCTCGGCCAGCCGGTACAGCACCTGGCCGCGGTTATAGGCCGTGGCGCCGCTCCACTTTGCGAACCCGGCCCGCGCCGCGAGCACGGCGTCTCGGGCGTCCTTGCGCGACGCGCGAGCCACGTTCTGGCCCTCGGCCTCGTAGGTGCGACCCGACTCCGACCGCGGGAACGCCCCGCCCACGTACAGCTTGTAGGTCTTGCGGATGGGCAGCCGGCTCACTCGTCGAACCTCAGATATGCCTCCAGGCCGTGCCGCCCGCCCTCGCGGCCGAACCCGGATTCCTTGTAGCCGCCGAACGGCGAGGCCGGGTCGAAGCGGTTGTAGGTGTTGGCCCACACGACACCGGCGCGCAGCCGCGACGCCATCCACAGGATGCGCGAGCCCTTCTCCGTCCACACCCCGGCCGACAACCCGTAGGGCGTGTTGTTCGCCTTCTCGACGGCCTCCGCCGGCGTGCGGAAGGTGAGCACGCTGAGCACCGGACCGAAGATCTCCTCCTGGGCGATGCGGTAGCTCTGCGCCACATTCGTGAACACCGTGGGCGCGAACCAGTACCCGCGCTCGGGGAGCCGGCACGGCGGCTGGTAGATCTCGGCCCCCTCCTGCTCGCCGGCGGCCACCAGCTCCCGGATGCGGTCGAGCTGGGCCCTGGAGTTGATGGCCCCCACGTCGGTGTTCTTGTCCAGCGGGTCGCCCACGCGAAGCGTGCCCAGCCGTCGCTTCAGCTTGGCCACGAGCTGGTCGGCGATCGACTCCTGCACCAGCAGCCGCGACCCGGCGCAGCACACGTGGCCCTGGTTGAAGTAGATGCCGTTGACGATGCCCTCCACCGTCTGGTCGAGCGCGCAGTCGTCGAACACGATGTTGGCCGCCTTGCCGCCCAGCTCCAGCGTGTGCGGAACGCCCCGGCCGGCCAGCTCGCGCTGGATCTCCTTGCCCACCTCGGTGGATCCGGTGAAGGCCAGCTTGTCGATCCC
>JBQCGJ010000021.1:0-7896 GCA_051955775.1 Gaiellales bacterium | reverse complement strand
CTGCGGATGGTCGGCGAACAGGTGAACAGGGAACCTGACAGCGCGGCATCGGCCGCGAGCGACGCGAGTCCACGGCTCGCGCTGCTGTTGGCTGCGGCGATGTTCGTGCTCGTCGTGGACACGTCGTTCATGAACGTGTCGATCTCGGCGGTCGTGCACGACCTGGGAGCCACGGCCAGTGGAGTGCAGTCGGCGATCGCGCTGGAGGCGCTGGTGTCAGCGGCCTTCATCCTGATCGGAAGCAAGATCGGAGACCTGATCGGGCGCAAGCGGGCGTACGTGATCGGCCTGCTCGCCTACGCCACCGGTGCGCTTGCGATGGTGCTCGCGCAGAGCCTGACAGCCGTCATCATCTTCTGGGCGATCATCGGCGGCCTGGGCGCGTCGCTGCTGCTGCCGGCGATGCAGTCGCTGGTGCACGGGAACTTCCACGGCGAGGCGCAGAAGAAGGCCTACGCGCTGGTCGGGGCGGCGGCAGCGGTGGCGGCCGCGGTCGGGCCGCTGCTGGGCGGATTCATCACCACGTATCTGTCGTGGCGCGTCGCGTTCGCGCTCGAGGACGTGGTGATCGTGGTCGTGCTGTCCGGGATCAAACTCGTCAAGGACGTCGAGTACACCGGGCCGCGGGGCGGCGATCTGGTCGGATCCACGCTGTCGGTGCTGGGCATGGGCGGCGTCGTGCTGGGCATCCTGATCTGGCAGGAGGGCGGGAGCTATGTGGCGCTGACGATCGCCCTCGGTGCCGCCGCACTGGCCGCGCTGGCGTGGTGGCTGGTGCGCCGCAAGCGCGAGGGGAAGCCGGCGCTGCTCGACCCCGGGCTGTTCGCCTCGAAGGTGTTCCGCTACGGCATCTCCGGCCAGATGCTCCAGCAGATCGCTCTGGGCGGCCTGATGATCGCGCTGCCCATCTACCTGCAGATGGTGCTCGAGTACAACGCGATGGAGGCCGGCCTGTCGCTGGCCCCGCTCTCGCTCAGCATGTTCGCGGTGGCGCTGTTTGCCGGGCGGCACAAGGCGAAGCGGCGTGCCGGCAGCATCATCCGCCTCGGCTTCATGCTGGTCCTGCTCGGGCTGCTCGTCATCATCCCGATCGTGCCGCGGGCCTCGTCGGGCTGGTATCTCGCGCTGCCGCTCCTGGTCGCGGGCTGCGGCCTCGGCCTCCTGGTGTCTCAGCTGAACAACTACACGCTGGCGCCCATCTCGGAGGAGCGGGTCAGCGAGGCGGCCGGGGTGAACTCGGCCGGCGGGTCGTTCGGGCTCTCATTCGGGCTTGCGTTCGCCGGCGCGATCATGCTGTGGATGCTGTCGGTCAGCTTCACCAACATGGCCAACCAGAGCACCGTGCTGTCGCCGGATCAGAAGACGCAGGTGTCCAGGTCGCTCGAGCACGACGCCGAGATCATGAGCAACACCCAGCTGACCAAGCAGCTGGCCGGACAGCCGCCCGCGGTGCAGGCCGAGATCATCCGCATCAACACCGATGCCCGCCATCGCGCGCTTCAGGTCGCCCTGATCATCCCGACCCGTGCAGCGCTGCTCGGCTTCTTGAACTCATTCCGTATGACTCGAGAGCCTGAACCCATACCCTCGGCCGCTGCCGAGGGGATGGTGATGGGCTGACGGTGCCGGCGTGGCACGAGCCGGTGCGCCAAGCCCAGCCGACGCACGGCGCGGCATCGCGCGCTTCCGGTGGCGGGGTCGCCGATCAGGCCGCCGGGTTGATCGTGAGAGTGACCTGGTCGCTCACAAGCGGTCCAGCGCTGTTCCACGCGACGACCGTGAACGGGAACGATCCGGCCTCCTCGGGTGTTCCGTGCAACGATCCGTCGGGGTCGATCTGCAAGCCCTTGGGCAGAGATCCGGTGCCCCGGGCATAGCTCGGAGCAGGAGATCCGTCGGCAAGAAACGGGTAGCCGGGATACGCGACGTTTGCCGTGCCGGCCGGCGGACTCGCGGCGGAGAACTTCGTCGGCGCGACGGGCGCTGTCCCCGCGCCCCCCTGCGACAGCTTGACGGCGGCATCGAGGATGTCTGCGCGTGCCTGGTCGGCGCTCTTGGACGAGAAGTAGAACGCAACCGCGGCCCCGACGCTCGCCACGAGCCCTCCGAACAGCGTGCTGCGAAGCGCCGAATCGCCAACCACGAACGAGGTCGCGCAAAACACCAGCAGGCCGAGCACCAACGCAATTGCGATCCAGCTTCTGACCATGGATTTCGATGGCTCCTTGGCGGCCGCCTGCACCGAGCGGAACCACAGGATCACGAGGCCCGCCAGCAGCATCCCGCCGACGGTCACCAAGAGCAGGATCCAGTACTGGTTACTCGAGACCGTGGGGGCGGTCGCGGATGTTCCGGTGGTGGCTGCGGCAAGCAGTGGAGTTATCACGGTTCCCCTCCCGATCCGCGTTGTCGGTTCTGGCCCGTCCCCGCGTCCTTAACGGCGCCGGTCCGGACAACCCCGTGAGACTTCGGCCTTCGAGCCTACCAGCCTAGGTGCCGGTAGTCAACGCCACACCGGCCTTCAGTCAAACGTGCGTAACACGCTGAATCACACCGACCCTTGCAGCGCTGCTCGGCTTCTTGAACTCATTCCGTATGACTCGAGAGCCTGAACCCATACCCTCGGCCGCTGCCGAGGGGATGGTGATGGGCTGACCGCCGTCTCGCTCTGGCCGGCGAGCACCTGGTGAACCTGCTGCACCGCCGAGGCTCCCTCACCGACCGCTGCCGCCACGCGTTTCACCGAGCCGTGGCGCGCGTCGCCGGCGGCGAACACGCCGGGCACGCTGGTCTCCTGTGAGAGCGGCCGGCGCCTGAGCGGCACGACTTCTCCGACATCGTCACCGGTCAGCACGAAGCCGTACCGGTCTGTCGAGATCGCCGGCGGCAGCCATTGCGTGAACGGGCGCGCCCCGATCAGCACGAACAGCGCGTCGGCCGTGACCGTCGCCTCGTCGCCGGTCGCCGAGTCGCGCAGCACCAAACGCTGCAGACGGCCCTCGCCTCCGCCGCCGGAGATGGTCGTGCCCGTGCGCACCTCGACCTTGGGCGCCGCCTCGATCGCGTGCACCAGGTAGGCCGACATGCCGGATCCCAGCGTGCCGGAGCGAACGACCAGTGTGACGTGCCGCGCGTAGCGGGCGAGGTGCAGCGCGGCCTGCCCGGCGGAGTTGCCGCCTCCGACCACGAACACGTCCTTGCCCGACAGCGACGGCGCCTCGGACACAGGGCCGCCGTAGAAGACGCCGGAACCCGTCAGTGCCTCCAGCTCGGGGATCCCCAGCCGCCGGTAGCGGGCGCCGGTGGCCAGAAGCACAGACCGCGCGCGAAGGGCTCGTCCATCGTCGAGCGTCAGCGCGAAGGTCTCGCCGTGGCGCGCGAACTCCGTCACGTGATGCATGAAGACGAAGCTGGCCCCGAACATCGACGCCTGCTCGTAGGCCTGCTGGGCCAGGCGGCTGCCGCTGACGCCCTTCGCGAAGCCGAGGTAGTTGCGGATCAGCGAGCTGGAGCGGGCCTGCCCGCCGATACCGCCGGAGTCGACGACCACGACGTCCAGCCCCTCGGAGGCGGCGTACACGGCGGCCGACAGGCCGGCGGGCCCCGCGCCCACCACGAGCAGGTCGAACATCCGCTCGTCCACGCCCTGCGGCGCACCGGCGGCGATGGCGATCTCGTTGTCCGAGGGATCGCTGAGCGCGGTCCCGTCCGGCATCACCATCAGCGGCAGCCTGGCGTCTGGGCCCGCCTCGTCCAGCAGCTCGCGGCCCTCCACGGAGTCGGCGAGCAGGAACTTGTGAGGCATGCTGCAGCCCTCGAACATCTCGCGCAACTGGAAGGCCCTGCCGGTCCACTCTTCGCCAACGATGCGCACGGTGTGCGGCACCAGCCGCTGCTCGCTCGCCCATTCCAGCAGGAAGCTGGAGATGGCCTCGTGGAACACCTCATCCGGAGGTGCGCCGGGCTCGCGCACGAAGTGGTCGATGCGCCCCATCCCCATGGCGGCGCGGATCTCGTCCGCCTGCTGCGAGTGCACCCACACGTTGGGCGACACCACCAGCGCGCGCTTCGCCTGCGGGTGCAGCCGCCGCGCCTGGTCGAACAGCCAGCCGTGGGTCGTCTCCATCTCCGATTGCCCCACCAGGAGGAGGGCCACGTCTGAGCCGTCCGCGGCCAGTTGCTCGAGCAGCCCGGTCGCGCGCACAGCGTCCTCCACCGACTCGATGCGATATCGGCTGGCATAGCGCTCGGCCAGCTCCTGTGCGACGGCCCGCAGACCGTCGTCGTCCTCGTCCACCGCGACTATCACGGGAAGATGCACGCCCTCACGGTACGTCCCGCACCGCGCCGGCGCGGTACGGGTAGCCCGACCACCGGGGTGGGTTATCCCCACCCCCCGAACCGGGGCCAGGCCCCTGTCTGCGGGTCACACGGTCGTGCGGGGGATTCGCTCGTGCCAGCTGCGGGCGGCAAACGGTTCCCCATCCCGCGTCACCTCGAGCTCGAGCTCGACGACGAACTCGTCCGCGGTGCACGTGTACAGCGCCCGTGCCGTGGCCAGGCAGTCGAGCCCGGGCCGCGTGAGCCGGAAGCGTGTGTCGCCCTCCACCCGCGCGGACAACGGATCGTCCGGCCGGATGGCCGCGGAGTACACGTGCCTCTCCTCGCAGCGCACGTCCTCGCCCGGCAACTCGAACATCGTCCAGTCCTCCGCCTCGATGCCGGCTGTCCCGCCCTCACCCGGCTGGACGACATCCCAGCGGGCGGGCCGTTCGCGCGTCTCGGCCTCCGTCCACGTGACGGGAACGATCTCCCCCTGCACCTCGAACGGCGCTGCGTCCTGCGGCAACCCGGGCAGGGTCAGCTCGACCGGGGTCGTCAGCCGCAGCGGCTCCAGGCCGGGCAGCGGCCACAGGCATGGCCAGTCGTTCCCGGCGACCGCCACCCGGATCCGGTGCCCGGGCCGGAAACGCCAGCCCGTCGCCATCAGATCGAGCTCGATCGCGGACTCGCCCGCACACTCGACATTGACCGCCCCCCGCGTCACCGGCTGCGATTCGCCGCTCGGCGAGACGTCGTTCAGCTTCACCGACACGATCGCCCGCGGGCCGGGGTGATCGATCCGGAACCGAACCCGCGGCGCGCCCAGCACCGCCACCGCCTGCTCCAGGGGATCGGTCTCGGCGCACGCGCTGAGCGCCTCGTCGGCGCGCTGGTCGCCGAACATCCCGGTCTCGGGCGGCGGCGGGCACCAGTTGCCCGTGTGCACGCCGACGGCGGCCGAGGGCGGCGCCGTGGCCGGCGCACCCAGCGTCAGCACCGTGCGCGGCCCCGACCCCGGCGGCGCTTCGGCGGCCAGCCACTCGCCGCTCACCTCTGCCGGGGGATGGGCGGGCGAGTCGTGTTCCTCGACGAAGAACACCGAGCGCGGGCGAGCGGGGCTCACCCCACCGTCCGGGTCGAGGTGCGTGCGGAAGAACTCGATCAGCTCGCGCATGAACGGGTAGCGCGGGGCGGGCACGCCGCGGTCGGGGGCGATGTGCGTCCACGGCCCGGCCAGCAACTGCCATGGGCAGCGCAGGCGCTGCGCCATCCGCAGGCCGGCCGTGCGGTAGCCGTCGTGCCAGCCGCTGACGATGAACACCGGGCACTCGATGCGCTCGTACTCGGGCCGCAGCGAGCCGTTTCGCCAGTACCCACCGTCGGCCTGCTCGGCCAGCCAGCGCAGCACCCAGGCTGGCGTCGAGTCGATCCGCTCCCGCCACCGCCGGTCGAACTCGGGCCCCTCGGCCGGCGGCAGCGCATTCATCGCGATCATCCGCACGGGGTAGTTCGACAGCTCGAATGCCGCCACCGCCCCGCCGTCGTAGTGCATGTCGTCGGTGTACCGGTCGTCGGTGGCGTACACCGGGGCGATCGCCCGCAGCGCGGGCGGGCGTCGAGCCGCGAGCTGGATGCAGGAGAACCCGCCGTACGACTTGCCCCACGATCCGACGCTGCCGTTGCACCACGGCCGGCGCGACATCCAGTCCACGATCTCCACCCCGTCGAGCTGCTCGGCCTCGGTGTACTCGTCCTCGGCCACGCCGCCGGAGCTGCCGGTGCCGCGCACGTCCAGCCGCACGCAGGCGAACCCGGCTTCGGCCAGGACGATGTTCTGCCCACGGTCCTGATGCGTGCGCAGATCGTCCTTGCGGTAGGGGATGTGCTCCAGGATGGCGCCGAACCGTCCCGGGCGGTTGGGCCGGTAGACATCCGCCGACAGCTCGACGCCGTCGCGCATGGTGATGCGAACGTCCCGCTCCAGGAGCACCCTGCCGCCGGCCAGCGCGATCGCGGTCACACGCCCTCCCGGGGGATCCGCTCGCTCCACCGGCGCTCGGCGAACCGCTCCCCGTCCACGTCCACCGTCAGCCCAAGCTCGACCAGGAACTGATCCGCCGTGGCCTCGATCCGCGATTCGGACCAGATGTCCGTTTCCAGGCCCGGACGCCGCAGCACGTAGTGCCACCTGCCCCACGCGGTGGCCGACAGCGGGTCGTCGTCCGCCGCCATCACCGACCGTTCCTGCGCCTCGCTGATCGACCAGCCCTCCGCCGGCACATCGTCCCGGGAGCTGGTCGTGACGGTGACCCCGGAGCGGCCGCTGAGCACGTCCGTGACAGCCGCCCAGCTCGATTCCGACGTCGACTCGGCGCCCTGCTGGGCGATCGCGACCATGGGGTCGGCGGGCAGCTCGACCGCCTGCGCATCGTCGGGCAGGCCGGGCAGCACGAGCTCGACGTCCGTGAGGATCTCCAGCGGCGCGATGCTCGGCAGCGGCCACAGGTTCGGCCAGTCCGATCCCGCCACCGCCACCCGCACGCGATACCCCTCAGTGAACCGCCACCCGATCGCCATCAGCGGCAGCTCGACATCCGCCTCGCCCGCCACCGCCAGGTTGACGGCTGCGCTGGTGACGTGCTGCGACGAGCCGTCCGGGGCGACACTCTGCAGCTTCACGGAGACGAGCGTGCGCGGCCCCGGATGGCGCACCCGGAAGCGGACGAGAGGCTCGCCCAGCACGGCCAGCGGCTCGCTCAGCGGGTCGCTGTCGAAGGTCGCGCTGAGCGCGTCGTCCCGCCGCTGATCGAGGAACTGCCCGGTGGCCGGCGGCGGCGGGCACCACTGCCCGGTCATGATGCCGGTGGTGACCATGGCCGGGGCGACCGCCGGAGCGCTCAGGCGCAGGGTGGTCTCCTGCACTCCCTGCGGCCATTGCTCGGAGCCCAGCCACTCCCCGGACACCTGCTCGTGGGGACGCAGCGGCGAGTCGGGGCTGCCCATGAACCACACCGACCGCGGGCGGCTGGGCGCGGGCTCACCTTCACCCAGGTGCCGGTGGAAGAACCGCGCCATCTCGGCCAGGAACGGATACGGCGGCCCCGGCACGCCGCGGTCGGGCAGCTTGTGGCACCACGGCCCGGAGAGCAGCTGCCACGGCGCGCGCAGGTTGCGGCACATGCGCAGGGCGGCGGTGCGGTAGCCGTCGCGCCATCCCGCGCACACGAGCACGGGGCAGGTGATGCGGTCGTAGTCGGGCCGCAGCGAGCCGTTGCGCCAGTACGGGCCGTCGTGCTGGCGGCGGATCCACTCCACCATCCAGGCGGGCGTCGCCTCGATGCGCTCCCTCCACGCCCGGTCGAACTCCGGGCCGCGCTCTCCCCGGGGCGGCAGCGCGTTCATCCCGATCATGGAGGTGGGATAGGCGGGCAGGCTGCACGCGTTCAGGGCGCCGCCGTGGAAATGCATGTCGTCGGTATAGCGATCGTCGGTCGCGTACACGGGGGCGATCGCGCGCAGCGCCGGGGGCTGCAGCGCCGCCATCTGGATGCATGCAAACCCGCCGTACGAGAC
>JBQCGJ010000020.1:0-5119 GCA_051955775.1 Gaiellales bacterium | reverse complement strand
CGACCTCGACCGTCATCGCGGCGCGGCTCGCATCGCCGAGGACGTCGACGGGGCCGACCTGAGCGGCGTGTCGGGCACGCCCACCTTCTTCATCAACGGCCGCCGGCACGCCGGTGCGTACGACATCGAAACGCTCACCCGTGCAGTGCGGATCGCAAAGGCCCGGGCGAGCGTGGCGAACGTGGCCTAGATGATTGATGCGGGCGCGCCGAAGATCCCCGGTTTGGGTGGGCTGGCACCAGGGATAGGCAAGCCGATGGAATCACCGTACAGTCATCGCAAGCTCCCTTCGATGCCGCAGCCCCCGCTCCAGTCCACCCCCCGGCGCCGCCCGATCCGGCGAGCGGTTGTTCTGTTCGTGCTGGCGAACGTCCTGCTGGCGATCGCCATCGCCAGCCTGTGGTCCGGTTGGACAGCGATCCACAACGAGGCGACTGCGGCCTGGGCCCTGCTGGTCGGGGGGTCGATCTCGATCGGGCTGTGCTCGGCGACGCTGGGGGCGCTGTGCTGGGAGCAGGCGTGGCGGGCCCTCGACGGACCGCAGCGGCGGTAGATCTGGAGTGGCTTCTTTTTCTGTATGTCCACCCGTGGTCTTCGCCCCTGAGAGAGACGACTAACTCCCGCGACGCCGGGGTATGCTCTCGCCCGTGAGCCGGGGGGCGATCAGGACGTGCATCGGCGGGTTGACGGCGGCGGCCGTGCTGATGTCGGCAGGGGCGGTGTCCGCCGCCTCCGGGAGCCTGCCCCACTGGCAGGTCGTGCATCGCGGCGGCACCGCCGACCTGCGCGCGATCAGCCCGGTCAGCTCGAAGGTGGTGTGGGCCAGCGGCAGCAACGGCACCGTGTTCCGCACCGTCAACGGCGGCCGGTCGTGGACCCGCGTCGGCCCTCCGGGCACGAAGGCGCTCGAGTTCCGCGGCATGAAGGCGTTCGACGCCAACCACGCCGTGCTGATGTCGATCGGGAACCATCCCGGCGACTTCCGCACCTATCTGACGGCGGACGGCGGGCGGCACTGGAGGATCACCAACCAGAACACCAACCCGCAGGCCTTCTACGACTGCATGGCGTTCTTCAACCGCAGCCGCGGGCTGATCCTGAGCGACCCGGTGAACGGCCGCTTCCGCATCCTGATCACGACCAACGGCGGTCGCAGCTGGCACGTCAACCCGGCCGCCAACATGCCCAGGGCGAATTCCCCGAACGAGTATGGGTTCGCCGCCAGCAACCAGTGCATCACCACCTCGGGCAGCCACGATGCGTGGTTCGGAAGCGGCGGCACGCAGGGCGCGCGGGTGTACCGATCGACGGACGGCGGCGTGCACTGGAGGGTGTCTCGGACGCCGCTTCGCCGCGGCGCCACCGCCGGCGTGTTCGCCGTGGCGTTCCGAAACAGCATGCAGGGGTTCGCCATCGGAGGCGACTTCGCGGCGCCCACCACCGCGCCTCGGGCACTGGCGCTTACCGCGGACGGCGGCCGCACCTGGACGCTCGTCGGCAACGCGCCGGGCGGCTACCGATCCGGCGCCACCTGGGTGCCACGCACCACGGGCACCGCGCTCGCGGTGGGGCTCACAGGCAGCGACATCACGACCGACGGCGGGTTCTCCTGGCGCCAGTTCGCGAGCGGCAGCTTCGACACGGTGGCCTGCACCGGCGGCGGCTCGTGCTGGGCGTCCGGCGCCAACGCGCGTATCGGCCGCCTGGATCGCTGAATCAGTCTCGCAGGCCCGCCCGCAACTTCTCCAGCAGCTCGCCGAGCGTGGCCGTCTCGTCGTCGGTGAGGTTGGAGCGCAGCCGCCGGTCGTGACGCTGAGCCACGTCGCGTAACCGGTCGAACAGCGCCTCGCCCTCGGGCGTCAGCGCCACCTGCTGCACGCGCCGATTGTCCGGCTCGCGCCACCGCCGCACCAGCCCCTTCTGCTCCAGCGAGTTCAGGTGGTGGGTCAGGGTGGCGCCGGTGATGCCGAGGGCCTCCGCCATACGCGACTGGGTGTTCCACTGCCCCGAGCGCACCAGCAGCAGCACCTGCCATGTCGACGCCGAGCCGCCGGCGTCGGCCATCGCCCGCTCGAACGCGGTGCTGACGGCGCGGGCTGTGCGGGTGAGCGCCAGCCCGATCGGCTGGCGGGACGGTCGGCGGCTCATGATCAGATCATACCAGAGCATTTGACATCTAACTCTTTGATGTCTAATGTTCTGGCCATGATGACGATCAAGCCACCCACAACCCCAGCCAACCGCCCGGCGCCGGCCACGGCTTCCGGGATCACTGTCCCCTTCGCGGCCATCGTGCTGGCGATGCTGCCGGCCGTGCTCGACCAGACGATCCTGTCCACCGCGCTGCCCACCATCGCGAGCGATCTGGGGCGGCTGACCGATGTCGCGTGGGTGGTCACCGCCTACGTGGTGGCCGCTGCGGCGGCCACGCCGCTGTGGGGCAAGCTGGGCGACCGCCACGGCCGCAAGCGTCTGCTGGAGGTGTCGCTCGGCCTGTTCCTGGTCGCGTCCGCGCTGTGCGGCACCGCGCAGGACATCGCCTTCCTGATCGTCGTGCGCACCGTCCAGGGCGCCGCGGCGGGCGGGCTGATGACGCTCGCCATGGCCGCCGTGGGCGACCTCGTCGACCCCCGGCAGCGCGCGCGCTACCAGGGCTACATCGCCGCCACCTTCGCCGTGGCCACCGTGGCCGGGCCGCTGATCGGCGGCCTGCTGGTGGACTCGGCCGGCTGGCGGTGGGTGTTCTACGTCAACCTGCCGATCGGCCTGGCCGCGCTGGCGGTGCTCCGCCTGCGCCTCCCGGCGGGCGCTCCCCGCGGTCCGCGACAGCCCCTCGACCTGCTCGGCGCCGGGCTGCTGGCGGCGGCCACAGCCGGCCTCATGCTGACCTGCATGTGGGGCGGGCAGCGATACCCGTGGGGCTCGCCCGAGATCGCCGCCACGATCGCCCTCACGCTGGCGGCCGGGTCGGCACTGCTGGGCCGAGAACGGCGCGTCGCCGACCCGATCGTCCCACTCGGGCTCCTGCGCACGCGCACGGTGGCACTGGCCAGCGCGGCGCTGTTCCTGACCACCGCGGCGCTGTTCTCGGTCAACGTGTTCGTGCCGCTGTATCTGCAGACGACCACCGGCGCCACCCCCACACAGGCCGGCCTGCTGCTGGCGCCTGCGATTCTCGGCATCGCCCTATCCACCAACTACGCCGGGCGCAGGATTGCCCGCACCGGCCGCTACAAGCGCTACCCACTGGCGGGCACGGCCATGATGAGCGCGGCGCTGGCGCTGCTGGCGGTCGTCGTCGCCCACCCGTCGCGGTGGACGGTCGGGATCGCGCTGGCCCTGTTCGGGATGGGCTTCGGGATGGTCGGCCAGGTGCTGATCGTGGCCGTGCAGAACGCCTCGCAGCGCCGCGAGCTGGGGATCGCGATGGCCACCACCTCGTTCTTCCGCGGGCTCGGCGGCGCGCTCGGCGCGGCTCTGCTGGGGGCGGTGTTCGCGGCTCGGTTCGCCGCCACCACCGGTGCCGGGGTCGGCCATCTCACCCCCGCCGCCCGCACCGACCTGATCCACGCCGTGCAGGCGGTGTTCGTCGTCGCCGCCCCGGTCGCCCTGCTGGCGTTCGCGGCCGTGGCGCTGCTCGAGGAAGTTCCACTCACAGGAGGAGATCACCATGGCTGAGAAACCCGCCACCTACGATCGCCGGCGCCCCCGCGACCGCACTCTGCGCGTCGGCGACGAGGAGCGAGACGCCGTCGCGGAGCTGCTGCGCGAGCACCACGTGGCGGGCCGGCTGCAGGGGGAGGAGTTCCAGGACCGGCTGGACCGCTGCATCAGCGCGCGCACCCACGCCGACCTGGACGACCTGATGGCGGACCTCCCCGGTGCCGCGGGGCCCGCCCGCCGGGAGCGCCGGCCCTGGACGCCGTGGCCGCTGGCCCTCGTGCCGCTGGCCGTGATCGCAGCCATCGTGCTCAGCGGTGGGCGCGCGGCCTGGCTGGCGGTGCCACTGGTGCTGTTCTTCGTCGTGCGCCCGCTGGTGTGGCGCGGTGTGACCGGCCGCCGCGGGTTCGGCGGATGGGGGTGTGGCGTGGGTTACCGCCAGGCCGGCTAGCGCAATCCGCCTCATGATCGGCGTCGTACGTCCCGGGACACGCGCCCGCCCTGCGGCGGGCGCTCCTCTATCCGGGAGAGATCACATGCGCGTACGACGAGCACACACGGCGCTGGCGGCAGTCGCGGTCTGCCTGGTCACGCTGGGAACCGCAACCGCCGCACAGGCGGCCCGGCATCCGCCCCCCGGCTACCTCATCCTCGACACCAACCAGATGAACGCGCCGCAGGGCGCGCAGACCCGCGGCTCGGCACAGTGCCCGACCGGCACCGTCCCGCTCGGAGGCGGAGTCGTCGTCTCGTCCACGAGCACGCTGGCCAGCGTCAGCGCCTCGTTTCCCGAGGGACCGTTCTGGGTGGGCATCGTCACGAATGACAGCGGTGCCGACACCACATTCCAGATCGAGGTGGAGTGCGCCAAGCGGCCCCCCGGCTACACCGTCATCCAGTCCGCCATCGTGCGCAGCCCCGACACGTTGCAGGCCAGCGTACTGGCCACCTGCCCGTCCGGCACCCGGCCCCTTGGCGGCGGCGGCGAGACGACCTCGCCCAGCGTGTTCGAGAACATGAGCAGCAGCGGGCCCAGGGCCGCAGCTGGTTCGTGACCGAGAACAACGCCACCGGGGCCGACGCCGGGCTGGAGGCATTCGCGGTGTGCGGAACCGTGCACAACTACCGGGTCGTCCAGGGCGCCTCGTTCAGCACCGCCGCCAACGGCCAGGGCCACGGCCGCGTGGCCTGCCCGTCTCCCTCGGTGGCGACCGGCGGCGGCGTGTTCTACGCCTCCACGAACGTCTTCGCCAACATCGGCGGCAGCGTCCCGGTGGGCATCGGCGGCCACTGGTCGGCATTCACGAACAACGCGTCCGCGTTCCCGGCCACGGCTACCGCGGTCGCGGTGTGCGCGACTCGCTAGCGTCGACCGCTCAGGAGAGGAGTGAGCCCGGGCCTGCCCTCATCGCAGGCCCGGGCTCGTCGTCCCTCACGACCGGTGGGCCGTACCGATCGG
>JBQCGJ010000019.1:0-6135 GCA_051955775.1 Gaiellales bacterium | reverse complement strand
ATCGGCCTCGACACGGGCCTGCACCCCGACTTCGGCTCGTACCTCGGCTACGGCATCCCGTACAACGTCGTGGCCGGCAGCCGCACCAGGGTGCACGTGCGGTTCCAGTACGCGTCCGAGTCCGACCCGGGGCCGTATCCGATCCCGTCCGCGCCGCACATCGAGGCCGGCTCCGACCACCACCTGCTGATCGTCGACCGCGACCACTGCAAGCTGTACGAGCTGTACAACGCACATCACGGCTCGTCGGGATGGACGGCCGGCAGCGGGGCGATCTGGAGCATGACCTCGAACGCACTGCGACCGAACGGCTGGACGAGCGCCGACGCCGCCGGGCTGCCGATCCTGCCTGGCCTGGTGCGGTACCAGGAGGACGCCAACGGCGTCATCGACCACGCCCTTCGGTTCACCGCCCCGCGCACCTGCAGCGGCCACATCTATCCCGCCCGGCACGACGCCGGGTCGGGCTCCTGCGCATCGCTTCCGCCGATGGGCCTGCGGGTGCGGCTGAGGGCGAGCTTCGACGTCAATCGGCTCGCTCCGCAGGCCCGTCCGATCGCCGTCGCGCTCAAGCGCTACGGCATGATCCTGGCCGACAATGGGTCGCCGTGGTACGTCACCGGCGCCTCCAACCGGCTGTGGAACGACGACCAATTGCACACGCTGGGCATGATCACCGGCAGGGATCTGGTGGTCGTCCACACCAGCCGTTTTCGCAACGGCTGAGTGTGCTTTACAGACGCCGCCGGGCGAGGCAATATGCGGTTGGGGCGCATGTCCGGCATCGGCATCAGGTTGCGTGAGGAGCGGGTCCGCCGCGGTATCGACATCGAGGAGGTCGAGGCGGAGACGCGGATCCGTGCCAAATATCTGCGGGCGCTGGAGGACGAGCGATATGACGTGCTCCCCGGCGACGCCTACGTGCGGGCGTTCCTGCGCGACTACGCGGAGGAGCTGGGGCTCGACCCGCAGCAGCTGGTCGACGAGCTGAACGCCGAGCACGCGCCGCCGGAGGAGGTGCCGCTGACGCCACAGCGCACGGCGGGGCCGATCACCTCCGCCTGGGATGGGCGGCGTCGCGCGCTGGGCATCGTGATCACCGTGGTCATCGCGGTCGGGGCCGCCGGGGCTGCCGGGCTTGCCCTGCTCGGTGCCACGCACAATTCGGCGGGCGGCACGGCGTCGACCTCTCAGCCGCCGGCCTCTTCGCCGCCGGCATCGAGTACCCCACCGGCATCGTCGCCGTCACCCAACTCCGCCCCCATTCGGAGGGCGGCCGCGCTGGCGCTGGCCGCGTCCGGGCCGTGCTGGGTGGAGGTGCGGGCGGGCTCATCCTCCGGGCAGTTGCTGTTCACCGGCATGCTGGCGGCCGGTCAGACCCGGCACTTCCCGCGCGTCCCGGTGTGGATCCGGGTGGGCGCTCCGTGGGACCTCGCGCTCAAGATCCGCGGCCGGCCGATGCGGCTTCCCATTACCAGCGCAGGCAACGTGCTGGTCACGGCGTCCGGCGTGACCGCCGCCTGACGCGACCGCAGCCCGTACCCTGCGGGCATGGGAGAAGCCGAGCTCGGACGATCGACGGCGGTCGCCCGTTCGCTCGACAGCGCGGACGTCATGCTGGTGACGGCAAACGTCCTGTGGAGCCTGAACTACGCCACCACCAAGTATGCGTTCGGCGACTGGCAGCCGATGGCGTTCGCCGTCACGCGCTTCGCAGTCGCAGGGGCGGCGTTCGCCGCCTTCGTGCGCTGGCGCGAGGGATCGCTGCGGGTGCACCGCCGGGACGTGCCGCTGGTGATCGCGGCGGCGGCCACCGGCATCCTGCTCAACCAGCTCACCTTCAACTACGCGATCAAGAACACCAGCGCCGGAAACGTGGCGCTGATCCTGGCCTCGGCGCCCGCCTTCGCGGCGCTGTTCGCGTCCGCGCTCAAGCACGAGCGGGTGCGCCCGCGCCACTATGGCGCGCTGGGCGTGTCGGTGGTCGGCGTGGCGATCGTGATCGAGGGCGGGGCCGGGCTGGCCGGCGTCAGCCTGCGTGGCGACCTGCTGGCGGTGGGCGCGGCCGTCACCTGGGCGGCCTACTCGGTCATGCTGCGTCCGCTGTTCGCGCGCTATTCGGCAGCGCGGGTGAGCGCACTCATGATCGTGCTGGGCGCGTTCATGCTGCTCCCGTTCGGGCTGCCGCAGATGTCGACCCAGGACTGGGGGTCGATCCAGCCCCTCAGCTGGTCGGCCTGGGCGTACTCGGCGATCTTCCCGCTGGTGGTCACGAACCTGCTGTATTTCCGGTCGCTGCGCCGGATCGGCGCCTCCCGGGCCACGCTCTACATGTACCTGCAGCCGTTCCTGGGGGCGCTGTTCGCGGCGATCCTGCTGGGCGAGCAGGTGACGGCGCTGGAGGTCGTGGGCGGGATCGTGATCATCGCGGGCGTGTCCGCCGGCCAGCTCGTGCCGGGCGCGACGGTGCGCGAATAACTCCGGCTCACGTCAACCAGCCGTCCCGGTAGCGCGTCGGCCGCGGCGCCGGGAAACGCGCGTATGCGACGTCCGGCTCGGTGGTCTCCGCCTCCACCCCGGCGCCGTGGCGGATAGCCGCCGGGTCGACCGTGTAGGCGCCCCAGTCGAGCCCGGTCGAGCGGTCGCGAGCGCCGACGGCGAGGATCAGGCACGGCACATCGCCGGCGCCCACGATGACGTGGCCGGCGCCGGCGGGGAAGTGCACGAAGTCCCACGGCTTCAGGGGCCGCTGCTGCCCCTCGGCGATCAGCAGCGGCTCCCCGGCCAGCACCAGGAAGTCCTCCTGGTCGTTCTCGTAGTGGTACATGGCCATCGGCTCGCCGGGGCCGAGCACCTGCAGGTTGATGCCGAGCTGCGCGAAGTCGGCCTGGCCCTCGGATCCCTCGAATTCACAGTACGCCCCGCGGCCCGGCCGCTCGATCCACGGCGCGTCCCGGGCGTTCAGCACGAACCAGCCCCTGCCTGCCGGCACCATTCCGTGCTCCGTGGACTGCATGGGCGCCTTCGGCACCATGCGCAAGATCCTACGCCGTCAGCAGACGCAACACCCACACCGCAAGCACCCGCGCGCAGCGCGCCACGTCCTCCAGCGCCACGTGCTCGTCCGGGGCATGGGCGAGCGCCGGGTCGCCCGGGCCGTACAGCACGCACGGCGTCGAGCCCTCGTTCATGAACAGCCGGGCGTCCGTGCCGTAGGGCATGCCCGTGAAGGCGGGCAGCCGGCCCAGCACGTCCCGGGCCGTCTCGCCGACAGACCACGGGAGCTCGTGATCGGACGGCAGGTGAGCGGAGGCGAACCTGCCGCCGGTCACGTCGACGTCCGGCGGGTGGTCGCGCAGCCACTCGTCGTCTGCGCAGGCGGCCGAGACGGCGGCCCGCAGGTCGGCCTCGGCCTCGCCGGGCGTCTGCCCGAGCGTGACGCCGTAGCGGCCCTGGGCGACGGCGCGGTCGGGCACCGTCGAGCTCCAGTCGCCTGCCGTGACACGCCCCACGGACGTCGGGTAGGGCAGCTCCAGGGCCCGCATGCGGGGATCTCGCTCCGCCGCGTTGCGGCGGGCCTCGTCGGCTCGCAGTCCGTCCAGCACGATGAACAGCTTGTCGACGGCGGACACGCCGTGCAGCCGCAGCGCGCCGTGCGCTGCCCGCCCGCTGACCGACAGCGTGAACGTGATCGCGCCGGCCTGCGCCGTCACCACCTCGAGATTCGTCGGCTCGGGTATGACCGCCAGGTCGCCGGTGTATCCGGCGCGGATCGCGGCCAGCGTGCCCGCGCCGCCGTCCTCCTCGGCCGGCACCGTGACCAGCACCGCCTCCCCCGCCAGATCCACCTCGGCCTCGCTGAGGGCCCGCAGCGCGGCCAGCCCGGCCACCACGCCGCCCTTCATATCGCACGCGCCGCGGCCGTACAGCCGTCCATCCCTGATGCTCGGGATGAACGGCGGCGACCCCCATTGCAGCTCATCTCCGGCCGACACCACGTCCACGTGTCCGCACACGATCAGGCGACGCCCCGGCTGATCGCCGGACAGCCGTCCGGCCACGATGGGCAGCACGGTGCGCGGCGCCTCCATGCCCGGGAAGCTGGGGTCGGAGGCGATCGCCACCGGGTCGGACTGGATCCGCTCCACCTCCAGCCCGGCCGTCGTCATGCGCAGCGCCGCCTCCGTCTGCACTTCGAACTCGTCGCCGGTCACGCTGGGGATGCCCACCAGCGCGGCCAGGTCGTCGGCGATGCGGTCGCGGTCGACCGCGCTGACCACGGCCAGCTCAGCCGGTGACAGGTTCTTCATCCGCGCAGGATCGGCCTGGTCAGGCACGTCGGCCCGCCGGAGCCGTTGACCCCGATCTCGGACGCCGGGAACGTGTGCACCTCGCAGCCGCGGTCGAGCAGCGCGCGCTGGGTACGGGGGTTGCCCTCCGCGATCACGACCACCCCGGGTCGTACCGCGAGCACGTTGCAGCCCAGGGTGGGCATCTCCTCCTCGTCCACCGGGACGAGACCCACGCAGTGCTCCGCCAGCAGGTGGTACAGGCCGGCGGGCAGCTGCGGCAGGAAGACCACGGCGAGGTCGTCGGCGACCGGCGAGATCACGCTCATCAGGTGCAGGCATTCGGCTGGGCCGTTGGCATAGGGGACGTCGAACACCTCCACCCGTCCGCCGACCAGCCCGCTCAGCTGCTGCGCCCCCGGGGCGTTCGTGCGCAGCGAGCGGCCGATGCACAGCAGGTCCGGCCGAAGCCAGAACGTGTCGCCGCCGTCCACCGTGCCCGGTGCCTCGATGCGGCCGGCCAGGGGGATGTCGTGGGCCGTCGCCCAGGCGGCCAGCGGCTCCTCCTCGCCCTGCCGGTTGGGCTTGCCCGAGCGCAGCGCGATTGCTCCCCGGTCGGTCACCAGCATGGGATCGAATGTGTACACGCTGTCCGGGCTTGGGCCGTCGGCGGCCAGCTCGTGCACCGCCACGCCGAGGTCGGTGAGCAGGGTGCACAGGGCGTCGTGCTGGCGCTGGGCGAGCGGCAGGTCGACCGGGTGCAGGAAGCCGACGGCCGGATCGTCGTAGCCGCGGCCGAAGGCGGCGCCCGGGCGGTTGACCACCGCGTCGCGAAGCTCTGCGGTCATGCTCTGAGCGCCGTAGGCGCGCCCGGTTCGCTCGTGGATCGCCATCAGGCGAAAGACTAACGGCCGCGCAGCGGGCACCCGGCAGGAGCGGGCAAACACCGTCGCTAGACTGATCCCGAGCGATGAGCGAGGAGCACGACTACCGAGCCCAGTACAACGAGGCCATTCGCCGCGCAGTAAACGGCGAGGTGGGTGTGTACCCCGATTTCGATCGCCATCGCCAGGAGGCCGTGTGGCGGATCATCTCGTCGGACAGGCAGGCGCTGCTCCGCTTCTGCCAGCGGCTGGGGGTGACGGTGGGCCATATGGAGACGATCCGCACCCTGAAGAGCGACAAGCCGCTGCTCCAGTTGATCGCCCATGGAAACGACGCTCAGGCGATCGCCAAATGGGATCGCAGCCACTGACGGGCCGCTGGCTGGTGGTCGTCGACTTCGACGGCACGATCACCGAGCACGACACCCTCGACCTGATGTGCCAGCGGTATGCGCCGGCCGAGTCCGCTGCGGCGGACGCCGCCCTGGCCGCCGGGGAGATCACGCTCGACGAGTGCATCCGGCGCGAGTTCGCGTCGATCCGCGGCGACCACGACACGCTCGTTGCCGAAGCGGTGTCGGGGTCCGGCGTGCGACCCGGGTTTGCGCGCTTCGTCGAGGCGGCGCGGGCGGCCGGCCACCGGGTGGTGGTGGTGTCCAGCGGCTTCGAGTCCGTTATCCGGCCGGTGCTCGCCTCGGCCGGCGTGGACGACCTCGAGGTGATCGCCAACGAGGTGGAGTTCTCGCCTCAGGGCACCCGCGTCGAGTTCCGTGCCGGGCCGGTCTGTGAGCTCTGCGACGAGCGCTGCAAGCGCCCGCTGGTGTCGGCCCTGGACGGCTCGGGGCCGGTGGTCTACATCGGCGACGGCTGGTCCGACCGGTGCGCCGCGCTGGCGGCCGACCGCCGGTTTGCGCGCGCCTCGCTTGCGCAGTTCCTGGACAGGGAACAGGTTGACTACGTGC
>JBQCGJ010000018.1:0-12189 GCA_051955775.1 Gaiellales bacterium | reverse complement strand
CCGGCAAGCGCCCCATGGTGCTGCCGGTCGTCGTGGAGGTGTAGCGGTGTCAGGCACCGACACGCAGGGCGTGACGGTGCCTGACACGTGTCGCTTTGTTTCGTGTCAGGCACCGCTCGCGGTGCCTGACACCGCTCTTTTCAGGGCAGCGTGGCGTTATGGTACAGCGCGATGCCCTGGGTGGACACGCCGCCCATCTTGGTGAAGTAGCCGCCGAAGCCCATCGCAGTCGAGTCGCCGCTGATCGCCAGCAGCCCGTGCACCGAGTCGGCCGAGGGGTTCCAGCTCAGCACGTCGCCGTTCGTCCCGTCCAGCGCCGCCACGTGATGACGGGTGGTGCAGTTGCCCAGCGCCGAGGGCGTACACCCGAAGCCGGCCACGTTGAAGTGCCCGCCGATATAGAGCACCCCGCCGCGCAGAGAGCAGCCCGGCGTATCGCCGTCGTCCTCACCGCGGAAGCTGGTGTCCAGCTTGCCGGTGGTGGGGTTGAACGCCGACACGTTGTACGACTGCTGGTTCCCGTTCACCTTCCAGTAGCCGCCGCAGGTGTAGATCCGGGTGGAGGTGGTGATGATCCTGTATACGCGGCTGGTCTCGACCGTCTGGCAGGTCGGGCAGTTGGCGGCCGCGTAGATGTTCGGGTTGAAGGGCAGCACGGTCGAGCCCGATGCCACCGGCACCTCGGCGATCTCGTTTCGGGACACCCCGTTGACGAGCCCGAAGTGGCCGCCGAAGTAGACGTTCTTGCCGCTCGTGGAGAACCTGATCGAGAACACGGTCGGGGGGCACCGCGGGGGACACGCGAACCCTGTCACCTGGCCGATGTTGGGGGCCCACGAGGCCAGCGAACCGGACGCCGTCAGCTCACCGATGTGGTGGCGGGTGGCGCCCGCCAGGCGATCGAACTCGCCGCCCACGAAGACGTTCTTGTTGGGCCCGACCGCGACCGCGTTGACGGCTCGGTTGGCGCCGGGATTCCACGACGTGGGCGCACCGCTGGTGACGCTGACCGCAGCCAGGTTCGATCTCGGCTTCCCGCCCACGGCCGTGAACAGGCCGCCCAGGTAGACCGTCGAACCCGACACCGCGATCGCGTACACACGGCCGTTCACGTCCGGGTTCCAGCTCAGCAGATCACCGGTCGACTCGTTGAACGCGGCCACGTGGTCGCGCGTGACGTCGAAACCGGAGTTGGCCGCAGCCCCCGGTGGGCGCACAGTCGTGAAGTCGCCGCCGAGGTACATCACGCCATTGGCGAACGTGATCGTCCGCACCGTGCCGTTGGTCTGCCAGGAGGAGTCCGGGGGATCTGCCGCCAGCGCGGACTGCGGCGCCATCGCGAGCATGCCGAGCACGCCCGCCACTACGCATAGCACCCTCCTCCCACTGCCTCCCATCACGTGCAGCTTACCCGATTCTCAGTTCAGACAACCGGGGTACAGATCACACAGGCGGGATTGCGGATGTAGCCTTGATGCAGATGCAGCGGCAGATCCTGCGCCCGCTTTCGGTCGGCAATCGGCTCGAATATGCCTGGTTCCTGTTCACCGTGGCCAACCTGGCAGCCATGGTGGCGCTGTTCGTGACCGACGGCCCGCACGGGCTCGAGACCGTCCCGTTCCACTTCATCTACGTCAGCTTCACGATCCTGTACGGGTTCCGGGCATGGCGCACCAGCCGCGTGATCGGGGCGGTGGTGTGGGTGACCGCCAGCACTGGGCTGATGACGCTGGCCGCAATCCACTATGGCAGGGAGGACCCGGCCGAGCTGTCCGAGGTTCCGCTGATGTCGCTGATGTTCCTGGCGGTGGTGTTCCATGTCCGCCGCCGCCAGCAGGCCATCGCCACCGCTGAGGTGCTGGCGTCGGATCTGCGTGAGAGCCTCGACCGCCAGCGGGCGTTCGTCTCGGACGCCTCGCATGAGCTGCTGACCCCGATCACCATCGGCCGCGGCCACCTCGAGTTGCTGCGCAGGCAGGAGCATCCCGAGGTATCTGAGGTGCAGGAGGCGTCCGAGATCGTGCTGGGCGAGCTGGCGCGGATGGACCGCCTGATCGACCGGCTGCTGCTGCTGGAGAGCGCATCCGAGCCGGGATTCGTGTCCCCGGCGCCGGTCGACGTGGGGGAACTGGTGGGCGAGCTGTGCCGGCGCTGGCAGAGCGCAGTCGACCGCGAGTGGTCGGTGGGGGAGGTCGTACAGGGCACGGTCGAGATCGACCGCGACCGGATGGTGCTGGTGATGGACGCGCTGCTCGAGAACGCGGTCAGGCATACCGCACCGGGCGGGTCGATCACCATATCCGCGACCGCAGCCCCTGTCGGGTTCCTGCGCCTGCGAGTCGCCGACAATGGGGACGGCATACCCGAGCATGCCCTGACCCGGGTGTTCGACCGCTTCTACCGCGTCGACCGCAGCCGCAACCGGCGGGTGGGCGGCGCCGGGCTGGGGTTGTCCATCGTGCGGGCGGTGGTGGAGGCGCACGGCGGGCGCGTGTGGGCCACCAGCCAGGTCGGCCACGGGGCCACGTTCACCGTCGAGCTGCCGCGGTTCCGGTCAGCTGCTGAGCAGCCGGTAGCCGCCGCCGCGGACGGTCTCGATGTGAACGAGCGGCTCGAGTTTGCGCCGTAACCGGCCGACGTAGACGTCCACGACGTTCGACCGGGGGTCGAACTGGTACTCCCACACGGCGTTCAGGATGCGCTCGCGGGACACGATCTGGTTGGGCGTGCGGCTCAGATACTCGAGCACCGCGAACTCGCGCTCCGACAGCGGCACCCGCCTGCCGTCCGCCAGCTCCAGGGCGTGGCCGGGGCCGTCGAGCGTGAACGACGGCGCGGCCACCGTCGGCTCGCCGGCCTCTGCCGGCCCCCGCCGCAGGAGCGCCCGCACGCGGGCCAGCAGCTCGTCCAGTGCAAAGGGCTTGGCCAGGTAGTCGCTGGCGCCGGCGTCCAGGGCGGCGACCTTGGTCTCGACGGCGCGCCGCGCCGACAGCACCAGCACCGGGGCGCCGAGTCGCCGTCCGGAGACCTCGCGCAGCACCTCGAAGCCGTCCTGCCCCGGCAGCATGAGATCGAGGATGACCAGATCCCAGCCGCCGTCCGCCAGGCGGTCGACGGCGACGTGGCCGTCGCCGGCCACCACCACCGTATATCCCTCGGATCGCAGTCCCCGGGCCAGGAACCGCGCGATCAGCGGCTCATCTTCGACAAACAGCAGTCGCATGTCGTACGCAATTCACTATCGCAGAAAGCCCGGGCGGCGTGAGCACCCACATGAAGACTGCATGACAGTCGCCGACGGCCCGTTGACGAGCCACCGCCTGGGGGTGTTAAGTGCCGTCCCGAGGTGAGCCACGCATGAGCAAAGGATCCCGGGTCAGCGCCGTCGTCGTGGGCACCCTGATCGGTGTGCTGCTGATCGCCTACTACATCACCACCTACGTGGCGAACAAGCCGCCGGAGGTGCAGGCGGCGACCGTCAACGGCCAGACCCAGCTGACGCTGCAGACTGTCGCGTCCTACGGCCACGCCCCGCATCCGGACTGGGTCTCGTACCTGGTCAAGGACCCGCAGGGCAAGTGGGTGCATTCGACCATCTTCAACCTGCCCGCCCACTCGCTGGTGCACGTCACCATCCTCAACTACGACGGTGACAGCAGCCTGCGAAACCCGTTCTGGGCCAAGCCGCGGGGAGTGATCGGGTACGCCGTCAACGGCAAGCGCCGCTCGCGTATCTACTACCCCGACACCTCGCACACCTTCGCGGTGCCCGACCTCGGCATCAGCGTGCCCATCACGGGCGTGTCCGACGCCGCGCCGAACCAGTGCTCGGTCACGCCGTGCTCGCTGGCAGAGTCGCACCGCACGATCACCTTCAGCTTCCGCACCGGCAACCCCGGCCACTATCGCTGGCAGTGCTTCGTGCCCTGCGCCGCCGGGTTCCTGAACGGCTTCGGCGGCCCGATGCAGAGCGTGGGCTGGATGGACGGCTACCTCAACGTCTCGTAGGCAATGAGCTCCTCACACACACGAAAGATCCTGATCATCTGGGCCGTGCTGTCGGTGATCGGCGTGCTGGCCGTGATCTTCGGCCTCGGCCCGCACATGCCGCCGGGCAACGTCAGCACCACGGCCTCCGATCAGACCGAGACCAACATCGTGATCTCCGTGATCATGACCCCGATCGCACTCGGCGTGATCACGTTCTTCGTGTACGCGCTGTTCAACTTCCGGTCGCGGGACGGCGACGACTCCGACGGCGAGTACATCAAGGGTGACGCGCGGATCGCCCGCGGCTGGATCATCACCACCACCACGATCGTGCTCGCGCTGGCCATCTACGGCACCTACGAATTGCTGCACACCGACCAGGGCATCGCCGGCGTGGGCGGCGGCCAGGGCTCCACGCTGATCGCGAGCGCGCCTGCGAACGCCCTCGACGTGCAGGTGATCGGCCAGCAGTGGCACTTCACCTACCGCTACCCGCAGTTCGGCGGAGTGGAGACCTTCCAGCTCGCGATCCCGGTCGACCGGCCGATCATCTTCCACGTCACGTCGATCGACGTCATCCACTCCTTCTGGGCCTACCAGCTGGGCGTGAAGGCCGACGCCGTGCCCGGCGCCGACAACCTCGCCGGCACGTACGCCAAGCACCTGGGGACGTTCGACATCCGCTGCGCCGAGCTGTGCGGCCTGTGGCACGGCCACATGTACCAGAAGGGAATGATCCTGACCCAGCAGGCGTTCGGGCGCTGGATCGCCCGGCAACGCCTGACCGAGGGCAACCAACAGCTTCCGCCGTTCGCCCGCGTGTACTACCCGGATCCGAACCGCCGGGCTGGATGAGAAGGGGGAGCCGAGCAGAATGTCGGTAAGCGCCGAGATGATTCAGCAGCGCGAGGGGACGCTCCGCTACAACGTGTTCACCGGACTGATCGCGGGCTTCGCGATGTTCCTGGTCGGGCTGTGGGTGGGGCACAAGGTCGGCGCGCGACTGGACTGGGTCGCGGCCATCGACGAGAACGACGCCAGCGTGCTGCTGGGCTATGTGCTGGGCACCGCGGGCTTCATGGCCGGCCTCGGCTTCTTCGAGTACCCGCTTCGCCGCGTGCTCGGCCACCGCGCCAACGTGGGGGTCAAAGACCCCGCCAGCGCCTGGCGCTACCTGCGCGTGAGCACCGATCACAAGGTGATCGGGATGCAGTACCTGTACGGCATCGCGGTGTTCTTCTTCATTGGCGGCCTGAACGCGATGCTGATCCGCACCGAGTTGCTGCGGCCAAACCCGCAGACCTTCTCACCCGGCCAGTACCTGACCATCGTCGGCATGCACAGCACGCTGATGATCATGATGGTGTCGAGCATCATCCTCGGCCCCTTCGGCCACTATTTCGTGCCGCTCATGATCGGCGCCCGCAGGATGGCGTTCCCGCGCCTGGAGGCGCTGTCGTTCTGGACCCTGGCGTGGGGTGGCCTGGTGCTGATGACGGCCATGTCCTACGGCGGGTTCCCGACCGGCTGGACCGGCTACCCGCCACTCGCGCTGCAGGCCAACGCGGGCATGGACGCCTACATCTTCGCGTTCTTCCTGACCGGCACCGCGATGATCCTGAACGCCATCAACATCATGACCACCATCTTCACGATGCGCGCTCCCGGGCTGACGTGGGGCCGGCTGCCGATCTTCGTGTGGAGCATGCTGGCGACATCGGTGCTGATGCTGCTGGGGCCGCCCACGCTGCTGGCCGCGCTGTACATGGAGGTGCTCGACCGCACCAGCGGCACCTCCTTCTACATCCCCTACAGCGGCGGCAGCCCGTTCCTGTACGAGAACCTGTTCTGGTTCTTCGGCCACCCGGAGGTGTACATCCTGGCCCTGCCTGGATTCGGGTTGGTGCTGGAACTCCTGCCGGTGTTCGCCCGCAAGCCTCTGTGGGGCTACCGGGTGGCCGTGAGCGGCCTGCTGGGCGTCACCCTGCTGTCGTTCATGGTGTGGCAGCACCACCTGTTCGTGAGCGGCATCAACTCCAGCCTGCGCCCGTTCTACATGTTCACCACCGAGTTGATCTCGGTGCCCACGGGCTTCATCTTCCTGGCCGGCATGGGCACAATCTGGCGGGCGCGCATGCGGTTCACGGTTCCCATGCTGTTCGCGCTGGCGTTCTTCTTCAACTTCCTGATCGGCGGCATCTCCGGCGTGTTCCTGTCGGACGTGCCGTCGGACGTCACGCTGCACGGGAGCTACTTCGTGATGGCGCACTTCCACTACACGATCATGGGCGGCCTGGTGTTCGCGTTCTTCGGCGGCCTGTACTTCTGGCTGCCGAAGATGACGGGGCTCCAGCTGAACGAGTCGCTTGCCAAGGTGCACTTCTGGACGATGTTCCTGGCCTTCAACTCGACCTTCCTGCCGCTGTTCGCGCTCGGCATCATGGGCATGCCGCGGCGGGTCTCGACGTACGCGCCGCACCTCCAGTTCCTGAACGACTGGGTGTCGATCTCGGCGTTCTTCCTGGGCGCTTCGATGCTGATCTTCCTGTTCAACTTCGTGTGGTCGCTGGCTGTCACGCGAACGCCGGCCGAGGCCAATCCGTGGCAGTCGCGCGGCCTCGAGTGGCAGCTGCCGACCCCGGTGCCGGTCGAGAACTTCGTCGAGATCCCGACCATCGTCAGCGGCCCCTACGAGTACGGCAACCCCGGCGCTCCCGCCGTGGCCACACTGACCCCGTCCCGCGCAGTGGCTGGAGACTGATCGATGGCTCTCTACAAGACCAACTCCACAGAGCTTCAGCAGCGGAACATGTTCGCCGGGGTGCGGCTGTTCATCGCCGCCGACGTGTTCGTGTTCCTGGCCTTCCTGTTCGCCTACGTCTACCTGCGGGCGCTGAACTCCAACAACATGTGGAAGCCGCCAGGTGTCGACCCCTCGGCCGCGTTGGGGGGCGCGACTGTGGTCGCCCTGGTGGTGGCCGCTGCCGCCGCGATCGTGTGCGGTCGCCAGGCGCGGGCGGGATCTGGCGCCGTGGCGCCCGCCGCGATCGCGCTGGCAGGGATCGTGGTGGCTGCCGTCCTGCAGGCCATCCAGACCTTCAACCCCGGGTTCTCCCCGACCTACGGTGGGGGATACGGGAGCGTCATGGTCGGGTTCTCCGGCTGCATGTTCGTGCACCTGCTGGGCGCGACGTACTGGTCGGAGACCACTTTCGCCACGCTGTGGCGCCACGGATCTGACGGCGATGCCGCCGCCGCAGCCGAGGGCTTCGGCATCTTCTCCGTCTTCCTGGCGGTGGTCATGATC
Organism: Gaiellales bacterium; assembly: GCA_051955775.1. Lineage (GTDB taxonomy): Bacteria > Actinomycetota > Thermoleophilia > Gaiellales > JAICJC01 > DASUHT01. The sequence goes on along the minus strand of JBQCGJ010000018.1, from coordinate 4,892 downwards.
GTGGCGTTCGTGCTCCTGTACGTGGTGTCGTAGGCCGCCGGTGCTGGGCCTGCAGATCGGGGTGCCGCTGGTGGCCTCGGTGGTGGCGGCGCTGCTGTACATCCGCGGCACCCGCCGGGGCATGCGCCCGGTCGGTGGATCGGGGAGGGCCGCGCGTGACCAGCGCCGGCGGCGAGCGCTGCTGTTCGCGCTGGCGCTGGTAACGGTCGTGGCGGCACTTGCATCGCCCATCGACGACTGGGCCGACTCGCTGTTCTGGGTGCACATGTCGCAGCACCTGCTGCTGACCATGGTGGCGGCGCCGCTCTTGGTGCTGTCCGCGCCCTGGATGACGATGTGGCGGGCGTTTCCGCTGGGCTTCCGGCGCACGGTGGCCCGGGGAGCCGTCAGCTCGCGCCCGGTGGCTCCGCTGCGGGCGCTGCTGCGCCCATGGCCTGCCTTCATCGCGTTCAACGTGACCATGTGGGCGTGGCACGCTCCTGCGCTGTATGACCTCACGCTGCGAAACCAGGCCGTGCACGACCTCGAGCACACGATGTTCCTGGTCACCGGCGTGCTGCTGTGGGTGCAGTTGATCGACTCGCCGCCGCTGCACACCTCGCTGGGCGACATCCAGCAGGGCGCACTGGCCTTCACGACCATTCTCAGCGGCTGGTTCCTGGCCCTCGTGCTGGCCTTCTGGCCGACTCCGCTCTACTCCGCCTACGCCTCGCTCACCCACAGGCCCGGCGGCATCAGCGCCCTCACCGATCAGCAGTGGGCAGCCGGGATGATGTGGATGATCGGTTCGCTGCCGCTGAGCGTCATGCTGTTCTTCATCATCGGCCGGATCGCGTCCGACGACGAGCGGCCGGTGGGCCGGCCTCGCCGCGGCTCGGCGAAGGTCGCTCACAGGTACCGGAAGGGAGTCCTGAATGCCAAGTGACGTCAACGCCGGCGCCGCACTGACCCTGGTGATGCCGGTGATCACGCTGATCATCGTGCTGGCCTGGGCGTACTGGCGACACCGCGAGTGGGTACGCTAAGAGGGAGCACCGGATTCACGTGACCCAGACTGCTGAGCACACTCCGACCGCCGAGGCCCCCGACCGCGTCGCGCCCGGTCCGTGGCTGCGTCTCTCGGCGCTGGTGGCGGCCGGGGCGACAGGCGCAGTGATCGCGGCCGCCGCGGCCGGATACGGCCGCTTCCACGACCTGCTCTCGCTGGTGGCGCTGGCGCCACTGGTGGCGCTGGCCGTCGCCGCGTGGCTTGCCCACCCCTGGCTGCGTCGTCCGGTGGGGATCGCGCTCGGCCTGCTGCTGGCGCAGGTCGCTCTGGGCGGGGTGATCGCCGTGGCCGGAAACAGCACCGGTCTACGCGTGGCGCATGCGGCCCTGGCGTCGCTCGCATTCGCCGGCGCGCTGGTGGTGGCGGTGCGCGTGCACAGCGGCCGGCCGGTGGCGTCCGGGCCGCTTCGCGACTACGTGACGCTGACCAAGCCGCGGATCATGTCGCTGCTGCTGCTGACCGCGCTGTGCGGGATGTTCGTGGCCGCGCAGGGGGTGCCCTCGCTGCTGCTGATCCTGGCCACCATGGCCGGCCTGGCACTGGCCTGCGGCGGCGCCAGCGCGCTCAACCACTACATGGACCGCGACATCGACGTGCACATGCGGCGAACGGACGCCCGTCCGGTGGCGGCGGGCCGGGTGCCCGCGCCCCGGGCGCTGGAGTTCGGTCTGTCGCTGTCGGCCTTCTCGTTCGTGCTGCTGGCCTGCACGACGAACGTGCTGACCGCCGTGCTGGCGCTGGTGGGGAACCTGTTCTACGTGCTGGTGTACACGGGGTACCTGAAGCGGCGGACGGCGCAGAACATCGTCATCGGCGGCGCCGCGGGTGCGGTCCCGCCGCTGGTCGGGTACGCCGCGGTCAGCGGCGACCTGACACTGGCCGCCCTGCTCCTGTTCCTGATCGTGTTCGTGTGGACGCCACCGCATTTCTGGGCGCTGGCCCTGCTGATCCGGCGCGACTACGAGGCCGCCGGCGTGCCCATGCTGCCCGTGGTCCGCGGCGAGAGCGAGACGACTCGGCAGATCGTGCGATACACCGTGCTGATGGTGGCGGTGACCATGCTGCCGGTGGCTCTCGGCGTGGGGGGCTGGCTGTACGGCATCTCGGCCGCGGCCCTGGGTGGCGTGTTCCTGTGGCTCGCGCTGAAGCTGCGCCGGCACACGACGCCGCATGAGGCCAAGGTGCTCTTCCACTACTCGCTGCTGTACCTGGCGCTGGTGTTCACGGCGCTGGCTGTCGGCTCCGCCGCCTGAGCTTCCCGCCTGCGGGCGGTGAAGGAAACGCAGGGGTGACGGCGAAAGCCTCCCGCGATGGCCAGGTCCACGACGCGACGACCCCATCGCGCCGCTGGCTCAAAGACGGCTCGGCGCCCGCGCACGACCCCCCTCCGCTCAACGACCCCCCAGCGGAAACGGGCGCCGAGCCGAGCCTCATCTGAGCACCGCAGCGACCTGATCGGGGGATCACTGATTGCGCTCGGCGTGTTCCTCGGGTTCGTGGAATACGTCGGCTGGGACGGCGGCGTCGTGGGCGCCAAGGCGGACGGCCTGCTGCACCTGGCCATCGGCCGCGCCAGCGCAGCGGTGCCCGTCGCGCTGGTGGTCGTCGGTGCCGCCGTGTTCCTGCGCACGGACCTGACGGCTGTGCGCCCGCTGCGTACCGGGGCGATTCTGGCCGCCGTCGCGGGCCTGCTGGCCGTCTCGACCCGCTCGACTCTGACGGCCGAGCACCACGGAGGGCTTGCCGGGGCGTATCTGCGTATCGGCCTGGAGGGGCTGGTCGGCCCCATCGGCGTCACCATCCTGATCGTGCTGTGCGGGCTGGCGGCCGCGGTCCTGATCACCGGCGGCTCCATCGGGCTGGCAATGCGATGGTCGGGAGAGCAGGTCGCGCAGGCAGCCGGCGCCGGAGCCCGGCTGTCCGAGGACGTGGTGCGGATGGTGCGCCAGCGGCCGGTGTCGCGGCCCAACCTGCGTGCGCTGCCGGGCCGCCAGAAGGACTCGGAGCAGCCGCCGCTGGACGGCAGCCGGGAGTTCGCCGACATCTTCGCCGATCTGCCGCAGCCAGAGCCGCCGGCTGTCGAGGAGTTCCAGGTCGACCCCGAGCCGGCCGAGATGGTCGCCGAGGAGCCCGCGCCGCAGCCCGAACCGGCCATCGACGAGGAGCCCGGGCAGGTGACCCCGGCCGTGCTGGTGGCGTCGGCGGCCGCCCCTCGCAAGCCGTACAGGCTCCCGCCCGCGTCCATCCTGCGCCGCGGCCGGACCGTGGCCAAGGCCTCCCAGGACCACGAGCGGATCGCCCGCCAGCTGCTCGACGCGCTGGCCAGCTTCGGCGTCGAGGCCCGCCTCGTGGGCATGGTCAGCGGCCCGCGGGTGACCCGCTACGAGCTGCAGCTGGCGGCGGGCACGAAGGTCAACCGTGTATCCCAGCTACGCGATGACCTGGCCTATGCGCTGGCCACCACCGAGATCCGCATCCTGGCGCCCATTCCCGGCAAGCAGGCGGTTGGAGTGGAGGTGCCCAACAGCTCGGCCAACCTGGTCACGCTGGGCGACATCCATACCGATCCGCCCGAGGGATCGAGCCCGCTCACGGCCTGGCTGGGCAAGGACATCAGCGGCCAGGGCGTGAGCTGCGATCTGGCCAAGATGCCGCACCTGCTGATCGCCGGCACCACCGGCTCGGGCAAGTCCGGATGCATCAACGCGATCCTCAGCTCGATCCTGCTGCGGGCCACGCCCGACGACGTGCGGATGATCCTGGTCGACCCCAAGCGGGTGGAGCTGAATCACTACGAGGCGATCCCGCACCTGCTGACGCCGGTCGTCACCAACATGAAGAACGCGTCGCTGGTGCTGCAGAACGTCGTCCGTGAGATGGAGAGCAGGTACGAGCTGATGGGTGCCGCGAAGGCCCGCAACCTGGCCGAGTGGAACCGCGTCCGCATGGGCCGTGGGGAGGATCCCGTGCCGTTCGTGCTGGTCGTCATCGACGAGCTGGCCGACCTGATGATGGTGTCGCCGGCCGAAGTCGAGGACGCCATCATCCGCCTCGCCCAGAAGAGCCGCGCGGTGGGCATCCACCTCGTGCTGGCCACGCAGAGCCCGCGGGTGGACGTGATCACCGGCATGATCAAGGCCAACGTGCCGTCGCGGATCGCGTTTGCCGTGTCGTCGCAGACGGACTCGCGGGTGATCCTGGACACCGGCGGCGCGGAGGCCCTGCTGGGCCAGGGCGACATGCTGTACAAGCCGCTCGGCACGTCCAAGCTGCAGCGCGTACAGGGCGCCTACATCTCGGAGGAGGAGACGCGCCTGATCGTCCAGGCCTGCCGCCGGCAAGGCGAGCCGGAGTTCGAGCAGGACCTCATGGAGGCGCCGGTCGACAGCGCGGAGGACGACGCCCTCGACCGCGACGAGGATCCGGTGCTGGAGGACGCGATCCGGCTCGTCGCCCAGCACCAGACGGCCTCCGTGTCGCTGCTCCAGCGCCGGCTGCGGGTCGGCTATACCCGCGCCGGGCGCCTGATCGACATGCTCGAGCGGCGCGGCATCGTGTCCGGCTACGAGGGCTCGAAGGCCCGCAACGTGCTGATCACCGAGGCCGACCTGCACCGCATCCTGGGCGAGCGGGCGGATGCGCCGCTGCCTGACGCAGAGGACACCCAGGCCACGTTCTGAGACTGGGCGCCAGGTTCCGGTGGGCGGCTGTGACGGTCACCCGTGCGAAGACCGGGTGCCAGGTAGCCGGTGGGCGGCTGTGACGGTAACCATCGTACAACCCGGTCGAAGGTACCATGCACCAGCAATGCTCCAAATACAGCCGCGACAACGAGGCACACAGC
>JBQCGJ010000017.1:0-2606 GCA_051955775.1 Gaiellales bacterium | reverse complement strand
GACGGTTGTTGGCGAGCTGTCCGGTCGCCATCTGGAAGCGCAGATTGAACAGCTCTTCCTTGGACTCGCTCAACTTGTCCTTCAACTCGTCGTCGGTCAGTTCGCGCAGTTCGCCAGGAGTCACTCCTACTGCCATCAGAGGTCACCGCCTTCACGCCGCACGAAGCGGCACTTCATGGGGAGCTTGTGCATCGCGCGGAGCATCGCCTCGCGGGCGATGGGCTCCGGGACGCCGGACAGCTCGAACATCACGCGGCCCGGCTTGACGTTCGCGATCCACCACTCCGGCGAGCCCTTACCCGAACCCATGCGGGTCTCGGCGGGCTTCTTGGTCAGCGGGCGGTCGGGGTAGATGTTGATCCACACCTTGCCGCCACGCTTGATGTGCCGGGTCATGGCGATACGCGCCGACTCGATCTGCCGGTTGGTCACGTACGCCGGCTCCAGCGCCTGGATGCCGGAGGCACCGAAGGCGATCGTGGTGCCGCCCTTGGCCGCACCCGAGCGCTTGGGGTGGTGCTGCTTGCGGTGCTTGACACGACGAGGGATCAGCACGGGTCAGCCCTCCGTTCCGGGGTTCGCGACCTGCTCGGCCTGCGGGGCCTCGGCAGCGGGCGCCTCGGTCGCCGCGGGCGCGTCGGCGCGGCCGCCGCGAGCCGGACGGTCGCTGCGGGCGCCACGGGCCGGGCGGTCGCTGCGCGGGCCGCGGGGCGCACGCGGCGCGGCGGCCTGCTGCTGGGCGAGCTCGCGGTTGGTGACGTCGCCCTTGTAGATCCACACCTTCACGCCGATGCGGCCGAACGTGGTGCGGGCCTCGTACAGGCCGTAGTCGATGTTCGCGCGCAGGGTGTGCAGCGGCACACGGCCCTCGCGGTAGAACTCCGAGCGCGACATCTCAGCGCCACCGAGGCGGCCCGAGCACTGCACCCGGATGCCCTTGGCGCCGGCGCGCAGGGAGCTCTGCATGCCCTTGCGCATGGCGCGACGGAACGACACGCGGGCCGAGAGCTGCTCGGCGATGCCCTGGGCGACCAGCTGGGCGTCGATCTCGGGGTTCTTGACCTCGAGGATGTTCAGCTGGACCTGCTTGCCCGTGAGCTTCTCGAGCTCGCCGCGGATGCGGTCGGCCTCCGCGCCGCGGCGGCCGATGACGATGCCCGGACGCGCGGTGTGGATGTCGACGCGGACGCGGTCACGCGTGCGCTCGATCTCGACCTTGGAGATGCCGGCCCGCTCCATGCCCGTGGACATGAGCTTGCGGATCGCGACGTCTTCCTTCACGTAGTCGCGGTAGCGCTGGCCCGGCTTGGTGCTGTCGGCGAACCACCGGCTCTTGTGGTCGGTGGTGATGCCGAGGCGGAACCCGTGCGGGTTGACCTTCTGTCCCACTAGCGGGTCCTCCCCTTCGTGGCGGCCTGCTGGCCTGCGGTCTGGTTGTCGGGCGTGCCCACGACCACGGTGATGTGGCTCGTGCGCTTGCGGATGCGGTAGGCCCGCCCCTGTGCGCGCGGCCGGAACCGCTTCATGGTGGGTCCCTCGTCGACGTACGCGGCCTGGACGACCAGGTCACGCTCGTCGAACGCCTCAGAGGCCTGGTCGGCCTTGACCCGCGCGTTGGCGACCGCGCTCAGCAGCACCTTGCGGATCGGCTCGCTGGCCGCCTGCGGGGCGAACTGCAGCACCGCGCTGGCCTGCGTCGCCTGCTGACCCCGGATGAGGTCGACGACGCGGCGGGCCTTCTGGGGCGTGACACGGACGTACCGCGCCTGCGCCTTGGCTTCCATCGCTGTCCCTTGTCTTTCGTGGGTGTTCTGGTCGGGTGAGTGTCCGAAGAGCGCCGGCCGCGTCAGCGGCGGCGGCCCTTGCGGTCGTCCTTCTCGTGCCCGCGGAAGGTGCGGGTCGGAGCGAACTCACCGAGCTTGTGGCCGACCATGGCCTCGGTCACGAAGACCGGGACGTGCTTGCGGCCGTCGTGCACGGCGATCGTGTGACCGAGCATGTCCGGCACGATCATCGAGCGCCGGGACCAGGTCTTGATGACGTTCTTGGTCCCCTTCTCGTTCTGCACGTCCACCTTCTTCTGCAGGTGGTCGTCGACGAAGGGGCCCTTCTTCAGACTACGAGGCATACGTCAGGGCTCCTCAGCGCTTCTTGCCGGTACGACGGCGACGGACGATCAGCTTGTCGCTGTCCTTGTTCGGACGACGGGTGCGGCCCTCGGGCTGGCCCCACGGGCTCACCGGGTGACGGCCACCGGACGTCTTGCCCTCACCACCACCGTGCGGGTGGTCGATCGGGTTCATCGCCACACCGCGGACGGTCGGGCGCTTGCCCTTCCACCGCATGCGGCCGGCCTTGCCCCAGTTGATGTTCGACTGCTCGGCGTTGCCCACCTCGCCGACCGTGGCGCGGCAGCGCAGGTCGACGTTGCGGATCTCACCGGACGGCATGCGCAGCTGCGCGTAGGGGCCGTCCTTGGCGACCAGCTGCACGCTGGAGCCGGCCGAGCGGGCGATCTTGGCGCCGCCGCCGGGCCGCAGCTCGATGGCGTGGATGACCGTACCGGTGGGGATGTTGCGCAGCGGCAGGTTGTTGCCGGGCTTGAT
>JBQCGJ010000016.1:0-3531 GCA_051955775.1 Gaiellales bacterium | reverse complement strand
CTCCGCACGCGCCGTGCGGCCCGGCAGCCCCGAGAGCGGCGTCCCGTGGAGCGCCGCCGCCACCTCGGCCGACTCAGCCATGCCGGTCTCCAGCGCAGGCATCACGTCAAGCCTGCCGTGCGTGAACCGCTTCAGCCGCCGTGACAGCTCCGGGCCGCCGTGCACAGTCTCCAAGAGCAGCATCTGCAGATCGGGCAGGTAGCCGGGAGACCGTGGCACGTGGAAGCGCCGGCGCCCGGTGGACGGCCGCCTCATCAGCTCGCGAACGGCGCGGTGGGCCGCTTCTCCACCACGCCCCCCGGTGAGCTTCCCGACGATGGTCTCGCGGCCGCCGGAGCGCTCCAGCGTATATCGAAGGATGCAGCGATTGCCGCGGCCGTACCGGTCACGCGTGATCGCACAGGCCGTAACCGGTGCTCCGGTTGCCTCCGCCAGCCGCCACCGCATCTGGGCGGGGTCGGTGGCATCCACCAGTGCAGGCAGCCGGCCGTCCACCGGATACACCGACACAGCCATCGCCATCTGGTCGACGACACCAGCGACCGAGGACAGCAATTCGAACTCGCCTCTGCGGCCCGCGCGGTCCACGAGCGGGAGCAGATCGCGCCGGAGGTGGCGCGCGGCAGCGAGGCGCGACGAGAACAGCCTGCCGTTGACCAACGGGTGCATGTTCCGCCCGTCCGGCCCGGCGAGGGTCAGCTGGAATCGCACCGCGCAGCCGGCACCGCCCGGCCGATACATCGCGTGCTCCAGCTGGCACCCCGTGACGCGCCAGTCCTCTCTCGGCCGCAACACATCCTCGAGAGCGAACGCCGCGGCGTCGGGTTCGAATGCCGTGGCCAGGCCGGGCAACTCGCCGCCGAGCGCGTGCAAACGCCGATCGGCGGCCTCCCGCCGGTGACCGGTCAGCGTGCCGTCGCGTGCAGGCACGTCACCCGCTCCTCGAGGATCGTCAGGGCCAGCGATGCCCGCGCCGGCTTCAGCTGAAGCCACCCCTGCACGACCATGTGAGCCAGAGCTGCGGCCTCATAGGCGGCGATCCGCGTCCTCAGCTCCGCGGCATCGTGGTCGCTCAGCTCCCGCGCTCGACCATATGCCTCGCGGAACACCTCACACAGGCGGTCCTCGATCGCTTCGGCAGCGGGAGCCGCCTTGCGGCAGCCGACGCGCAGATAGGCGCTGAACCGTCCGAGATCGAGCGCTGGATCGGCACGGCACACGTCGTCCATGTCGACCAGCCCGGCGTCTTGGCCGGCCATGACCACCTGGGAAGGAGTGAAGTCGCCATGGCTCGGCACGAGCTCGGGCGGGCTGCCGTCCCGTGCGAGGCACGTCGCTGCCTCGGCCAGCCGGTCGAGCCGTTCCGCCAGCTCCGGCACCAGCGGCTCGATACCTGCCAGCTCCGACCCCAGTCGCGCCAGCTCATCGTCGAGGGTATGGACCTTGCGCACCGCCGCTGAGGACGAGTGGAGCATCGCGGCCACCGACGCGCTCTGCGCGACGGCATGCTCGAGCGCCTCGGGCGACGCCTCCTTCGCGATCCCGCGCAGCATGCGCCCCACCGTTGTCGATCCAGGCAGCGGCTGCAGCAGCACGAGACCTATTTCCTGCAGCGACCCCAGGGCGGTCGGGGTCTGCAGAACAACGACAGCGCCGAGCGCCTCGTGTACGGCGATCAGCTCATCCGAGGGCTTGCCGTGAAGCTTGCCGTAGATGCAACCGAAGCCATTCTCGTACCGAAGCAAGCAGCGGTCACGCCTGGGGTATCGCTCCACATCGATTCGAAGCGGATGGGCTCGGTGGCCCGGCGTCCCCTTGGTGACGATGGGTGATAGCCACTCGGCCATCTGCGCCGGGTTCGTGGCGGCAACCAGCGCCGGCAGGTCGGGATCAATGGGAAACGCGTACGCCACCATTGCCAGTCCTGTCAGCTGAGAAGCGGGATTCGCCAGGGGCCGGATCTGCGGATGGCCGGCGACCTCATGAGCCAGCGGGCCGATGCGGCTCAGGAACCGCGCCGCGGCGTCGCAGTCGGGGAACAGCCGCGCACCCACCAGAAGTTCACGACGCGTCCCCTTGGGTGTGGTGAGAGTGACCGCATATCGCAGGGAGCATCCCCGCTCCGGCGCGTACAGCATCTTCGTGGGCCGGCACGCGTCGACCGTCCACCTGGCCGCCGCCCGGCCCAGCAGGCGCTGCATCCGCAACCCCATCGCCTCGCCGTCCAGAGCCGTGTCAAGGTCGGGCGCATCGCGTCGCAGCGCCGGCACCAGCCGGGCATCCAGGAGGTCGCCGCCGCTTCCACCGTTGCCATCCGCATGCGAACCGCCGATCGAGATCGTGCGGCGCTGGCGGAGCGATGCGTACAGCCCTTCACGCTCCAGCAACTCGCCGTGCGTGCCGCTCTCGGTCAGCCTCCCATGGTCGAGCATGAAGATCCGGTCAGCCGACGCCACGAGGTCCAGGTCGTGGGTGATGAGGATGGTCGTGCGACCCTCCATCAGCTCCCGTAGCCCGGCCAGCACGGTCTCAGTGGACTCCACATCGAGTCCCGTCGTGGGCTCGTCCAGAATCAGGATCGGGGTATCGCGGATGAGGGCGCGGGCAATCGCGATCCGCTGCCGCTGCCCCGCCGACAGGTTCGAGCCCTGCTCGGTCAGGTCGGTGTCATACGCGTCGGGCATCAGGCGAATGAAGTCGTCGGCATGTGCCCGCCTCGCGGCTGTCAGGATCTCCTCACGGGTCGCTTCCGGCTTGCCGTATGCGATGTTGTCCGCCACCGTGCCGCTCAGCAGCAGCGTGTCCTGCAGCACCATGCTGATCTGGGCGCGCACCGAGTCGAGGGTGAACTCGCGTACATCGTGCCCGTCCAAGAGCACACAGCCGGCCTGCGGGTCATACAGCCGTGGCACCAGCTGGGCGATGGTGGTCTTGCCCGCGCCGCTCGGCCCCGAGATCGCCACCACCTCACCGGGATCCACGCGGAAGCTGACGTCAGCCAGCGCCGCCCGCCGCTCCTCGCCGACCGGCTCGCGGTATCCCGCCTTGTCGTATGCGAAATCGACATGGCGGAACTCGAGCTGTCCGCGAAGCCGCGGAGCCGACTGCGCACCCGGTTCGTCGTGGACGGTGATCGGCCGATCCAGCAGATCGGCGATCCGCTCCACGCTCGCGAACACCTTGGCGATGATGTTCCACTCCTTGATCACCTTTCGCGAGGGCTTGAACATCTGGCGGATCAGCACCGTGACCAGAGTCAGCGTGCCCAGGCTGAGCTGGCCGCTTTCCAGCAGGCCGACCCCGATCCACAGCACCGCGGCAATCGCCACCGCTTCGAAGAAGTTCACGATCCAGCTGAACCAGGCGTCCAGGCGGGCGGCACGCAGGGCCGCATCCATCGCCCGGCCGCTGTTCATCACGAAGCTGCGCTCGTCGTGCCCGCCGCGCCCGAACGTCTGCACGACGCGGATCGAGTTCAACATCTCGTGCGTGGCACCGGCGAGGTCACCCTCGCGCGCCCTCTGAACCTTG
>JBQCGJ010000015.1:0-9500 GCA_051955775.1 Gaiellales bacterium | reverse complement strand
GCTCCGATGACCTGCTCGGGGAACTGCGCGATGGAGTTGCCTCCCAGCTCTGACAGACCCACCGCGGCCACAGCGGCGTAGGCGCTGAGCACGGCCAGCATCAGAGCCAGGAAAGCGCCGCCACCCCGCGAGCGAGTCACCGTGGTAGCTCCTTGTTCGCGCGGATTCAGCGTTCTCACTTCCCGTTGGCCCGTGAGTCTGTTATATCAGCCTGCCATATCGATCGACCAAGAGATCCCCCATCTGCGGGACGGCCGGATCCGGACACCTTGCATGCCCACATGATACGAGCCGGGGCAGTCAGCGGACTTGCCAGTGTTGGGCTGGCGGCCGGCGGTGTGCTGCTCCCCGGCGCCTCGCCGTCATCCGAGAACGGCGCGTCACCCGCCGCGATAACCGCGTTCTTCGAGGTGCACCACGCCGCGGTCGAATCCGGGACGTACTTTCTGGCGCTGTCCACAGTCGCCCTGATGGTGTTCCTGGCCGGTCTGCGGCTGACACTGGTGGACAGCCGGGAAGGCGCGGAGCCGCTGGCCACGCTGGCGTACGGGGCCGGCCTGGCCGGTGCCACGCTGCAGCTGGCCGGTCTCGCGGCCTGGATGGGCCTGGCGGAGCGCGCCGGCGGCCCGCTCGACCTGGCCACCGCGACTGCCATGTCTGACATCGGCAGCCAGGTTGCCGGGTTTTCCTGGTTCGCGTTTGCGGTCACGTTTGCCGTCACCGCGTACCTCACAATCATGTCGCGTGCGATGCCGGCGTGGATCGGGTGGATCTCGGCCGGACTCGTACCCCTGGCACTGGTATCGGCACCAATCGCAGGATCTGCAATTGAAGGTGTGACGACGATTGCAATGCTGGTGTGGATGGCGGCCATCGCCGTCATCCAGCTTCGTCCACCATCGCGGTCCCGCCAACCAGCCAGCGGCCCCCGCGCCACCTGAACCAGCCCAGCGCGAGCCGGATCGCCACGAACACCGTGAGGCCGGCCCAGATGCCGCCCAGACCGAGCCCGAACTCCGCCGTGGCCAGTGACAACGGCACGAAGCCGGCCAATGCTCCGGCCACGCTGACATCCCGCAGGAAGCGCAGATCTCCGGCCCCGAACAGGATCCCGTCCAGCGCGAACACCCACCCGGCCGCCGGCATCATGACCACCAGCCACGGCCACAGCACATGGGCCTGGTGGAGCACGGCAGGATCGGCCGTGAAGATCCGGGGGATCAGCTCGTAGCCGGCGCCGAGCACGAGCGCGAACCCACAGCCCAGAAGCAGTCCGGCGACCAGCAGCCGACGAGCCAGGCGGTCGGCCACGTCCACCTGCGATGCTCCCAGCAGCCTGCCGATCAGCGCCTGCGCCGCGATCGCGGTGGAGTCCAGGAAGAGCGCGCAGAAGGTCCACAGCTGGACGCCGATCTGCTGCGCGGCCAGCTCCGCGTTCCCGATCCGTGCGGCCACCCCGGTGGCGATGGTGAAGGCCGCGAAGAACGCCAGCGTGCGCAGGGAGAGGTCGCGGGCCGCGGAAAGCTGCCGACGCATCCGCAGCAGGCTCGGCCTCAGGCTCACGTCCTTGCGGGCGAGCTTGACCAGGAACAGCAACGCCGAGCCTGTCTGGGCGGTCACGTTGGCGATGGCGGATCCCTCGATGCCGAACCCGAGGCCCATGATCAGAAACGCGGACAGCCCCACCGAAACGGCGTTCGAGACGCCGATCACGTAGAGCGGCGTGCGCGTGTCCTGGAAACCGCGCAACCACCCTTGAGCTGCGGCCACCACCAGCACGGCCGGCGCCCCCAGCGCCGCGATCCGCAGCCACTCCACCGCCTGCGCGGCCGCCGGCGTCGAGCCGCCGCCCAGAAGCCGCGCGGCAGGGGACGCGGCGACTTCGACCAGCAGCGTGATCACAGCCCCCATGACGAGCGCCAGCCAGGTCGCCTGGACGCCCACGTCCAGCGCGGCGGCGCGCTGGTCGGCGCCGAACAGGCGGGCCGCCTTCGCGGTCGTGCCGTACTCGAGGAAGGTGCAGAACCCGAACACCTCGCCCAGGAGCAGGCCGCCCAGGGCCAGCCCGGCCAGCGGCAGGGTGCCCAGATGGCCCACGATTGCCGTGTCGCCGAGCACGTACAGGGGCTCGGCGATCAGCGCGCCGAGGGCGGGGACGGCGAGCCCCAGCACCTCCCGATTGGTGGGCATGGCGGTGGTCGGCATGGCGTTCGAGTCATAGCGCGGCGACCGGTGTGGGCAGCTACGATGTCGGCTCCAAATGGCCGAATACCGGATTACACGCTGGCGCGAGATCCCATCCCTGGTGACCGCTCGCGCAGCCGACGGCCAGACCGTCAGGGTGCCGCTTCCCGACCGCTTTCAGGAGGCGATTGACGAGCTGGCCATGAATACCGGCGCCACCGGCTCGGACGCGTACCTGGAGGGATGGGTGCAGGAGGACTGGCAGTCGCGCGACGGCGACGCGGGTGCGGTGGCGGCCGATGTGGCGCGGGAGCTCGAGGAGTCGTACCCGCCCAGCGATCTGGCGGCTCTGGCGACGGGAGGCGGCACATGACCGTGACGACCGGATCGAAGCTGCGTGAGCAGGCGTCGACCCGCGGATATGTGCTGTCGGACGGCGCGATGGGCACGATGCTGCAGAGCGCCGGCCTCGAGCCAGGTGAGGCGGGCGAGCGCTGGAACGTCGAGCGGCCGGAGGCGGTGGCCGCGATCCACCGGGCATACGCCGAGGCTGGGAGCCGCATCATCACCTCCAACACGTTTGGCGGCAGCTCGGCTCGGCTGGCCATGTCCGGGCTGGAGGCACGCACCACCGAGATCAACCGGGCCGGCGCCGAGATCGCCCGCGCGGTGGCCTCGGACTTCGGCGCGCTGGTGGCCGGCGACATCGGCCCGTGCGGAGAGCTGATCGAGCCTCTCGGCGTGCTTTCGGTGGCCGACGCCCGGGCGATGTTCGCCGAGCAGGCCGCGGGGCTGGCCGAGGGCGGCGCGGACTTCTTCCTGATCGAGACCATGAGCGATCTGAACGAGGTGGAAGCGGCGCTGCTGGGCGCCCGCGATGCCGCGCCGGACCTGGAGATCGCGGCCACCATGAGCTTCGACACCAACCTGCGCACCATGATGGGCGTGACGCCCGCCGATGCGGTGACGCGGATGGCGGAGCTGGGAGTTGTGGCCGCCGGCGGGAATTGCGGGCGCGGCCCGGACGACATGCGCATCGTGGCGTCCGAGATGGCCGCCGCGCGGCCTGACGGGCTGCTGCTGATCGCGCAGTCGAATGCAGGCATGCCGCACCTGCACGGCGACCATTTCGAGTACGACATCGGGCCCGAGGCGCTGGCCGCTCATCTGCGGGAGCTGATCGACCTCGGCATCGACATCGTCGGCGGCTGCTGCGGCTCGACGCCCGCCCACCTCGCGGCCGCGTACTCCACGCTGGCCTGACCGAGCCGGCGCGGTGGAGATGGAGCAGTTCAGGTGCCAGGTACCGTCGACCCGTTGTGACAATCGTGACCGTCACAACGTCCCACCGGAACCTGGCACCCGGTCGAACTAGCCCAGCTCGAGGACTGCTCGGATGGCTTCGCCGCTGCGCACGACCTCGACCGCCTCGGCGACGTCGGCCAGCGGCATGCGGTGAGTGATCAGGCGGTCGATGGGCAGCACACCGCGCTGGTAGGCATCGAGGACCAGCGGGAAGTCGCGATCCGGGCGCGCGGAGCCGTAGATCGAGCCGATCACCCGCCGCTCCATGCGTGGGATCGAAAGCGCCGGCAGCGACAGCTCCGCTCCGGATCGCGGAATGCCCAGGAGCACCGTCGTACCGCGGGCTCGCGTGGACAGGAACGCTGCCCGCACCGCGGCGGCCCGCGAGCCGGTCTCAAAGGCGTAGTCCACACCGCCGCCGGACGCCCTGGTCACCGAATCGGCGACCAGCTCGGACGACCCGCGGAACGCCACCGTCCGGCTCGCCCCGAGCTCGGCCGCGCGCTGCAGGGCGTGCTCGCGCGCGTCCACCGCGACCACCTCGGCCGCACCCGCGGCAACCGCGCCCATGATCGCGGACAGGCCGGTCCCGCCGAGGCCGAACACGGCCACCCGGTCGCCGGGGCGCACGCCGGCCGTCCGCCACACCGCGCAGACGCCGGCCGTGACGCCGCAGCCCAGCAGCGCGGCCACCTCGAACGGCACCGAGTCGGGGATGCGCACGCATGAGCGCGCCGGCACCACCGCGCGTTCGGCGAACGACGACAGGAAGCAGTAGTGATGCACCCTCGCCGGGCCGAACCGAAGCCGGGTCGTGCCGTCCAGCAGACCCCCCGCCAGCATCCGCGGCCACATCGTGCTGCAGAGATGCGGCAGGTCGCGCAGGCACTCGTCGCAGCGCCCGCAGTACGGCGCCCACGACAACGCCACGTGATCGCCGGCCGACAGCCCCTCGACACCCGGACCGATCTCCTCCACCACCCCGGCGCCCGCGGGCCCGGGCACGACCGGGCAGGGCACCTCCACGATGCCGTCCATGACGTTCAGATCGTCGGAGCACACGCCCCCGGCGTGCAGCCGCACGACCACCTCCCCGGGCCCCGGCGGATCGAGCTCCAGCTCCACCACCCGCAGGGGAGTTCCGGCCGCAGGGAGCAGCGCCGCGTGCAGGCTGTTGGTCATGGAACCACCTCCTCCACCAGACGCGCCAGCTCCCGCTCGAGCCCCGCGTCGCCCACATCCTGCACCTCCAGCGGCAGCGCCAGCCGCTCGGCCGCGGAGGCGGCGGCGGCCTCCAGCGCGGGCGTGCGGCGCTGGGCCAGCCAGATCACGCGGGTGTAGCCCCCGAAGTAGTCGTCACGCAGCTCGGGATGGCGGTCGAGGCCGAGCCCGCTCCACACCGTGCGGTCGAAGCTGCGGGCCAGGAAGTCGGTCAGGAAGTACGTCCCCGGCTGCTCTGCGGCCGCCCGCGCCACCTCGCCGGCGGCGAACACGTCATAGCAGTGGTCGCCCCGCAGCCGCGCGACCCCGTGCGCTGACAGCTCCCGGTCGAGCGCCCCGTACGTGCCGCAGTCGGCGTAGGCGACGGCCAGCCGGCGATAGCGCGGCCGCAGCTCCTCCAGCTTCGCCAGGACGGCCGGAGCGATCTGCCGCGGCCGGTTGTGCAGCGCAGGGGACAGCGGGTGCACCTCCACCGGCCAGTCCCGCCGCCGCGCGATCTGCTCGACGTGGGCCGCCAGCGCACCGCAGGCGATCACGCCGACATCGCTCATCCCGGGAACGCGAGCTGGTCGATGAACAGGTCGTTGAAATCGGTGCGGCCGGACAACTCCACGTACTCCACCTCGTCCAGGATCGAGACGGCGGCGGCCCGCTCGTTCACCGACAGCACCGCCATCTTCGCGCCCTCGCCGGCCACGTTCCCCGCCGACACGATGCGGGGCAGCGCCAGCGGCGGCACAAGCCCGATGCGCACCGCGCTGGCCGGGGACAGGTAGGAGCCGAAGCTGCCGGCCAGCAGCACCTGCGACACGTCCTCGGGTTGCAGTCCCAGC
Organism: Gaiellales bacterium; assembly: GCA_051955775.1. Classification (GTDB taxonomy): domain Bacteria; phylum Actinomycetota; class Thermoleophilia; order Gaiellales; family JAICJC01; genus DASUHT01. Next base: position 3,957 of record JBQCGJ010000015.1, on the reverse strand, counting down.
TCGCGCATGAGGATCGTCCAGCCGGTTGCGATCGAGGCCTTGGCGAACTGCAGCTCCCGGACGTCGCGCTGGGACAGGTACACCGCGTTCGCGGGGTCCTCGCCGCGCCAGGCCAGCACGAACACCCGCTCCTCGCCCACCTTGACCAGCCGGTCGGCCAGCCCGGGATGCTCCTGCGCCGCCTGCTCATCGGACACGTACCGGCCGGAGTGGTCGATCAGGCCCGCGGCCACCAGCTCGGCCACCGCGTCGACCAGGCCGGAGCCGCACATGCCGACCGGGTCGGCGTTGCCGATAACCTCGAGCTGCAGGTCGTCCGCCGCGATCTTGACACCCTCGATCGCGCCCTCGGCGGCGCGCATGCCGCACTTGATCTGGGCGGCCTCGAACGCGGGACCGGCGGGAGCCGCCGTGGCCAGCACCCGTTCAGCCGAGCCCAGCGCGATCTCGGAGTTGGTGCCGACGTCGATGAACAGGCGCAGCCGCCGATCCCGGGTGAGGCCGGTGGCCAGCAGGCCGGCCACGATATCGCCGCCCACATACGCGCCCAGCGCGGGGAACACCACCGCCGGGGCCCGCGGGTGCACCTCGACGCCAAAGTCCACAGCCGCAGCCTGCGGGAGCTGGCGGGCGGCGATGATGAACGGCGCCATGGCCAGCGGCTCGGGATCGATACCGAGCGCGAGCTGCGTCATCGTCACGTTGCCGCACACCGAGATCTCGTACACCTGCTGCGGCGCAACCTCGGCCTGCTCGCACACCTCCTGGGCGAGCAGGTTCATCGTCTCGGACGCCCGTGACTGCAGCGCCTCGAGGGCGTCGGGGTCCATCATCGTCGCGGACACCCGCGAGATGACGTCGGCGCCGTAGGGCTGCTGGCGGTTCAGCACCGACTGCACCGCGAGCGGCTGGCCGGTGCTGAGGTCGAGCAGCGTGGCCACCACTGTCGTCGTCCCCAGGTCGAACGCGATCGCGTGCCGGTGCTCCGTGGTGTCCCCAGGTTCGACGTCGATCAGCTCGTCGTCCACCACCACGGCCGTGACCTTGAAATCCGACGCCCGCAGGGCCCGCCCCAGATGCCGCACGGCTCCCAGGTGGACGCGCAGCTCGAGGTCGGAGATGGCGGCCAGCAGCCGCTCGAGGTCCGACGCCTGGTCGTCCAGCGACGGCTCGTCCAGCTCCACGTAGCGCTTCTGCACCGCCGGGCGCAGGATCACGTGCCTGCCCACGCCGACCAGCGCCGCCTTGGGCCGCGTCTGCAGCGGCGGTACCTCGACGTCCAGGTCGGCGGTGACCGGAGCCCGGCAGGCCAGCCGCCAGCCGTCCTTCAGCTCGGCCGGGGTGAACGCCCGCGGATCGACCGGCGACACCGGCACCGACCCCGCGGCCAGTCGCACCTTGCACTTCTTGCAGGTTCCGTGGCCGCCGCAGGTGGAGTCGATGGCCACGCCGTTCCAGGACGCCGCGTCGAAGATGGTGGTGCCGACCGGCACCCGCGTCTCGGTGCCGTCGGGGGCGAACCGCACGAGCACCCGGCCGGCGCCGACCTCCACCGGCTCGGCTGCGCTCACTGTGGAACGGCCGCCTTCCGTGCGCGGTGCGCGGCGATCCATCGCGCACCCCACTCGTCCCGGCCGAGCAGCAGATCGGCCGCGCGCACGCCCTCGAGGCACTGCTCCGAGCGCGCGTCCATGATGGCGCTGGTCAGGCCGTGGCTGGACGCGACGGCCAGGAACACGGCGTTCAGCCCGTGCCGGCTGGGCATGCCGAACGAGGTGTTGGAGGCGCCGCAAGTCGTGTTCACGCCGAGCTCGTCGCGGATCAGCCGGGATGTTTCGATGAACAGCGTGACGGCCCGCGGCTCGGCGCCGATGGGCATCGCCAGCGGATCGATGATGACGTCCTCGGGCGGAATGCCGTGGTCGCCGGCCACCGACACCACCTTGCGCGCCACCTCCAGCCGGCGCTGCGGGTCCATGGGGATCTCATCGTCGTTGGCCAGCCCGATCACGGCCGCGCCGTGGCGGGCGACCAGGGGCAGGATGGCCTCGAGGCGCTCGTCCTCGCCGGTCACCGAGTTGACCAGCGCCTTGCCCTGGTACGCGGACAGCCCGGCCTCGAGGGCCTCGATCACCGAGGAGTCGATGCACAGCGGGAGGTCGGTCAGCTCCTGCGCCATGCGGATCGCGCCCTCCATCAGCGCCACCTCGTCGGCCAGCGGATCGCCGACGTTGACGTCCAGCACGTGGGCGCCGCCGGCCACCTGCTCGGCGATGTCGACCTCGAGCTGGGACAGGTCGCCGGCCTGGAGCTGGGCCTGGAACGCCTTGCGGCCGGTCGGGTTGATGCGCTCCCCGATCACGCAGAACGGCTGGTCGGGGCCGATCAGCACCTTCTTCGAAGGCGACTCCAGAACCGTTTCCATCTCACTCTCCCTGCGGTGGGTACGTCATGCCGGCAGCGCCGTCTCGTCGGCACCCACATCCGCCAGCCAGACCGCGGTCTCGCGCAGTCCGCCGAACGGGAACATGTGGATCCCTCGAAACAGGCTATCCGGATCGGCCACCATCGCGGCGACGATACCCTCGACCACGGCATCCGGTTTCCACACCCGTGTGGTGGCCAGCCGGAGCAGTCCGCCCGACTGTTTGCGCAGCACCTCGACCGAGGGGCCGATTCCGCAGGCCAGCGCGTACTTGAGCAGCCGCGGCGGTGAGGTCACGCCAGGCAGGCCGGCCACCACCGGCAGCCGATTCCCGGCCGTGCGCACGTCTCGCTCCCACTTCACGTACGGCTCGGGAGCGAGCGCGAACTGGGTCACCACGCGCATCTCGAACCGCGCGGTGCGTGCGAACTCGTTCTTCTCAGCCAGCGCCGCCAGGACGGCTTCCGGCGAGATGTCGGGCGTCCCCTCCGGATGCCCGGCGACGCCGACCCGGCGGATGCCGTGGCGCTCGAGCAGGCCGGAGCTGAGTACCTGCATGGTATTGGTCAGACCGCCCTTCGGCGACTTGACGGATCCTGCGATCACCAGTACGTCGTCCACCTGCGCCTGCGAGGCCAGGACGGCGAGGTGGCCATCGAGCTCGTCGAGGGAGGCCAGCCCGCGCACGGCGATGTGCGGCACCGGCACGTGGCCCGCCCTGCGCACCTCGACCGCGGCGTCCTGCATCTCGGTCAGGCCGGCCGACGGCAGGGCCGTGATGTAGACCGTGCTGCCGGAGGGCAGCAGCCCTGCCAGCTCGGGCAGCCGGCCGGCGTCGCGCGGGGTGACCTCGACGCTGGCCGCCGACGCGAACTCCCGAAGCCGCTCGGCAACCCGGTCGCTCATGCCGTGACGGCCGCCGCCCGCCGGCGTTCGATCAGATCCTTCGCCTTGCGCACGGCCGTCGAGGCGTCGGCCGCGTAGCCGTCCGCGCCGACCGCGTCGGCGTACTCCTGGGTGACCGGGGCGCCGCCCACCATGACGATCACCTGGTCGCGCAGCCCGGCCTTCTCGATCTGGTTGATGTTGGCCTTGAACATCGGCATGGTGGTGGTCAGGAAGGCCGAGAATCCGACCACGTCCGGACTGTGCTCCTGGATCTGGGCCACGAACGTCTCCGGGGCCACGTTGACGCCCAGGTCGATCACGGTGAAGCCCGCGCCCTCGAGCATGATGTTGACCAGGTTCTTGCCGATGTCGTGCACGTCGCCCTTGACGGTGCCGATCACGACCGTGCCGATCGGCTTGGCGCCGGTCTCGGCCAGCAGTGGGCGCAGGATGTCCAGCGCGCCCTGCATGGCGCGGGCGGCGATCAGCATCTCCGGCACGAAGTAATCTCCCCGCTCGAACCGCGCCCCCACCTCCTCCAGAGACGGGATCAGCGCGTCGTACAGCATCTTCTCGGGATCCATGTTGTCGGCCAGGCCCTGCTCGGTCAGCTCCTTCACCACCGGCGCGTTTCCGACCAAGGT
>JBQCGJ010000014.1:0-7006 GCA_051955775.1 Gaiellales bacterium | reverse complement strand
GGGTCGCGCACCGCCCGCATGTTAGTGACGACCTCAGTCCGGGCCATCATCCGGCCGTCCCGAGGTACAGGTAGCGGACGGCGATGACGAGCGCGACGAGGCCGAGCAGGCGGCGCAGCATCGGCTCGGGGATCCGCGACTGGAGCGTCGCTCCGAGATAGGCACCGATGATGCCGCCGATCCCGGCCGAGATGCCGATCCCCCAGTCCGGCGTAATGTCGGCGGACGAGCTGGTTGTGAGGCCGAGGATGACGAACGTGACCACGCCGACGATCGATGCGACCAGCGTGGAGAGCAGCGCGGCGGGCGCCACCGCGTACACCGGGTACCCACCGATGAGCAGGATCGGGGCGAGAAACGAGCCGCCGCCGATCCCGTAGATGCCGCCGACCACACCGACGGCGAAGGCGATCGGCGGCACACGGTTCAGCGCCAGCGGCCGAGCACCTCGAGCGGGCTGACGGGCGACCAGGGTGAGCCCGAGCGCGGCCAGCACGCCTGCTGCGGCGATGTAGAATGCCTGCTGGCCGGACAACCACTCGACCCGCACGATCGCGCCGAGCACCACTCAGGGAGTGGTCCCGGCGAGCAGCCGTGTGGCGAGCGGTGAACGAGGCGATCCGCGGCCGAGGCGGTGGTAGCGAAGGACGCCGCTGGGCGTGGCGAACAGGTTGAAGAGCAGATTGGTTGGCGTGACCGCCGGGCTCGGCACGCCCAGCACACTGACCTGGATCGGGAGCAGCAGGACGGCACCGCTTACGCCCGCCGGCGTCGTGGCCAGGGCGACGAGCAGGCCCGCCACGAACGCACCGGCGAGATGCATCGCGTGAGCCTACAGACTAGGGATGCGGGAGCACGGTGCCACCCGGGGTCGGCAACACGACCCCACTTCTCGAGGAACTCGTCGGCGAGGCCGGCGGGGCGGCCGGTGCGGGCGGCGCGGCGGTCGAGGGGGAGGAGCGGGTGCTGACCGGCGCCGACGGCCGAGCGGCGCGCGCCGTGCTGCGATGAGCCACCGGGTTCGGCCGGCGTCGGCGACGTAGGTACGCAGCGGCCGTGGAACGGTGCCGAGCGCGAGCTGTGCGATGCACAGGCTTGCGCGAACTGCGCGCGGTCGGCGGCGCCTTCGGCGAGGGGTTGGCGGCGAGCCTCGTATGGGGCGCAGCCGCCGGCGGTGGCGGCGCCTTTGCAACCGCCGGATGGCGGACGGCCAGTGCGAGCGCCAGTCCCACGACCAGCAGCGGCAACAGCGCCGCGACCGGGCCGACCCGGCGCAGGCGATCGGCCCAGGGCGCGCGGTCGGGGAGGGTCAGCGGCCCGTCGAAGATGCCGGCAACACCCGCCGGCTCGCTGACGGCGACGCTTGCCCGCACGCAGGCCTGGGCCCGCTCCAGCGAGTCGAGGCAGGCGGCCAGGTCGGGGTGAGACTCGGCGGCCGCGGCCGAACGCCAGGCCTCCAGCTCCGGCGGCAGCTCCCGGTCGTGCAGGGCGCCGTCGAACAGCGCCGCCAGCACGGCCTGCCCGCCGGCGCGGCGAGAGATGGGAACGGCCGTCCGTGGCGAGGTGAGCAGCGGCTGCTCCAGAAACGGCGTCGGCCCCGGGCCGACCGCGAAGTCGGCCACCACAGCCGACCCGGCGTCGAACCCGGCCGCTGCCACGGACTCCAGCAGCCGGCCGAACGACAGCGCCAGTCCGGCGGCGTCCGCCGGTCCCGGCCGGCGCATCGAGCGCCAGCGCTCGACCGGCGTGCCCAGGCTGGGCGGGAGCACCAGAAACCAACGGTCGCCGTGCCGCCCGAAGTCGAGCACGCCGCACACGCCGGCGGCGCCGATGCCGCACCAGCGGGCGACCGCGTCGGCGAGCTCCGGCTCGTCCCAGTCCGCGGAGGTGAACACGATGCGCACCTGGGCCGCCCGACCGGCGTGCGTATCCAGCGCGTCCACCGGCCCGAACGGGCGCGCGCGGAGACGCGACGGGCTCGTCAGGTAGCGGTCGGCGATGACCTCTGCGGAGGGCGAGCGGTCCTGCACATCCCCACCGTACGGGCCCTCCCGCGCACGGAACCACACCCAAGGTGTGCCAAAACCGTCACATCTATCCGCCGAGCGGGCCCAGCCACGTTGTGGTCAAACAAACCGTCACACGGCCATCTACCTCAGGGCCTGGAAGATGGCCGCGGTGACCAGCGCCCCTAGCACCCCGCCGTACACCACCTCGATCGTCGTGTGCACGCCGGCCTCGACCCGGCTCTGGGCCACCAGCAGGGCCATGATGAAGCCCAGCGTCGACACCAGCACCTGGTTCGCGTAGCTCTGGGTCACGAACGTGATGGCGGTCCAGCCGCCGAACGCCACCGCCGCGTGGCCGGACGGCAGACCTCCGCGCAGCGGGGTGCCGGTGCCGAAGTACGCCTTGCTGGCGATCACGATCAGGATCACCACGGCCACCGCGATCACCGTCACGTGCACCGGCGAGTGGCGCACCGAGTTGATGGCCCGCTGGGTGGGATGGCGCAGCCGCTCGGCGAATACGAGGTAGCCGATGAAGGCCGCGGCCACGGACGCCACCAGCACCGCGCCTGCGGCCACGTCCTTGGCCGCCCGCGCGACCGGATCGAACGAGCTGGTCGCGACGTCGATGGCCTGCTCGAGCGCGGTGTTGATCATCTCGGCCACCAGCACCAGGGTGACGGCCAGCATCAGGGCCAGCATCTCGAACCGGCTGGCGCCGAGCACCACGCCGAGGATCAGCACCGCCAGCGCGGCGGCGAAATGGATGCGCATGTTGCGCTGAGTGCGGACGACGTAGATCACGCCCTCGAAGGCGTAGTTCAGGCTGTTGACGAGGCCGGTGGCCTCGCGCCGGGCGAGGCTGAACGGCGCGGCCTTGCGGGCCTCCCGCCGCAGCTCGTCGCGGCTACGCAGGGGATGAGGCAACGCGCTCGACCTCCTCGGTCAGGGTGTCCTGACGGGCCAGCATGCGGCCGTCGTCGGTTTCGTGGTCGTACCCCAGGAGGTGCAGGGCGCCGTGCACCAGGAGCACCTCGAGCGGCGTTCCATCTCGCTCCGCGACCTGCGGGCACACCACCAGATCGCCCAGCTGCCGCGGCAGTCCGTCCGGCAGAGGGTCGCCGCCGTCCAGCGGGAACGACAGCACGTCGGTGGGCCCGGCGACACCGCGGTGGCCGGCGTTCATGTCCGCCATCTCCGCCTCGTCCACCAGCGTCAGCCCCAGCTCCCCGTCGGTCACCCCCTCCGCGCTCAGCGCCGAGCGCAGCACACCAGCCGCCGCGTCCTCGTCCACCGTCCACCCGCTGCGGTTCGCCACCTCCACCTGGATCGTCACTGCGGCCGCTCCTGGCCGCGCTGCTCGGCGTGCTGCTTGTACGCGTTGACGATCTTCTGCACCAGCTTGTGGCGGACCACGTCGGCGTCGGAGAAGCGCACGAAGGCGATGTCCGGGACCCCGTCCAGCACACCCATCACGTGCACCAGGCCGGATCGCTGATCTCTGGGCAGATCGATCTGGGTGATGTCGCCGGTGACGACCACGCGCGATCCGAAGCCGAGCCGGGTGAGGAACATCTGCATCTGCTCGGGGCTCGTGTTCTGGGCCTCGTCCAGGATGATGAACGAGTCGTTCAGCGTGCGCCCGCGCATGAAGGCGAGCGGCGCCACCTCGACCATGCCCTTGTCCATGTAGCCGGCCAGCCGGTCGGCGTCCAGCATGTCGTGCAGGGCGTCGAACAGCGGCCGCAGGTACGGATCGACCTTGGCCAGCAGGTCGCCGGGCAGGAAGCCCAGCCGCTCGCCCGCCTCCACGGCCGGCCTTGTGAGGATGATGCGGGCCACCTCGCGCTCCTGCAGCGCCGCCACCGCCAGCGCGATCGCGAGGTATGTCTTGCCGGTGCCGGCGGGGCCGATGCCGAAGGTCACCGTGTTGCGGCGGATGGCGTCCACATAGCGCTTCTGGCCGACCGTCTTGGGCGCCACGGTCTGCCCGCGGTGCCGCCACACCACGTCGTGCAGCATGTCCACGGCCTTGCCGTCCTCACCCAGCACGCCGGCCACCGCGTCAACCGTCTGCGGCCCGACGCTCACGCCCTGCTCGACCAGCTCGGCCAGCTCGTCGACCACGGAGCGGGCGTGGTCCACCGCCTCCTCGTCGCCGTCCAGGGTGAGCTCGTTGCCGCGCAGGAAGGCGCTGGCGCCGGATCGCTCCTGGAGCGCCTGCAGCATGGCGTCGTGGTCGCCGCCGAGCTCGGCGGCGAGCTCGTTGCCGACCGACAGCTTGAGACGGGCCACACACGAATTCTAGTTGTCGCTGCCGCCGAGTCCATGCGGCCGCCTGCGCGAGTTCGTGTCAAGCTGTGGGGATGGCCCGGCCGCTCGTCATCGTCGACGCAGAAAACGTCCGCCGGTCGCGGTGGCCCAACCTGTCGACCGAGGACCTGGTCGAACGCACCCGAGCCTGGGCCGATGAGCAGGGCGTGGATCTGCTGATCGTGTTCGACGGCGCGCCGCCCGAGGATGCGCCAGACCTGCTTCGCGCCGAGAAGGGCGAGACCGCCGACGACCGGATCGCCGATGTGGCCGCCGGGCTGACGGCGGCGGAGCGCCCCTACTGGCTGGTCACGTCGGACCGCGAGTTGCGCGTCCGCGCCGGCGCCGGGGCCGCGCGCGTCCTCGGCGGTGGGAGCTTTCTGGCCGGCCTGGCCGGCTGACTACCCGCCGAGCCGAGCCCGTACGAGCTGTGACGCAGCGCGGCCGTCGGCCCGGCCGCCCGAGCGCTGGGTGACGGTGCCCATCACCCGCCCCATGTCCCGCATGCTGGAGGCGCCGGTCTCGGCGATGGCCTCGTCCACCAAACGCGCCAGCTCCTCATCGGACATGGCCGCAGGCAGGAACTCGTCGATCACGCGCGCCTCCGCCTGCTCGGCCTGCGCCCGGTCCGGGCGCCCGGCGGCCTCGTAGGCCTCGGCCGCCTCCACGCGCTGCTTGCGCTCCCGCCGCAGCACCGCCTGCGCCCGCTCCTCGGTGAGGTCGCCGGTGCCGTCCTTGGCCGCCCGCTGAAGCGCCGACAGCAGCATCCGCAACGCCCCCGTGCGGGTTGCGTCGCCTGCCCGCAGCGAGTCCCGAACCTCGGACTGGATGCGGTCGATCACGCGGCCTGCCCGATCACCACGCCGTCGCCCAGCCCGGTGGCCACCACCTCGGCGAAGCGGGCCGGGTCGGCGCCCGCCACCACGAACGGCACGTAGTCGTCGGCGAACCCACGGCCCGACTCCGTCTCCACCAGCACCCGTGCCGGACGCCCCACCGCCCCCCGGCGGCGGGCCAGCCCGAGCTCGTCGGACAGCGCGCGCAGCCGGCGGGAGCGCGACCGCTTCACAGCCGGCGGCACGGGGTCGCTGCCGGCGTCGCGGGTGTCCGGCCGCGGCGAGTACGGGAACACGTGCACGGCGCCCAGGGCGGCCGCTCGCACCGTGTCCAGCGTCCGCCCGAACGCCGCCTCGTCCTCTGCCGGATGGCCGACGATGACGTCGCTGGTGACGTTCAGGCCCGGCACCCGCGCACGCGCGCGCTCGACGGCTCGCAGGAACCCCTGCGCGGCGTAGCGGCGGCGCATGGCGCGCAGCACCCCGTCGTCGCCGGACTGCAGCGGCACGTGCAGGTGGGAGGCCACGCCCGGGTGGGCGAGCGCGTCGATCAGCCGGTCGGTCAGGTGGTTGACCTCGATCGACGACAGCCGCACCCGGCCGATGCCGTCGACCTCCGCCGCCGCCAGCATCACGTCCTCCAGCCGCATGCCGGCCTCACGGTCGCGGAAGCAGCCGAGGTTGATCCCGGTCAGCACGACCTCCGGATGGCCCTGCTGCGCCCGCCGCCGCACCTCGTCCAGCACCGCAGCCGCAGACCTGCTGCGGCTGGGCCCGCGCACCTGCGGGATGACGCAGAAGCTGCACCCGAACGAGCAGCCGTCCTGCACCTTCACGTACGCGCGGGTGCGGGCGAAGCGGGGCGCGTCGCCGCCCACGCAGCCGAGCCCACCGAGCGTGCCGGCGACCAGGGCGGGCACGGCGTCGGCGGGGCCCCGCACCACCGTCACGTTCTCCGCCAGCCCCTCGAAGCCGGCGCCCTCCAGGTTGGCCGCGCAGCCGGTCACGAACACGCGGTCCGCCGAGCGCGCGGCGCGCCGCACCGCCTTGCGCGACTTGGCCACCGCCTCAGCCGTGACGCAGCACGTGGTGACCACGCGTATCCGGCCATCCGACCGCTCCCTGTGCCCGTCCGCCGCCAGCCGCTCGTGCACCGCCTGGGAGTCGGCCAGGGCCACCTTGCAGCCCAGGAACTCGGCCGTGAAGGTGGTCACCCCAGGAACCCCATCTCGCGCAGCGCCAGCGCCGCGGCCACCACGGCGGCGGTCTCGGTTCGGAGTACGACCGGCCCGAAGGTGGCGACGGCCACGCCGCGGCCGCGCGCGAGCTCCAGCTCCTGCTCCGAGAAGCCCGGCTCGGGGCCGATCAGCAGGGTCGCCGAGCGCCGGCCCACGATCCTGTCGGCCAGGCCGCCGGAGGCGCCGGTATGGCTGAGCACGACCGCCTCGGGCGACAGCACGTCGGCGAAGTCGGACACCCCGATCACGTCGGGAATCCGCGTCTGCTTGGACTGCTTGGCGGCCGCCTCGGCCACCCGCTGCCAGCGCTCGATGCGGGCGTCCGAGAACTCCCCCTTGAGCAGCTCGCTGCGCAGCGCCCCGATCCGCGACACGCCCAGCTCGGTCAGCTTCTCCACGGCGTCCGCGGAACGGCCTCCCGGCTGGGCGATCCACACCGTGAGCGTCGGCACCTGGGTCACGACCGCGATCTCCTCCACCAGCTCGAGGCCGCCGGCAGTCACCCGCGCCGTCCAGACGCGGCCGCCGGCGGCGACCTCGCAAGTATCGCCCACCTGCATCCGCAGCACCGCCCCCAGGTGATGCCGATCGCGCTCGGACAGCACAGCCA
>JBQCGJ010000013.1:0-6882 GCA_051955775.1 Gaiellales bacterium | reverse complement strand
GTGATCGCCGTGTACATCGCCGACCGCCTGGAGCGGGGATCGAGCCTGGAGGAGGCGCTGCGGGCGTCGGTGTACGACCTGGACGGCACCTTCGCCTACCTGATCTCGACGCCGGACGGCATCGGCTGCGCGCGCGACCGGTTCGCACTCAAGCCGCTGCTGTTCGCCGAGGACGGTGAGCAGGCGCTGATCGCCTCCGAGGAGGTGTCGCTGCGGCGGGTCACGCCGGATCCGGACCTGGTGCCGCGCGAGCTGGGAGCAGGGGAGGTGCGCTGGTGGCTTCGGTGACCTCCGACATCGACTGCTCGCAGCACACCACGCGCGAGATCAACCAGGCCATCAAGCGGGCGGCAGCCGAGGGCGCGCCTGACATCCGGCTGGTCAACCCCGAGGCCCGGCACTGCCTGGCGGTGGCCGTCATGCATCCCATCACCATCCACTTCGACGGCCCGGTCGGCTGGTACTGCGGCGGCATGTGCGATGGGCCGGACATCGTGGTCAACGGCAACTGCGGGTGGAGCGTGGGCGAGAACCTGATGTCGGGCTCGATCGCCGTCCACGGCAACGGCGGCAACTCGGCCGGCGCCACTATCCGCGGCGGGCGGGTGTTCGTGGAGGGCCACACCGGCGCCCGCACCGGTATCTCGATGAAGGGCGGCACCGTGATCGTGGGCGGCTCGGTCGGCTACATGTCGGGCTTCATGATGCAGCGCGGCACGCTGATCGTGTGCGGCGACGCGGCGGACGGCATCGGCGACTCGATGTACGAGGGAACGGTGTACGTGGGCGGCACAATCGCCTCTCTGGGGGCCGACTGCGTGGAGTCGGACATGACCGACGACGACCGCGAGCTGCTGCGATCGGAGCTGGGCCCGCATGGCATCGACGCGGACGAGATCGGCTTCACCAAGCTGGTGGCCGGCCGCAAGCTGTGGAACTTCTCGAAACACGAGTACGACGCATGGAGGTCGGCGCTGTGAGCGATCTCATCCCGCGCGGGGCAGACGGCCACGTGCACCAGAAGCTGTGGGTGTGGTCGCCGGAGACGATCGACGACATCCAGACCAAGGCGGAGCTGGGGCGGTACACCAACCGCGGCCTGGGCACGACCCGCCGCACGCCGCACTTCCAGGACCTGACGTTCGTGCCCTGCACGCTCTCGCGGGTGCCGCTGGAGGGCTACCGGGAGACGTGCAACACGGCGATCGAGATCGGTGCCCGGCACGGCGCCGAGCCGATCAAGCTGCGCACCCCGATCACCATCGCCGGCATGAGCTACGGCGCCCTGTCGCGCAACGCCAAGCAGGCGCTGGGCATGGCCGCCACCCGGGTCGGCATCTCCACGACCACCGGCGACGGCGGCATGCTCGACCTGGAGCGAGAGGCGTCCGATCAGCTCGTGTACCAGGTGCTGCCCAGCCGCTACGGCTTCAACCCGCACCACCTGCGGATGGCCAACGCCGCCGAGATCGTGATCGGCCAGGGCGCCAAGCCGGGCACCGGCGGCGTGCTGCTGGGTGCCAAGGTGTCGGAGATCATCGCCGGTCAGCGCACGCTGCCGCCCGGCGTCGACCAGCGCTCGCCCTGCCGGCATCCCGATTTCGTGGGCCCGGATGACCTCCAGATCAAGATCGAGGAGCTGCGCGAGGCCACCGACGGGCGGATCCCGATCTACGTCAAGATCGGGGCCTGCCGCACCTCCGACGACGTCAAGCTGGCCTGCAAGGCGGGGGCCGACGTGATCGTGATCGACGGGCTGGAGGGCGGCACCGGCGCCTCACCCGACTCACTCATGGACCACACCGGCATTCCCACCCTGGCCGGGCTGGTGGAGGCGGTGGCAGCGCTGCGCGAGATGAAGCTGGACGGGGTCGTCAACCTGATCATCTCCGGCGGTATCCGAAACGGCGTGGACGCCGCCAAGGCGCTGGCGCTGGGCGCGGATGCCGTGTCCATCGGCACCGCCGCCATGATCGCGCTCAACTGCAACCGGCCGCTGTACGTCGAGGACTACGAGCGCATGGGCACCGAGCCGGGCTGCTGCCACCACTGCCACACCGGTTTGTGCCCGGTCGGCATCACCACCCAGGACGAGGACCTGATCGCGCGGCTGCCCGTGGAGCCCGCCGCAGAGCGGGTGGAGGGGTTCCTGCACTCCATGACCCAGGAGTTGCAGATGTTCGCGCGCGCCTGCGGCAAGCTGAGCGTGTTCGACCTGGAGCCGGAGGACCTGCGGGCCATGACCATCGAGGCCTCCGCCATCACCGGCATCCCGCTGGTCGGCACCGACTTCGCGTTCCGCCCGGAGTCGTTCGCGCAGGCCGTGCTGAAGGCCATGGCCGCCTCCTCCAACGGCCACGTCACCCAACCCACCACCCACTGACCACATGTCCTTTCTGCTCTCCTGCCCGAACTGCGGACCGCGCCCCGTGGACGAGTACTCCTACGGCGGCGAGGTGACCGTCCGACCCACCTCGTCCGAGGACGAGCGGGCGCTCTTCAGCTACCTCTACTTCAAACGCAATGCCACCGGCGAGCAGCGCGAGTGGTGGTTCCACTCCTCCGGCTGCCGGGAGTGGTTCCAGGCCGACCGCGACACCCGCGACAACACGGTGCTGGCCACCGCGCTGCCGGGAGGGCTTGATGCCTAGCCGGCGGCTGGCGGAGCGCACCGGCGAGCTGATCGACCGCTCGGCCGCCGTCTCGTTCACCTGGCAGGACAAGCCGGTCACCGGGTACGCCGGCGACACCGTGGCCTCGGCGCTGTACGGCGACGGTGTGCGCGTGTTCTCGCGCTCGTTCAAGTACCACCGCCCGCGCGGCCTGATGTGCTGCTCCGGCCAGTGCCCGAACTGCCTGGTCGCGGTCGACGGCGAGCCCACCGTGCGGGCCTGCACGACACCCATCCGCGAGGGCATGCAGGTCGCGCACCAGAACGCCTGGCCGTCGCTGGAGCGCGACTTCCTGCACCTGGTGGGGCGGGCCACACCGAGCTTCGGGATGCAGGTCGGCTTCTACTACAAGACCTTCATCCGGCCGCGCTGGGCGTGGCCGTACTACGAGCGCATCCTGCGCGGGGCGGCCGGGCTGGGCCGGCTCGACCCCGAGCACCGCCGCACGGAGCGGTTCGAGAAGGTGCACCGGCATGTGGACACGCTGGTCATCGGGGGCGGCCCGTCCGGACTGCAGGCGGCCATCGAAGCCGCCCGCTCCGGGCGGGACACCGCGCTCGTCGACGAGGGCCTGGCGCTTGGCGGTCACCTCGCCTACAGCGGACACGAGCCGGCGGCGCGGGCGGCCGAACTGGAGCGGCAGGCACGCGAGGCGGGCGTTTCGATCCTGCAGCCGGCATGGGCCGGCGGCATCTACGAGGGGCGGCTGGTGCCGGTCTTCGAGGGCCGCACCATGCACCGATTCCGGGCCGGCGAGATCGTGATCGCGACCGGCGCAATCGAGCAGCCGCTGGTGTTCGAGGCCAACGACCTGCCCGGCGTGATGCTGGGCAGCGGCGTGCGCCGCCTGATCAACCAGTACCGGATCGCACCCTGCGAGCAGGCCGTCGTGGCCTGCACGGATGACATGGGGATCGAGGCCGCGCTCGACCTGGCCGACGCCGGCGTCGCGGTGGAGGCCGTGGTCGACGCCCGCGAGGGCGAGCCGGACGAGCGGCTGGGCATGGCGGGCATCACCCACCTGCGCGGCTTCACGCCCGTGCGGGCGCGTGGCCGCAAGGCGGTGTCCGGGCTCGTGGTGGCGCGCGGCGGCGAGCGGCGCACGCTGCCCGCCGACCTGATCGCCGTCTCCGGCGGCAGCGTGATGCCACACGCCCTGGTCACCCAGGCCGGCGGCAGCATCCGCTATGACCGGGCTGCCCGCGTGTACATCCCCGACTCGCTGCCCGACGGCGTCCGTGTGGCCGGCTCGCCGGGCGGCTCGGCGGCCGCGGTGCCCGCCCGCTGCGGCGACGCCAAGGGCAAGCAGTTCGTGTGCTTCTGCGAGGACGTCACCACCAAGGACATCTCGCTGTCGGTGGCCGAGGGGTTCTCGTCGCTGGAGCTGTCGAAGCGCTACACGACGGTCACCATGGGCCCCTGCCAGGGCAAGATGTGCCACCGCAACTCCGGCCTCGTGATGGCCGACGAGCTGGGCCTCGACCCGGACGCCGAGCGGGTCGGGGTGACCACCGGCCGGCCGCCGCACAACCCGACCAGCTTCTCACTCCTGGCCGGCCGCGGGTACGAGCCGGTCAAGCGCACGTCCATGCACCACTGGCACGCCGACAACGGCGGCAAGATCCTGTGGGCGGGCGACTGGAAGCGCCCGTACGACTACGGCAAGTCGGACGCCGAGACCGCCGCCGTGCACGACTCGCTGGGCCTGATCGACGTCAGCACCCTGGGCAAGCTGATCGTGCGCGGTCCGCAGGCCGCGGAGTTTCTGGAGCGCATCTACCCCAACCGCTTCGGAGACATGAAGCTGGCCCGCGTGAGATACGGGATCGTGTGCGGCGACGACGGCTCGATTCTGGACGACGGCACCGTGGCCCGGCTGTCGGAGACCGAGTACTACGTGACCACCACGTCCTCGGGCGCCGGCGGCATGGAGCAGTGGTTCACGTGGTGGAACGCGGTGTGGGGCATGGACTGCCAGATCGTGAACGTGACCGGCTCGATCTCGGCCATCAACCTGGCCGGCCCGAAATCGCGCGAGTGCCTCGCCGGGCTGACCGACTTCGACCTCTCGAACGAGGCCTTCCCGTACCTCGGCGCCGGACATGCCACCATCGCGGGGGTGCCCTGCCTGGTGCTGCGGATCGGCTTCGTGGGCGAGTTGGGCTACGAGATCCACTACCCATCAGCAGCCGGCCAGTACCTGTGGGAGACGCTGATGACGGCCGGCGCCGAGCACGGCATCCAGGCGTTCGGGCTGGAGCCTCAGCGCGTGCTGCGGCTGGAGAAGATGCACGTCATCGTCGGCCAGGACACCAACGCGGAGTCCAACCCGCTGGAGGCCGCGATGCCGTGGATCGTCAAGCTGGACAAGGAATCGGACTGGATCGGGCGGTACTCGATCGAGTTCTTCAAGCGGCGCGGAAACCGCATGGCGCTGGTCGGCTGGGAGGGCCGAAACGGCAAGGTGCCGGTGGAGGGCACCCAGGTCATCGGCGCCACCGGCAACCCGGTCGGGCGGATCACATCGTCTCGCTTCTCTCACCGCCTGGGCAAGTCGATCGGGATCGCCTGGGTGCCGGTCGAACTGGCCGAGGAGGGCGCGGGGATCACCATCTCCGATCCGTCCGGGGCGCGTATTCCGGCCACCGTCACGCACCGTCCCTTCTACGACCCCGACGGGGAGAAGCTTCGCTCATGAACCACGATCCGTACGCCTTCCTGTCGCCATCCGCAGTGGCGCCGGCCAACGGCTACAGGCCACTCCTGCGCTCGCCGATCGAGCACGCGCACGTCGCCGCGGGCGCCACGCTGGAGGAGCACGACGGGTGGCTGGTGGCGGCCTACGACGCCGAGCCGGGTGAGGCCTGGCTGGCCGACCTGTCGCACCTGGGCAAGCTCGACATCCGCGGCAGCGCCGAGCAGATGGACGACCTCACAGGGCACCTGGAACCACGCCACGTACGGGTCGACGGCGAGGTGCTGACCGCCCGCCTGACGCCCATCCACGGATACGTGATCTGCCCCTTCGAGCAGGTCGCGACGCTGCGCGAGCGGCTGGGCGGGCATGCCGTCGACGTCACCTGCGGCCTGGCCTGCGTGGCCCTCGGCGGCCCGGCCTGGCGCGAGGTGTGGATGCGCTCGTCGGGCCTGGACGCGCGCGAGCAGAGCTTCCCGCCCGACCGCTGCATGGCCGGATCGGTGATGCGTGTGCCGACGTTCGCCGTGCACCGCGGGGATGCCGTGCTGATGCTGGTCGGCTGGGAGTACGGCGAGTACTTCTGGGAGGCCATCGTGGACGCCGGCCAGACGCTCGGCATCGCGGCCGTCAGCCTCGGCGTGGGCCAGCGCGAGCAGGTGCAAGCCTGATGCTCGGCCTGCTCCGCAAGCACCGCTACTTCAAGAGCAATGACATGCGGGCGAGCTACGACGCCGGCGTCATCGGCGGCGGCGCGCACGGCATGGCCACCGCGTACTACCTGGCCAAGGACCACGGCATGCGCAACATCGCCGTGCTGGAGCAGAGCTACATCGGGGCAGGCGCCTCGGGCCGCAACACCACCATCATCCGCTCCAACTACCTGACCCCGGAGGGGGCGCGGTTCTACACCGCCAGCGTGAAGCTGTACGAGACGCTGTCGCAGGATCTGGACTTCAACATGCTGTTCTCGCAGCAGGGGCACCTCACGCTGGCCCACTCCGACCGCTCGGTGAACACGATGATGGAGCGGGCGGAGGTGAACCGCCTGCTGGGCATCGACTCGCGGGTCGTGTACCCGGACGAGATCAAGGAGCTGTGCCCGCAGCTCGACACCTCGGACCACCCCACGTTCCCGATCCTGGCCGCGCTGTACCACCCGCCCGGCGGGATCATCCGGCATGACGCCGTGGTGTGGGGGTACGCCAAGGAGGCGGCCAAGCTGGGGGTGCACATCCACCCGTATACGCAGGTGACGGGGATCCAGCGCTCGAACGGCCGGGTGACCGGTGTCGAGACAAGCCGCGGCACCATCGCCACCGACACGGTGGTGTCGTGCGTGTCGGGCTGGTCGACCCAGGTGGCAGAGCTGGCCGGGCTGCCGCTGCCCATCACCACGCACATCCTCCAGGCCTGCGTGACCGAGCCGGTGAAGCCGCTCCTGCACCGCATCATCGTGTCCGGCACGCTGCACATCTACATCAGCCAGTCCGACCGCGGCGAGTTCGTGATGGG
>JBQCGJ010000012.1:0-4342 GCA_051955775.1 Gaiellales bacterium | reverse complement strand
GGGCCGATCGGGCTGGCGGTGCTGCGGCGCGAGGTGGCCGACGGGCAGCAGGTGGACGTGGACGGCGCGGCCGGCGTCGTCAGCCCGTTGCCGTTTCCAGCCGCCTGACCGCCATCTCCCAACTAAGATCGGGCCGTGGACGACTACGACCCGGTCATGAGCTTCGGAGAGGAGGTGGCCGGGATCTACCTCGACCTCGAGCGGGGCGACGAGGCGGCGGCCGCAGCGTTCCTGGAGCAGCAGGCCCGGGGTGGGCCGGCCCTCGAGCTGGCGATCGGCACCGGCCGCATCGCCCTGCCGCTGGCGGCCCGGGGCATCCGCGTCGACGGCGTCGACCTGTCGCCGGCCATGCTGGCGAAGCTGCGCGAGCGGCCGGGCGGCGATGCGCTCTCGGTCACCATGGGCGACTTCGCGGACGTCCCGGTGAGCGGCAGCTACCGGCTGATCTACATCGTCTTCAACACGTTCTACAACCTGCTGACCCAGGACGAGCAGGTGCGCTGCTTCCAGAACGTGGAGGCGCACCTGACCCAGGATGGCTGCTTCGTCATCGAAGCCGGGGTGCCGAACGCGCTGATGCGCCTGCGTGACGACCAGTACGTGGACGCGGAGACGGTCGGCGTCGACCACGTCCAGCTCGACGTTGCGCGCCACGACCCGGTCGCCCAGCGGCTGGACGAGACACACGTCTCGATCACCCGCGACGGCGTGCGGCTGTTCCCGATCGTCACCCGGTATGTGTGGCCGAGCGAGCTGGATCTGATGGCGCGAATCGCGGGCCTGCGTCTGGCCGGTCGCTGGGGCGGCTGGAACCGGGAGCCGTTCACCGCCGACAGCCGCCTGCACGTGTCGGTGTATGCGCGCGCGAGCGGCTAGGACGCCTCGCCAGGCTGCTGCGCCCAGCCGGCGGTGACCGCCGCCCGATCCGCCCATAGCTCGGCCGCCGCGCGGTCTCCCAGTTGCAGCGCCCGGCGCTCGAGCCTCCGGCAGGCGGAGATCATCGCGCCATGGCGCCGCGCCCACTCCGGCTCGTCTCCGTACCCCCGGAAGAGGCTGACGAGATGCGGCGCCGCGCGGGCATGGTGCATACGGACGGTCCACTCGGCCCAGGCCAGGTCGTCCACAGGATCTCCGTCGCGAGCGAACTCCCAGTCGAGCACGCCCACCACCTCCAGCGTCCGTGGCTCGTACAGCAGATTCTGCGGCCCGAAGTCACCGTGCAGGCGGGCGGCCTGGGACCGCGAGCCATGGAGCTGCCGAAGGATGCGCCCGGCGTTGTCGAGCACCTCCGCCGCCGCGCCCGCATCGATCAGCTCCTGGCCGTGCCGGCCGCGGATGTAGGCGTATGTGACAACTCCCGAGGGCTCGTCCACATCCAGGATGTCCGGCACGGGCACCCGCCCGGTCGCCCGCCGGATGGCGTCCACCTCCGTGCGCAGCCGCTCGTGCGCGTCATCCCCCAGAAACCTCTTGCGCACCGTCTCCCCGTCGAGCGTGGTGCCGTTGGTGTAGCCGTGGGGGAGCCGCGAGGCTACTGCTCCCAGTCCCCGACCTCGTAGGCCTTGCCAGGGGTGCCGCCGATGCACAGCAGCGTCGTCGGACTGGCGGTGGACTCGAACTTGCGGCGGACGTGCGGCGCGATGGCGATCAAACCGCCCGGCCCAACTGTGAGCGTCTCACCATCCAGCGTGACAGTCACCTGGCCGGCGTGCACGAAGTACACCTCCTCCTGACCTGACTCCGTCTCGTCGTGCTCCGGGATCAGCACACTGCCGGCATCCTTGGTGACGCCGTTGATGCCGAAGGCGGTCAGCCCGAAGTGGTGGCGAACCGACTTCCACGTGGCAGGCCAGTCGGGCTTGACCGGCGGCACGTCGTTCAGGTCCTCGACCTTCCAGCCCTGTCCAGCGGCGGCGCTCATGGCCCTCCTCCTGATAGGCGACAATCGCTGCCCGAGTCTACAGGCCGCAGTCGACTACGAGCCGTTGCGGTACCGGGCGATCAGCACCCCGGTGCTGACGTCGAATCCCTGCTTGCTGTAGAAGTCGGGGATCCCCAGCTCGCGGTCGTCGGGCGTGACCCGCAGCTCGATGGACTCGATGCCGCGGCGGGCGCACTCGGCCACCGCGGTGCGGATCAGGCTCCCGCCGAGGCCGCGGCCACGGGCCGACGGTTGCACCCACACCTCCTCGATCTGCGCGCTGGCGCCGCCTCCCGCGGAGATGCGGATGGTGGTTGTGGCCACGCCCTGGCCCTCGGCCACGGCGAAGAACCCGCGCCCCGGGTTGTCCAGGATGGCCGACACGTTCTGCTCGAGGTGCGGCACCACGCGGCCCTCGTGGCTGAAGAACTCGGCCAGCAGCCGGGTCACCTGCTCCAGGTCGGCGGATGTGGCCAGGCGCACGGTGGGGGCGGCGTTCATGCAGCCACCCCGCAGTAGCGGACGGCCGCCAGGGCCAGCCCCTGGGCACACGTGACCAGATCGTCGACCGGCACGTACTCGTCGATCGTGTGCGCCCAGCGGATGCTGCGCGGGCCATAGCCGATGGACGGCGTGTCGGCGAAACGGGTGAAGGTGGCCGCATCGAACCACGAGTCCAGGCCGCCCAGGCGCGACTGCTGGCCGACCGCCAGGCTGGCCCCCAGCATCGTCTCGACGATCGGGTGCGCCGGGTCGACCTCCGCCGGCGGGATGTCGTTGGCCCAGTCGATCTGCGGCGGGTGCTCGGCCAGCCACGGGTCAGTGCGGGCGGCGGCGTCCACCCAGGCGGCGATCTCGGCCTGCACATCGCGGCCCCAGCCCTCGGCATCTGCGTTGCCGGGCAGGTACATCACCTCGCACGTCAGGAGGCACGTGCCCGGGTAGGTGACGGCCCAGTCCCCGCCGCGCACGATCACGGGAACGATCGTGCCCGAGGACAGATGCGGATGACGCTTGTCGGGTCGTCCGCTCCACTCCTCACGCAGCCGACGCACGGCGTCCAGCACCACGCCCATCTTCTCGATGGCGTTGACCGCGCCGCCTTCGCGCCAGTGCGGCTGCGCCATCTCGGCGTGGCCGGGCCGTCCCTCCACCGTGATGGTCGGCGTCAGCGAGCCCCGGCATGCGACCCACACTTCGAAGTCGGTCGGCTCGGGCACGATCCCCGCATCCGCCCGTACCCCGTGGGCCACCGAGGCCGCTCCGCCCGCGCCCGAGGACTCCTCGTCCGTCACCGTGTTCACGATCAGATCCCCGCGCAGCCGGATGCCCAGCCGGGCCAGCGTCTCCGCGGCGTAGACCATGCACCCGACACCGCCCTTCATGTCGCACGATCCGCGCCCGTACAGGTTTCCGTCTCGCACCTCGGGGGTGTTGGGGTCGCTCGTCCAGCGATCGCGCGGCGTCGACGGGACGACGTCGATATGGCCGTTGAAGAGCAGGCTCGACCCGCCGCCGGTGCCGGCGAATCGCGCCGCCAGCTGCGGCCGGCCGTCGAACTCCAGCCCGTCCGGGAACTGGCGCGAGCCGGCCACGTCGTCGGCATCCGGCTCCCACACGTCGACCGCCGCGCCGGCGCTGCGCAGCCTGCCCGCCAGGTACTCCTGCAGGTCAGCCTCCTGACGAGGGGGGTCGTTCGGCTCACGGGCCGTCGTGTCGAAGGCGATCAGGTCGCCGACGAGTTCGACCAGCTCCTCCCTGCCCGCGGCGATCGCCCCCACGATCCGCTGCTCGATCTCCACGGTGGGCGATGATAGGTCAAGCATGGACGAGTGGGAGGCATATGAGCGTCGCCGCTCGGACCGTGAGCGCATGCGCGACGCACGTCGCCGGGCGCGGATGCGCCGGCGCAGGCTGACCGCGGCGGCCTTCGTGGTGGCGGCGATCGGGCTGGCGGGGTACCTCGCCGCGGGGCGCCTCGCCGGCGGGCGGCCGCACCGCCTGGCGACCGCGCCGCCGACCTCCGGCGCGGCGCAGCACTCGCCCGCCACGAGCGATCCTGCGTCGACCGCGGACGCGCAGCCGAAGCCCACGGGCAGGCTGACGCTGGTGGCCGTCGGCGACACCATGCTCGGCTCCACGCCGACCCTGCCGCCGGACCCGGCGGGCTACCTGGCGGGCGTCCGCCCACAGTTTCGGGCGGACGTCGTGTTCGGCAACCTCGAGGGCACGCTGACCGACCGCACCGACGGCAAGTGCGGCGGCGCTCCCTCGGCCAATTGCTTCGCCTTCCGGGCGCCGCCGTCGTACGCCCGCTACCTGCGGCGGGCCGGCTTCACCGTGCTCTCGAACGCGAACAACCACTCGTTCGACTACTGGCAGCCCGGTCAGCAGGACACCGTGAACGCGCTGCATCGCGCG
>JBQCGJ010000011.1:0-9480 GCA_051955775.1 Gaiellales bacterium | reverse complement strand
TGCCGACGTGGTCGACACCACCGGCGCCGGGGACCTCCTGACATCGGCGTACATCTGGGCCGATCTGCGGGGAGCGACTCCGGAAGACTGCCTGCGGTGGTCCGTGCTCTACGCCGGGCTCTCGATCACCACGCACACGGCGGCCGGCGGCGCGGTCGACAGTGACTTCCTGATCGCCGAGGGCACGGCCCGCGGGCTTACGGTCCCCGGGGCGGCGTAACCGACAGGGCATCGACAGGGGCCTCGCCCCGGGTGTCGGCAGGCCGGCAGGATGACGGCGGCCGCGGGAGCCCTACTGCGCGTCTCTCGAGCCGTCGAACAAGCTATGCGCTGGCAATCACCTCGCGCACCTCGACGCTGTCGACGGTCACTCCTTCGGGAGCGATTGACCTGGCCATCTCGCCGGCACTCTTGGCCTCATCTTCGGACTGCCAGAGCGTCATCGACAGACCGTTATCGTCCTTCCGAGTCCAGTAACCGGCGACGAAGCCGGGCGCTCCCGAGACGCGCGGCACGACCCGCTCCCGCACCGCGGACTCGCTTCCCTCCGCGTCGCTGATGGTTACGCGAACCACTACCGCATGCATTTTCCCTCCGTTCGTTGCGGACGTCGCAATCCTAACCAACGGCGGCCACGAACGCGCTCGCGCGGGTCGCGCGCTCCTCCCAGGCGGCCCAATCCCCCGCCGTTCGTCTTCGAGGGCTACGAACGCATAGTTCCCGGAGCGCGCAGAGAGGCTCCAGAATAGGGCTCTGCAAGCCGGGAAGGGGACTCGAACCCCTGACCGTCCGCTTACAAGGCGGATGCTCTACCAGCTGAGCTATCCCGGCGGTGCGCGAAAAACAGCTTACAAGCAGCGTGCGCGCCCCCCGCCGGGCTCCTTGCGCCCGCACGAATGCCCTGGAATCATGCGGTCGTGCGCAGGGAAGCGACGGTTGCGGCGACCCTCCTGATCGCGTGCCTGGCGGTGCTGGTGTCGGGGCTCGGCGGCGCCCCGGCCGCCGGCAGCGCCCAACCCCCCGGCCTCTACCGCGCCGTCGTGACCGGTCGCGTGGGCGAGAACCTGCTGCGCGAGCAGGTGGTGTTCGCGGCGCCCGACGGCCGGTTCCGGGACTCTCTGACGCTGCGGGACATCGGCGCGCCGCTGGTGCGCATGCTGACCGTGTTCGACGGGCACCGCGCGCGCCTGGTCGCGCACTTCAGGGACGTCCCCACCGAGATCGAGGACATTCACGGCGCGCC
Source organism: Gaiellales bacterium (assembly GCA_051955775.1). Lineage (GTDB taxonomy): Bacteria > Actinomycetota > Thermoleophilia > Gaiellales > JAICJC01 > DASUHT01. The sequence continues at coordinate 8,237 of JBQCGJ010000011.1, read as the reverse complement.
CGCGTTCGTGTCCCACGGCGCCAGCGGGCCGGCCGTCGTCATCCTGGCCGCCTTTCTGACCGGCTCGCGGCTGGGAGCGCACACCACCCTCGATGTCTCGCGCGTGGGCGGGCAGGTCGTGCTGCGCGCGACGGCGCCGTCGGGGAGCTATCGCCTCGTCGTCACCCGCGAGGCGGCGACCGCTCCTGCGGAACTGTTCGGCCTGCCCCCAGGCGCGCCCTCCCGGGTCGAGACCGAGCCGCATCTGGGCGCTGCCTAGCCCGGCCCTGAACGGGCAACGCCCACCACCCGCCCGCACGGCGGATGGTGGGCGCGGACCGAGATCCGTCAGTCGAGATCGATGACGGTCTTGTTGACGGTCTGGCTCTGCGGCGTCGAGGTGGCCTGTCCCGACACCTCGTCATAGCGGCCGGTGCCGCCGGTGATCGCCACATGCACCGGCGCGGAGCTGGCCTGGCTCTGCGGCACCAGGGCGGTACCGGTCAGCGTGCCGCCGGGCAGCACGTACACGCCGCTGCACTGGAGCTTCCCGCCGAACACGATCTCGCACACGATCGAGCTGGATCCGATGCGCTGGCCGCGCGAGTTCATCACGACCGAGCGGAAGATGGCCTGGTCGCCGGGCGCACCCTGCTGCGTATGGCTGATGCTCACGAACGTGGCGTTGACCTGCTTCTCGGTGATCGTCATGGTGCGGTCGCTGCCGCCCGCCCTGGCCAGTGAGATGCCGCCCACGGCCATCGCCACCAGGCCGGCCGCCAGCGCCGACGCGATGACCCGTGCTGCTGTGCTGTTGATCCGCTTCATGGTTCCCCTCCTGGGGTCAGTTGACGAGACCACGCTACGGCCGCGTTTCCGCCGCGTCGTCGCCGGATCGCCCGATCTTGGGGTCAGCCGATTGGCTGAACTTGCAGGCTCTTTCGCATCAGCCGATCGGCCGATGACAGGGCTCGGCAGCAGGTTTATGGTGGAGCGATGAGCACGCGCACGATCCGCCTGGGACGCTTCCGCGTCGACGCCGTCCGCCTCGACTGGGCGCTGGCCGGGCTGTTCACCGTGCTGGTGCAGGTCGAGATCTGGCTCACAGGCCCCGTCGCGCACGCGGGCGTCCTGGCTGTGGCCTGCGTACCGGTCACCCTCGCAGTGGCCGTGCGCCGGCGCCACCCCGCAGCGGTGGGCATCGGCGCGGGCCTGCTGGCCGACGTGGTGGCGGGCACCATCGGGCCGCCGAACCTGATCAGCTACGGCCTGGCGTGGATGTGCTGCATGTATGCGTTCGCCGTGTGGGCGCGGCCGCGCGCCTTCTGGCTCGGCATCATCGCCGTATCCGGCGGCGGCCTGGCGACCGCGCTGGCACCGGGGACGAACGTCAAGTCCACGGTGCAGTTCGTGGCCGCATCGACGGTGGTCATCCTGCTCGTGCACTGGCTGGTCGGGCAGCGCGAGCGCCGCGCCCAGGTCGCGGAGCGCGAGCGTGACGTGGCGCGCCGCGAGGCGGTGGTCGAGGAGCGCGCCCGGATCGCCCGGGAGCTGCACGACGTGATCGCCCACCACGTCTCCATGATCGTGCTCCAGGCGGGGGCCGAACGGCGCGTGCTGGAGCAGTCAGGGTCGCACAGCGAGGTGCTGGACACCATCGAGCGCAGCGGTCGCAGCGCGCTGACCGAGACGCGCCGCCTGCTGGGGATGCTGCGGGCCGGCGAGGACGAGCCGCTCACGCCCCAGCCGCGACTGCGCGACGTGCCGCTGCTGATCAGCCAGGTGCAGGAGGCCGGGCTGCCTGTGCAGCTCGAGGTGGACGGCGAGCAGCGCGAGCTGCCGGCCGGACTCGAGCTGTCGGCGTACCGGATCGTGCAGGAGGCGCTGACCAACGCGCTCAAGCACGCCCGCGACGCGCGCGCCCACGTGAGCATCCACTACCGCCCGCAGTCCATCGAGATCGAGGTCACGGACGACGGCGCCGGGCGGGCGGACACGAGCCGCAACGGAGGCCACGGACTGGTGGGCATGCGTGAGCGGGTGGCCCTGTACGGCGGCCGGATCACGGCCACCGGCCTGCCCGGCGGCGGGTTCACGGTCCACGTCACCCTCCCGGTCGCATGACGCGGCTGCTGCTCGTCGACGACCAGGCCCTGGTGCGGGTGGGCCTGCGCAAGATCTTCGAGGCCGAACCGGACATGAGCGTGGCCGGCGAGGCCGAGGACGGCGAGCAGGCGGTCGCCGCAGCACGCCGGCTGCGACCCGACGTGGTGCTGATGGATGTGCGCATGCCCGTTCTGGACGGCATCGAGGCGACCCGGCGGATCATGCGTGCAGACCGCCCGCCGCGGGTCATGATCCTGACCACGTTCGGTCTCGACGCCTACGTGTACGACGCGCTGCGCGCCGGTGCCAGCGGGTTCATGCTGAAGGACGCGCCGCCGGAGGAGATCGTGGCCGCAACACGGATCGTGGCCACCGGCGACGCCCTGCTCGCACCTGCGGTGACGCGAGCCGTGATCGAGGAGTTCGCGCGGCAGCCGCAGGCCGCGCCCCAGGCGGGGCCACCGGCCGCCGTCGCCGAACTGACCCCGCGCGAGCAGGAGGTGCTGGCGCTGATGGTGCGGGGCCACTCCAACCCCGAGATCTGCGAGCAGCTCGTGATCAGCGAGGCGACCGCCAAGACGCACGTCGCCCACATCCTGCAGAAGCTGGGACTGCGCGACCGCGTGCAGGCCGTGATCTACGCGTACGAGTCGGGCCTGGTGGCGCCGGGCGCCGCCGGCGATACCTGAGCGCCTACGCCGGCAGCCGCCGCGAGCTGAGGTGTGCCAGCACCTTTCGCTTCACGCGCTGAAGCGCGTTGTCCACCGTCTTCGGGTCGCAGTCCAGAGCGGCGCCGATCTCCTCGTAGCTGCGGCCCTCCAGGTAGCACGTCAGCACCTGGGACTCCAGCGGGGAGAGGGTGGTGCCGAGGCACTCGAGCAGGCTCTGCAGCTCCTCGGTGGAGATCACGCACGAGGCGGGATCCTCCACCGCGGGCCCGGGCAGCGCGTCGCCGAGCGTGCAGTCTGCGTCGGCCTCCTGTCCGGCCGGCGCGTGGCTGAACGACACGTACGTGTTCAGCGGCGCATGCTTGAAGCGGGTCGCGGTCTTGATGGCGGTGATGATCTGGCGGGTGATGCACAGCTCGGCGAACGATCGGAACGAGGTGTCCTTGTCGGGCCGGAAGTCCCGCACCGCCTTGTACAGCCCGACCAGACCCTCCTGGATCAGGTCGTTGGAGTCGCCGCCGGCCAGGAAGTACGAGCTGGCCTTCAGACGCACGAAGCCCTGGTAGCGGCGCAGGATCGTGTCCATCGCCCACTCGTCGCCGTTGCGCGCGGCGACGATCAGCGCGAGCTCCCCCGGCTCGCGCCACGCCCGTTGCCCCTGACCCTGACCCTGTCGCGCGGTCTGTGCATGTGCTTTGGCCAAGGTCGGGTACCTCCGGTCGCGGTGCCTGGGGGGAATCTCAAGCCTCAACTCCCTTGACCGTCACCGTCAAGTAAAGCTTGAGGTTGAGGCAGGTACTATTACCCACCGCCTCGGCGTTGTCAAGGAAATCAGTCTTGCCGGCCGCGCCGCAGGCGCTCCAGCGCCTCGCGCACCGCCGGGTCGAGCGAGTCGCCCAGCTGGTAGCGGACGCGCCGCCCGGGACTGCTCTCGGTGCCGCCGGCGGGGGCGGATGCGCTCAGCCTGTCCGCGAACTCGCGGGTGCTCATCGCGTTCACCGCACCGCGCTGAGACACGTGGCGCACCACCGTGTCACTGGACACGACCGTCACCTCGCGGCCGTCGGCCTCCCGGTATGCAAGCCGCTCGATCACGGTGTCCGCGGTCTCGCGGCGGGAATAGCGCACCTGACAGCCGCCGATCCGCCGGTCGTTGCCGTGGCCGTCCAGCACCACGATCGCCTGGATGCCGGCCCTCGTGGCCCAGCCGCTGACGTCGGCCACCAGTGCGTCGCGCGACCGCTCATGATCCGTGACCCGGCCGCGCACGTGCACCACGTTGTCGCCGTCGATGATGAAGACCGGGTCAGCCATCGCGCTGGCGCGCCGCCTCGAACACCAGCACCGCCGCGGCCGTGGACACGTTCAGCGAGTCCACCTGCCCGCGCATGGGGATCGCCACCTCCTCGTCACACGCCGCGCGCACGCGCGGGCGCAGCCCACGGCCCTCCGCGCCCAGCACGAACACCGTGCCGTCCCGGTAGTCGTGCTGGTCGTACCGGCGGTCAGCCCCGCCCGCAGCCGCGTAGCTCCACAGCCCGGGCCGGCGGGCCTTCAGCAGCAGCTCGGCCATGTTCTCGACGCGGGCGATCGGCAGGTGCTCGACCGCACCGGCCGATGCCCGGCACACCGCCGCAGTGACGGCGGCGGTACGCCGGCGGGTGATCAGAAGCCCATCCGCGCCCGCGCACTCCACCACCCTCGCCACCGCGCCCAGATTGTGCGGGTCGGTGACCTCGTCCAGCGCCACCAGCAGCCGCCGGTCGCCGGCCAGCAGGCGATCCGGATGCTCGTACGGATACGGCGCGACCTCGGCCACCACGCCCTGATGATCGTCGCTCTGAGCCAAACCGTCCAGTCGCGTGGCCGCGGTCACGCGCGACTCCTCGGGCAGCCAGTCCAGCGAGCGGCGGGCGGCCGCCGAGCACCACACGCCGAGCACCTCGCGGCGCCCGCGCAGCGCCTCGAGCACCGGCCGCCGGCCGTACACGACCTCAGCCATGCGGGTACAGCAGGAAGCCGTCGGCGGTGTCTCGCACCTCCCAGCCCGCCGCCGAGATCTCGTCGCGCAGGCGGTCCGACTCGGCGTAGTCGCCGTCCTTCCGGGCCTGCCGGCGACGCTCTGCGAGCTCCCGCACGGCGGCCGGCGGCTCCGGCTCGGTCTCGGCCAGCCCACCCAGGCCGAGCACCCCGAGCACCTCGACCACCGCGGCGCGCTCGGCGGTGTCCCGCCAGTTGGCCGTGAACAGGCGGGCCAGAGCGGCCGGCGTGTTGAAGTCCTCGTCCAGGGCTGCGCGCACATCCCGCAGCAGCGCCTCACCGTCCCCCCCATGCTGGCCGTGAGCCAGTCGCAACCCGTTTCGCAGCGTGTGGCAGGCCGCCTGCGCCTGCTCCAGCACGTCATCCGTGTAGTCGACCGGGCTCGCGTAGTGGGCGCGCAGCATGAACATGATCACCGTCTCGGCGCCCCACCGGTCGAGCACCTCGTGCAGGGGGTCGATGTTGCCCTCCGACTTGGACATCTTCTCGCCGCCCATGCGCAGCATGCCGTTGTGCGCCCAGATCTGCGCGAACTCCCTGCCTCCCGCCCGCGACTGGGCGACCTCGTTCTCGTGGTGCGGAAAGATCAGGTCACGGCCGCCGCCGTGCACCGCGAACTCGCGGCCCAGATACTTCTCGGCCATGGCCGAGCACTCGATGTGCCAGCCGGGCCGGCCGCGGCCCCACGGCGAGTCCCACCATGTGTCCTCATCGGCCTTGTTGGCCTTCCACAGCACGAAGTCCAGCGGATCGCGCTTGTGCTCGCCCGGTTCCACCCTGGCGCCGGCCTCCAGGTCGTCCACGCGCTGGCGGGACAGCGCCCCGTAGCCGGGGAAGCTGCGCACGGCGAAATACACGTCGCCGCCCGCCTCGTAGGCATGCCCGGCATCGACCAGCTCGGCGATCAGGGCCACGATCTCGGGCACGGTCTCGGTGGCCCGCGGTTCGACGTTCGGGCGGCCGAGGCCGAGGCGGTCGGTGTCGGCGATGTAGTGATCCGTCATCTCCCGCGCCAGGTCCCCGGAGGGCACGCCCAGCGGCCGGGCGGCGTCATAGATCTTGTCGTTGATGTCGGTGATGTTCTCGACCAGCCGCACCTCATGCCCGCGCCAGCGCAGGTAGTCGCGCATCACCACGGACACCACGAACGGCCGCGCGTTGCCGATGTGGATCCGTCCGTACACGGTCGGGCCGCACACGTAGATGCCGATCACCCCGTCCGGGCCCGGCTCGAGCTCGCGCAGCTCGCCGCTGAGCGCGTCGCGAAGCCTCATGCCGCCCTCCTGATCGCCTCGTCCCGCGGGATCGCCGCCAGCACCGCCCACAGCTCCGGCCCGCGCTCGCGACCGGTCAGCGCCAGCCGGGCCTGGCGGAGCGGGATGTTGCGGCGGCGAAGCTCGTCCACCAGGTCGTGCGCCTGTTGCTCGCTGAGCCGGTCGGGGAAGGCCGCCCGCACGTCGGCCAGCTCGGGCAGCGGATGGGGCCGGGGCGGCAGCACCACGCTGGCCACCAGATCGCCGGCCTCGGCCAGCGTATGCACGCCCCGCAGTGCGGGCGCCAGCGCGCGCAGCTGGGCGGGGTCGGTGCCGGCCGGTGCAAACGGCGCCACGCGCTCGGCGAATTCCGCCTCGGACAACCGGGACAGGTGCCCGGCGGCAAGCGAGTCGAGGCGCGCCTGCTCCAGCCGCAGCTCGCCGCTGGCGATGCGGTCGGGGTCGAAGCGCGCCACCAGCTCGGCCAGCGACAGCACCTCACCCGGGCCCGAGCTGGCGGCCAGCCCGAGCTGGTTGACCACGGCCTCCGCCGGATACCCGGCACGGCGCAGGTCGGCGATCGATGCGGCGGCTTCGCGCTTGGACAGCTTTCCGTGCTCGCCGAGCACGATCGCGTGGTGGATGAACTCGGGCGGATCGGCCCCCAGTGCGCGGAAGGCCGCCTCGTGCAGGGGCCGGTTGGGCAGATGATCGGCGCCCCGGATGACATGCGTGATGCCATGGTCGAGATCGTCCACGACGCTCGCCCAGTGGTATGTCGGGCGGCCGTCGGCGCGCACGATCACGAATGCCGGCACGCCCGGGGCGGACAGGTACATCGCGCCGTCCCGCAGCACCACCCACTGCGCCAGGCCCGCGGCATCGCGGTGCCGCTCCGCCCGCTCGCTCTGACGCACCGGTCCCTCGTCCCAGCCGAGGCCGAGCCAGCGCAGGTCGTCCATGATGGCGGCCTCCTGCCCTGCGACGGTGCGGCCGGCATCGGTGTCGTCGATGCGCAGCAGAAGGGTGCCCTCGCGCGCACGCGCGAAGAGGTAGTTGATGAGCGCGGTCAGCGCGCCGCCCAGGTGCAGAGACCCGGTTGGGCTGGGGGCGAAGCGGACCTTGACGCTCACGGCGCGCGTAGGCTACCGCGCCCGCCCGGTGGGGAGCGTGTCGGCAAACCAGGCCGCAGCCAGCTCCGCCACCCGCTCCAGCGTGCCGGGCTCCTCGAACAGATGGCCGGCGCCCGGCACCACCTCCAGCCCCGGCCGCCGGGGCAGGGCCGCGGCCGCCGAGCGGTTCAGATCCAGCACCTGATGGTCGTTGCCGCCCACGATCAGGAGCACCGCCGCAGCCACCTCGGCCAGCCGCTCCCCGGCCATGTCGGGCCTGCCTCCGCGCGACACCACCGCCCGCACCTGCTGCGGTCGGTCGGCGGCGGCCACCAGTGCCGCGGCGGCTCCCGTGCTGGCTCCGAACAGGCCGATGGGTAGCGTCCCCACGGCGGGTGTCACTGCCGCCCACTCGAGCGCCGAATCCACCCGCCCGGCCAGCAGGCCGATGTCGAACCGGTGTGCTCCCGAGCGCGCATCCTCGGCCTCCTCGGAGGCCGTCAGAAGGTCGATCAGGAGGGTTGCCAGGCCCGCTTGATGGAGGCGCCCGGCCACGAACCGGTTGCGCGGGCTGTGCCGGCTCGAACCGCTGCCGTGGGCGAATACCACCAGGCCGCGGGCGTCGTTCGACACCGTCAGGTCGCCCTCGAGCGTCGCCGCACCGGCCTGTATGACCACGGTCTGCAAGGGGCCCATGAACGGGCAGGCTACCCGCGGATCGGAACCGGTCCGCCCTTGAGCTTCCGGGCGATGTCCCGTATCGTTGCAGTATATGCAGGAAACTCTATTCATGTTTGTACCCGGCCACCCATGAACATGGACGATGGCCTGAGAGTCGGCGTCGGTGACCCCAGCGAGATCTCACGCGTCGGGATCGCGCGCTCGCTTGCACCCCTGGGTATCGAGGTGGTCGCCGAGGCCGCCGGCCTGGCCGAGGCGGTGCGGATGGTGAGCTGCGGCAAGCTGGACGTCGTGCTGATCGACATGGAGCTTCCGCCCGTGCCGGGCGGCGTGGCCGACGCGATCGCAGCTGCCTTCCGGCGCGGCATCCCCGCCATCGCCACCGGCGTCGGCGGGTC
>JBQCGJ010000010.1:0-13792 GCA_051955775.1 Gaiellales bacterium | reverse complement strand
TGCGATCGTGATCGTGGAGCAGAACGCACGCCGCTGCCTCGAGATCTGCGACCGCGGCTACGTGCTCGACCAGGGCAAGAACGCGCACACGGGCACCGGCGCCGAGCTGTTGCAGGACCCCAAGGTCGTGGAGCTGTATCTCGGCATGCTGGGGGCTGCTCGCTAGCGACGAAACCGGGGCCAGGCCCCTCGGGCCTGCGCGGGCCAAGGTTCAGGCACCGTCCCGGCGTTGTGACGGTGCCTGACACCGCTTTGCCGTGGACCGGTTCCCCCTTCCGAGTGGGTCCAGAAAGTCGATAACTTGCTAAACTGTTATCTATGCTAACGAGTTTGGACACGGTCGAGGTGGCCAACCGGTTGAGGCCGGTGCTGCTCCAGCTCAACCGCCATCTGCGCCGCGAATTGGCGCCGCTCGGCATCACCGGCGGCCAGGCGGCCCTGCTGCATGCCGTTCGCAAGAACCCCGGCGTGGGCGTCCGCGAGCTGGCCCGCCGCGAGGGGGTGTCCACCGCCGCCATGTCGACGTCGCTGACCCGTCTGGAGTCGGCCGGCCTGGTCCGCCGCACGCGGGCCGCCGCCGACCGCCGGCGCGTTGGCCTCGAGCTGACCGAGCTCGGCTCGCGCGTCCACCGCTCCGCGCGATCGCGGCGCACCGCCTGGTTGGCCGCCCGCCTGAAGAAGCTCTCGCCCGATCAGCTGGCCGCGGTGGACAGCGCGATCGACTCCCTCGAACGCCTGCTGGTGGACGACGCATGACCGCTGCCCTGCTGCGCGCGAATGCGCGCACCTTCGCAAGCCTGCGCCGGCACCGAAACTACCGCCTCTTCTTCTCCGGGCAGGTGATCTCGGTCAGCGGCACGTGGATGCAGAACATCGCCACGGCGTGGCTGATTCTCTCGATCACCCACTCCCCGGTGACGGTCGGCCTGCTGGCCCTGTGCCAGTTCCTGCCGTTCACCGTCTTCGGCCTGTTCGCCGGGGTGGTCGTCGACCGTCTCGACGCCCGTCGCACCGTGATCGCGACCCAGGCCGTGTCGATGGTCATCGCCGGCATCCTGACCGCGCTCACCCTGGGCGGCTGGGTGACCGCCTGGGAGGTGCTGCTTCTGGCCGCCCTGCGCGGGACGGTGCTGGTGCTCGACGCGCCCGCCCGCCAGGCGCTGACGTTCGAGATGGTCGGCCGCGACGAGCTGCCCAACGCGATCGCGCTCCACTCCAGCCTGTTCAACGCCGCCCGCGTGATCGGGCCGGCGGCCGGCGGCATCGCGGTGGCCCTGGCCGGCGCCGGCCTGTGCTTCGCGCTCAACACCGCGAGCTTCGCCGCTGTGCTGGTGGGGCTCCTCATGATGCGGGTCAGCGAGCTCTTCCCGCGCAGCGCGAATGAGGAGCGGCCGACGCTCCTGCGCGGCACCCGGGAGGCCTTCGGGTACGTGGCCGGATCGCGGCCGGCGCTGCTCGCGCTGTGCATCGTGACGGTCGTGTCCACGCTCTCGTTCAACTTCAACGTCCTGCTGCCGGTGCTGGCCCGTCAGACGCTGGCGTCCGGCCCCGCGACGTTCGGCATCGTCACCGCCGCCTTCGGGATGGGGGCGCTGTGCGGCGCGCTGGCCTCGGCCGCGCTCGGCCGCGCCAGCTGGCGGGTGCTGGTGCTGGGCGTGGGCGGATTCGGAGTGGCGCAGCTGCTGCTCGCGCCGTTCACGTCCGTGGCCGTCGCCTCGGTGCTGCTGTTCGTGGTCGGCCTCTCGTTCACGCTGTGGACGTCCAACGCCAACTCGCTGCTGCAGCTGGGCTCCCCCGACCGTCTGCGTGGCAGGGTGATCGGGCTCTACTACTTCGCGTTCAACGGCGCCGGCCCGGCCGGCGGCCTGCTGGCCGGATGGCTCGCCGCGTCCGGCGGCACCGAGCTGGCGTTTCTGATCTCCGGTGCCGCCAGCCTGGCCATGGCCGCGATCGCCGCGGTCCAGCTGCAGCGCTGGTCGGGTCGCCCGCTGCGCCTCGTGTTCACCGCGCAGCCACACGCGCGCTGATTGTTCGGGCGATGACTTTGCCGGGCTCCTCCGGTCTGCTTGGATGTACGTGCATCTGCTTGGACCGACCACGACCCCAAGCGAAGGAGGAGAGATGCCTGGCCAGATCGTCCACCTCGAGATACCAGCAGACGACACCTCTCAGAGCCGCGAGTTCTGGGGCGCCATGTTCGGCTGGCAGTTCCAGAGCTACCCAGGCCCGTCCGAGTACCACATGACGCAGATCGGCGATGCGGGCGGCGCCATCACCAACATGGAGCCCGGGAAGAAGGGCATGCGCCCGTACTTCGCCGTCGACGACATCAACGCCGGAGCCGCCCGTGTGAAGGAGCTGGGCGGCACGGCCACCGATGCCATGCCGGTACCCAGCATGGGCTGGTTCGCCGTCTGCTCGGACCCCCACGGCAACGAGTTCGGGATCTGGCAAAGCGACGAGTCGGCCCCTCAGCCGACGGGCTAAGCAGCTGACCGCAGCTCCCGCATCGCGCACCGACCCGTGCCTGGCGACCGCTGTCGAACAGGCGCGGGCGGTGCGCGAGGGCGCGGTCTCCGCCAGGGAGCTCGTGTCCGCCCACCTGGAGCGGATCGAGCGCATCGACCCGCTCGTGAACGCCGTGCCCACCGTGGCGCCCGAGGCGGCGCTGGCTGCGGCCGGCGAGGCCGACCGCCGGCGATCCGCCGGCGAGCCGCTCGGCCCGCTGCACGGCCTGCCCATCGCGCACAAGGACCTGGTCGACACCGCCGGCCTGCGCACGACGTACGGGTCGCCCGTGTACGCCGATCACGTGCCCGAGACGGACTCGCTGCTGGTCACGCGGCTGCGCGACGCGGGGGCGATTCTGATCGGCAAGACCAACACGCCGGAGTGGGGGGCCGGGTCGCACACCTTCAACCCGGTGTTCGGCGCCACCCGGAATCCGTGGGATGTCAGCCGCTCGGCGGGCGGGTCGAGCGGCGGCGCAGCGGTCGCGCTGGCCTGCCGGCTGCTGCCGATCGCCGACGGCAGCGACCTCGGCGGGTCGCTTCGCAATCCGGCCGCCTGGAACGGCGTCCTGGGACTGCGCCCGACCCCTGGCCTGATCCCGCGGGAGCCAGGCGGATCGTGGCTGCCGTTCTCGGTCGACGGGCCGATGGCGCGCACCGCCCGTGACCTGGGGCTGCTGCTGGAGGCGATGACGGGCAGCGGACTGGAGATCGGTGGGGAGGTGCGTGGGCGCCGCGCTGCGTGGAGCCCGACGCTCGGTGGGCTGCCCGTGGAGCGCTCGCAGCTCGACGTCCTCGAGCGGGTGTTGCCCATCATGGCCGAGCTGGGCCTTGCCGTGGACTAGGCGGAGCCAGACCTCAGCGGCGCGGACGAGGCGTTCGAGGCGGCTCGTGCCCTGTCGTATGCGATGGGCCTGGGCGACCTGTACGACGCCGATCCGGCGAGCATGAAGCCCGTGATCCGCTGGAACATCGAGCAGGGCCGGCGGCTGTCGGTGGCGGATCTGACCCGCGCCGCGGCACTGGAGACCGCGCTCGCCGAGCGCGCCCGGGAGTTCCTGACCCGGTTCGACTACCTGCTGTGCCCGGTCACGCAGCTCGCGCCCTTCCCGGTCGAGCAGGAGTACCCCGAGCAGGTCGCCGGCCGGCCGATGGGCTCCTACATCGAGTGGATGCGGTCGTGCTCGCGGATCACCATGACAGGCTGTCCGGCGATCTCGATCCCGGCCGGCTTCACGCCCGAGGGACTGCCGGTCGGCCTGCAGGCGGTGGCGGCGCCGTTCGGCGAGCGGCGGCTGCTGGAGCTGGCGGCGGCGGTGGAGGAGGCGCTGGGCCCGGCCGGCCTCCTACCCGCCGCGCAGTTGTAAAGACCCGCACCCGGTACCCGGTACCGGGTGAGGGGCGTTAACAATTCAGTCGCCGTCGGTGACCAGGGCGATCTCGCCGTCCGGCCACTCGGTGACCTGCTCCGCGTGCACATCGTGCACGTAGTGGCCACCGCGCAGCCACGAGGCCGCGGCCGCGACGAGGCAGGCCACGATCGCAAACCCGAACGCCTCGTGCAGGCCGCTGGAGAACGGCCCCGAGATCAGCGCCGGGAAGTAGCTGCGGCCGGTCAGGTACGCCGCGTGCTGGTGCGACACGTGGTGCAGCACCGTCGGCCCCAGCAGCTGCTTCATGGGGTTGTAGCCCAGGAACGACGCGAACAGCAGGCCCACCGGCGGCAGGTGCGAGATGCGGGTGGCATCGGACGCCGGCACGCCCTGCTGGGTCAGCCCGTGCTGCAGCGCCGACGGCAGCGCGCCGGACAGGCCGATGATCATCAGCGAAAAGAAGATCCCGATCGACAGCACGATGGCGGAGTTCTGGAACGTGGCGCTCATGCCCGCGCCCACGCCCCGCCTGTGCGGAGGCAGGCTGTTCATGATGCCCGTCTGGTTGGGCGAGGCGAACAGGCCCATGGCCAGGCCGATGCCGAGCAGCAGCAGCGCGAACACGTAGTAGGTGAAGTCCACCGGCAGCATCTCGAGCAGCAGGAACATGAGCGCCGCCACCACCATGCCGCCGGTCGCGAACGGGCGGGCGCCGAAGCGGTCGGACAGCCAGCCCGAGAGCGGGCCGGCGACCAGGAACCCGACGGTCAGCGGCAGCATGTAGATGCCGGCCCACAGCGGCGTGCGCTCGAAGCTGTAGCCGTGCAGCGGCAGCCAGATCCCCTGCAACCAGATGATCAGCATGAACATCAGCCCGCCGCGGCCGAGCGACGCCAGCAGACTGGCGAAGCTGCCCGCGGTGAACGCGCGGATGCGGAACAGCCCGAGCTGGAACATCGGCTCCTTGGTGCGCATCTCGACGACGGCGAACACGCCCAGCAGCACCAGGCCGCCGAGCAGCTCGGTCAGCGTGCGCGGGCTCGTCCAGCCCATCGTGTGGCCGCCGTACGGCTGGATGCCGTCGGTAATCGAGACCAGCACCAGGATCAGACCGGCGGCGAACGTCAGATTGCCCCACCAGTCGATGCGGGCGGGCCGCCGCTCCCCGCGCTCCTCCAGCTTCCAGTACGACCATGCCGTTCCGAACAGGCCCACCGGAACCGACACCAGGAACACCAGACGCCACGACACAGGGCCGAGGATCCCGCCCAGCACCAGCCCGATGAACGAGCCGGCGATGGCCGCCACGGCGTTGATGCCCAGCGCCAGGCCGCGCTGCTGGGGCGGGAACGCGTCGGTCAGGATGGCCGACGAGTTGCCCATCAGAAGCGCACCGCCGACGCCCTGGCCGATGCGCATCGCGATCAGCCACAGCGCGCCCTCCGACCCGTGCATCCAGGTCAGCGACAACAGCACCGAGGCGGCCGTGAACACGGCGAAGCCGAGGTTGAACATGCGCACCCGGCCGTAGATGTCGCCGATTCGCCCGAAGCTGACCACCAGCACCGCGGTGGCCACCATGAAGCCCATCATCATCCACAGCAGGTAGCGGGAGTTGGACGGCTCCAGCGGGTTCAGCTGGATGCCGCGGAAGATGTCCGGCAGCGCGATCAGCACGATCGAGGAGTTGATGGTGGCCATCAGCATCCCGATCGTGGTGTTGGACAGCGCGATCCACTTGTACCGGCTGCTGCTGTGCGCGGGGATGGCGACGTTGGTGGTCGTCACTGGAGCTCGTCCTCCAGCTCCGTCACGATTTCGCGGATCCGCCGGCGCTTGGCCGTCAGCTCGTCCTCCAGCTGCTCCAGCGCCTCGCGCCGGCTGCGCACCAGGTCGAGCTGCGTGTTGACGTGGCCCATCGACTCGTCCAGGATCTGCAGCCGTTCGGCGTTCGACGGGTCGGAGCCGAGCCAGCGGCCACGCAGGTCGGCTCGCGCGGCCTCGGCCTCGGACCACGTGCGCAGCTCGGCCAGGGACAGCCCCAGCAGGTCGCGCACCTGCAGCAGCTCGCGCAGCCGCTCCTCGTCCTGCGCGTCGTACAGCCGGTGGCGGCCCTGCGGCCGGCCGCGGCCGGGCAGCAGCCCCACCTCTTCGTAGTGGCGCACGGCACGGGGCGTGGAGCCGACCCTGCGGGCCAGCTCTCCGATCCGGAACTGTTCTTGTTCGACGGTTGCCAAGGGCTCAGAAACCTTCCGAGCACGGAAGTTTAGCAACCGGATCTGTACGGAGTAGCGGTCGTGTAATCTGCTCCGCGCGGAAGGATTCTCGACTGGAGGGCGCATGGAGATTCGCTGGCACGGACAATCGGCGTTCACCCTCACGGGGGCCACGCAGACGATCGTGATCGATCCGTTCGGGGATCTGTCGTCGGCCACCGGGGGCCGGCTACGGTGGCGGTATCCGGCGATCGAGCCGCACCCCGCCGACCTGCTGCTGGTCACCCACGAGCACGTCGACCACAACGGCGTGGACGCCGTGACGGGCTCGCCACACGTCGTTCGCTCGACCGCCGGCACGTTCGACACGCCGATCGGCCAGGTGGTGGCAGTGGCCTCCGAGCACGACGACCAGGCCGGCACCAAGCGCGGTCCCAACACCATCTTCCGGTTCGAGTTCGAGGGCCTTCGGATGTGCCACATGGGGGACTTCGGGCAGGCCGCCCTGCGCCCGCAGCAGATCGCCGCCATCGGCGAGATCGACCTGCTGTTCGTGCCGGTCGGGGACGGCGGCGCGACCATCGGCGCCGATCAGGCGGCCGCCGTCGTGCGCGAGCTGGGCCCGGCCTGGGTGGTGCCGATGCACTACCGCACGGACGCGATCGACTTCCTGGAGCCGGCGGACGAGTTCCTGGCTCAGCACGACGACGTGGCGCGCGCCGACAGCGAGACCGTCCAGCTCGATGCCGGCGACCGTCCGTCCGGACCGCGGGTCGTGGTGCCGGCGGCGCCGGCGGGCGTACCCGCCTAGGCCGTCTCCCGGTACCAGCCGTGCGCCGGGGCCGGCAGCTCGCCGACCCGCGACCTCCACGGCTGCGCGAGGCGGGCAGCGATCGCGGCGAGCTGCTCGAGCAGGGGCCGGCACTCCTCGTCGAGCGCTCTCTGGGATGCTGCGTCGTCCTCCCGGAGCGCTGCGTCGAACAGGGTGCGGCCGACGATGAACCCGCTGGCGCCGGCCTTGCAGGCGTGCTCGATCTGCTCCGCCAATACGCCAGCGTCGGCGCCGCCGCCCAGCAGCACCCACGGGATCGGCCGCCCGCAGGCCTCGTCCAGCGCACGGCAGCCTGCGGCCGAGCCGGGGTACTGGAGCTTCAGGACATCCGGCTCGAGTGTCGCCAGCCTGCGCGCGCCCTCGACCACGAGCTCCTCGAAGCGCCCGTCGCCGGCGGCCTGTTCGCCCTCCCGGCGGTACACGATCGGCTCCACGATGAGCGCCAGGCCGGCGGCTCGGCAATCGCTCACCGCCCGCCGCACGACGTCCTCCTGGCGGGCTGCTTGATCCGGCACGTCCGCCCGGTAGGGCAGCAGCAGCTTGGCGCCGGACGCCCCCAGCCGCCGGCCCATTGCGGCTGACCAGCCGTCCAGAAACGCCGTCGTCTCGACCCGCGAGACGTCGCCGTAGCCCATCCCCTCCAGCGGCACCACGAGTCCCGTGCGCCCGGGCAGCGCGCCCGCCGCCACAGCCTGGGCCACCGCGAACTCGGCGTCCAGCAGCACCATCGAGGCCGCCGGAGCCAGCGCCCGCACGATGCGCAGCTTGAGCCTGGTGATGCCGTCGGCGTCCAGCTCCAGCCCGCGCTTGGCCAGCACCGCCTGCAGAGAGTCGCGATGGTCGACGGCCGCGCCGGCGATCACGCCGTCCGCCGTCGACAGCTGGTCGAGCGCCCGGGCCCGCTGTGGCGAGTGCAGGTGGTCGGTCACACCACGACCTGCGCCGCGGCCCGGCGCGCGATCTCGGTCAGCAGCCGGGCATCCCGGGCCGCCTGCTCGACGGTGTTTCGCACCTCGGTGCCGTTCACGCAGCTCTCCCAGAACCCCTCCAGCTCGCGCACGAACGCCTCCTCGTAGCCGGCCTCGACGTGCAGCGTCTCCAGCCGGCGGCCGGCGGAGCGGCGCACCCGAAGCTGGGTCTGCTGGTGGTTCAGATACGGGGCCGGGAACTCCAGCTCGACGACGGTGTCCGAGAAATGCAGCGTGTAGCGCTCGCGATACCAGGCGATATCCGGCACCAGCACCTGCGCCAGGTGCCACGCCGCCCGGCCGTCGAGCAGCGACACGGTGCCCGCGCCGCCCTCGCCGCCTGCCCACACGTGTCCCGCCACCACCTCGCCGTCGGGCACGCCCATGCGGTCGAGCATTCCGTGCACCGCGTTCACCGCATGCACCACGCCCGACATCAGGGGGTCGCAGAAGCCGCGCAAGAGATCGCCGTCGGCCGTGAACCCCAGCGCCTCGGAGGCCAGCGCGCGCTGGCGTCCTGCCAGGTCGGCGGCCAGCCCTGGATCGAGGTCGCCGGCCCGCACCAGCGGCCGGTGGCCCACGAACGGCCACGCATCGGGATCGGAGACCTCGACCGAGATGTAGCGCAGGCCGTCGCCGCCCTCGGGCAGCAGGTCGAGCGCTGCCTCGTAGTTGGGATCGAACCGCTTCATGTAGCCGACCTGCACGACCCGGCCGGCCGCGTCGCGCCGCTCGGCGATGGCGGCCGACTCCCGCTCGGTGAAGCACAGCGGCTTCTCGCACATCACGTGCAGGCCCGCGTCCAGTCCCGCCAGCACGGTATCGGCGTGCAGCGGATCGGGCACGGCCACCACCAGCGCGTCCAGGCGCTCGGTGAGGAGGCTGTCGAGATCGGAGTGGGCGGCCACGCCGTACCGTGCAGCCACCGCCGCGCGGACGCTCGGCGAGGCGTCGGCGACCCCCACCAGGTGGAACCGATCGGCCAGCGCCAGCAGGTTGGGGATGTGCTCGACCTGCGCGATCAGGCCGGCCCCGGCGACCCCGATCCGCAGCCGACGGTCAGCGCTCATCGCCGCCTCCCAGCATCGCGCGCTGGCGATCGCGGGCTGCCTCGTACGCGGTCCTGGCCTCGCGCACGTCCGGCATCTCCGACACCTCGGCCACCGGCACCTCCCACCACGACTCGTACGACCCCACGCCGTGCGCCGGGTCGCAGGTGACCACGATCACGGTGGAGCGGTCGGCCGAGCGTGCGTCCTCGAGCGCGCCGGTCAGCTCCTGCCGGGTCTCCGCGCGGACGGCGATCGCCCCCAGGCTGCGCGCGTTCTCGACCAGGTCGAGCGGCACGGGCGGCCCGCTCAGCATGCCGTCCTCGCCACGCGCGCGGTACGCGGTGCCGAACCCGTCGGAGCCCAGCGAGCGGGACAGGCCGCCGATCGACGCGAAGCCGTGGTTGTCGATCAGCACGACGGTCAGCCGCACGCCCTCCTGGATCGAGGTGGCGATCTCGGAGCTCATCATCAGCCACGATCCGTCGCCCACCATCACCAGCACCTCGCGGTCGGGGTCGGCCAGCTTGACCCCCAGGCCGCCCGCCACCTCGTATCCCATGCACGAGTAGCCGTACTCCAGGTGGTAGCCGCGCGGGTCGCGGGTGCGCCACAGCTTGTGCAGGTCGCCGGGCAGGCTGCCCGCCGCGCACACCACGACGTCCGTCGGCTGGGACGCCGAGTTGACCACTCCGATCACCTCGGCCTGGGTCATGCCGGCCTCGCCGGACCCTGCGTACAGCCGGGCGACCTCGGCGTCCCAGTCGTTGTTGGCGACCCTCGACGCCTGTGCATAGGCGGCATCCACGCGGTAGCCGTCGAGTGCGTCCGTCAGCGCCTCCAGCCCGGCCCGGGCGTCGCACACCAGCGGCGCGGCGCCCAGCTTGTGGGCGTCCATCGCGGTCACGTTCAGCGCCAGCACCCGCACGCCCGGATTCTGGAAGGCGGTGCGCGAGGCGGTTGTGAAGTCGCCGAAGCGGGTGCCCACCCCGATCACCAGGTCGGCCTCGCGGGCGAACCTGTTGGCGGCGGCAGTGCCGGTGGCGCCGATGGCCCCCAGCGCGGCGGGGTGGTCGTACGGCAGCGCGCCCTTCCCGGCCTGCGTCTCGCCGACCGGGATCCCGGTGCGGTCGACCAGCGCGCGCAGGGCGGCGGTGGCCTCCGAATAGCGGACGCCGCCGCCGGCCACGATCAGCGGCCGATGGGCTGCGCGCACCATCTCGGCGGCCGTCCGCAGGGCGTCCGGATCAGGCGCCGGCCGGGCGATCCGCCACACCCTGGGCGCGAACAGCTCGTCCGGGTAGTCCCACGCCTCGGCCTGCACGTCCTGGGGCAGGGCGATCGTCACCGCGCCGGTCTCGGCCGGGTCGGTCAGCACCCGCATCGCCTCCATCAGCGACGCCGGCAGCTGGTCGGGGCGGTGGATGCGGTCGAAGAACCGCGACACCGGCCGCAGGGCATCGTTCACCGACGCGTCGGGGGCGCCCGGCAGCTCGAGCTGCTGCAGCGCGGGGTCGACGCGCCTCGACGCGAACACGTCCCCGGGCAGCAGCAGCACCGGCAGCCGGTTCACGGTGGCCACCGCCGCGCCGGTCACCATGTTGGTCGCGCCGGGGCCGATCGAGCTGGTGCAGGCATAGGTCTGCAGCCGGTTTCGCTGCTTCGCGAACGCCACGGCGGTGTGCACCATGGCCTGCTCGTTTCGGGGCAGCACGTACCGCAGTCCGCCGTGCTGCTGCAGCGCCTGGCCGACCCCCGCCACGTTTCCGTGGCCGAAGATGCCCAGGACACCGGCGAACAGCGGTGCCTGCACGCCGTCGCGCTCGGCTCGCTGCTCGGCCAGGAATGCCACCAGCGCCTGGGCGGTCGTCATCCGGCGGCTCACTTGACCGCTCCCAGGGTCAGCCCGCGCACGAAGTGACGCTGCACGATCAGCGCGAACAGCACGATGGGCAGCGCGCCGATCACCCCGGCTGCAGCCATCGGGCCGATCTGGATCTCGATCTTGCCGATCAGCGTGGACACGCCCACCGGGACCGTCTGCGCGGCCGGTGTGGACGTCAGCGAGAGCGCGATCAGGAAGTCGTTGTAGGTGGCGATCACGCTGAAGATGGCGGTGGCCGCCAGGCCCGGAGCGGCCAGCGGCAGCACGATCCGCCACAGTGCCGTCAGCCGGGAGTCGCCGTCCACCATGGCCGCCTCCTCGATGTCGCGCGGGATCTCGGCCAGGAAGCTCTGCATCATCCAGATCACGAAGCTGGTGTTGATGCCGGTGTAGATGATGATCAGCCCGATGCGGGTGTTCAGGAGCCCCCACTTGGCGAGCATCAGGTAGAGCGGGATGACGAGCAGGATGCCCGGGATCATGCGCACCAGCAGCGCCACCACGAGCGACGACTGGTTGAGGCCGAAACGCAGGTTGAAGCGCGCCAGCGTGTAGGCGGCGAGCGTGCCCAGGATGATGCTGATCGCGACAGTCATGGTCACGATCAGGATGCTGTTCTCGAGATAGGCCCCGAAGTGGTACGTGTTGAAGAGCTGGGAGTAGTTGGTCAGCGTCGGGTGATGCGGGTACAGCGTGACGCCGCCGAAGATGTCCACCGGCTGCTTGAACGATTCGTCGAGCATCCACCAGAAGGGGAAGAAGGCGATGCCCAGGATCACCACGATCGTGGTGTACAGCGCGACCCGCGGCAGCCTGGCCCTCATACCGCCACCCGCTTCATCAGCCGTACCGCGGCGATCATGAGCAGCATCACCATCGCCAGCAGCGAGATCAGCATCGCCGCCGCGAGGCCGTACTGGCTGAACAGGAAGGCGGTGTTGTAGGCGTAGATCGAGATCAGCTGGGTGGACACGCCCGGCCCGCCGCCGGTCAGCACGAAGATCTGGTCGAACGTCCCGATCGCGTCGATCGTGCGCAGCACGATGGCCACCAGCAGCACCGGCGCCAGCAGGGGCAGGGTGTGGTCGAAGAACAGGCGCAAGCGGCCGGCCCCGTCAACCCGGGCCGCTTCCAGGGGCTCCTGGGGAAGCGACTGCAGGCCGGCCAGCACGATCAGGAAGATCAGCGGCGTCCACTCCCAGATGTCCACGATGCACACCCCGACGAAGGCGCTGGTGTTGTTGGCGAGCACCTCCGGCGCCTTGAAGCCAAAGGCCTGGAACAGCGGGTCGGTGACCCCGATCCCGCTGTCGTACATCAGCCGCCACATCACTCCGACCACCACCGGTGCAATGGTCATGGGCAGGATCAGGCCGACGCGGATCGGGCTGGCGAAGCGGATCTCGCGCGACACGAGCAGCGCCAGCCCGAGCCCCAGCAGGGTCTCGAAGGTGACGACGACGAGCACGTACTTGGCCGTCGTCCACATCGCCTGGTGGAAGTAGGGGTCGTGGTAGACGCGGCGGTAGTTCTCGAGCCCGGCCGACCCGAAGCTGCGGCCGTACAGGTAGTGGGTGATGCTGGCCTTGACCCCGTAGTACAGCGGGTACAGGGAGACCAGCGCCAGCGCGACCGCGGCCGGGAGCAGCAGCAGGTACGGGCCGCCCCGGAGGCGGTACCGCCTCCGGGGAGCCCGCGTCTGCGGGGGCTTGACAGCGGTCTGTGCCACGCCGGCCTAGAAGTAGCCGCCCTGCTGCTTGAGGTACGACGTGATCTGGTTTGCGGCGGTGGTCAGGTGGGACTGGGCGATCTGCTGGTAGCCGGACTTCTTCTGGATCGCCTCGACCAGCGCCTCGTTCAGCTGCGTGCCGAGCAGGTTCTCCATCTGCGGCTCGTCCGGCGTGCGCGGCTTGGGGATGGAGTTGTCGACCGCATCGGCGATTGCCGGCAGCCAGCGGTACTTCTTGCTCAGGGTCGGATCCCGCAGGGCCGTGCCGGTGACCGCGGCGCTGCCCAGCCCTGCGAACTCCTTCTGCACCTTCTCGGACGTGAACCACTCCAGGAACTTGACCGCGCCCGCCGGGTTCTTCGCGCCTGATGAGATGCCGCAGATGAAGGTGCCGATGGCCGGCCCCGAGATGACCTGCTTGGGCGTCGCCGCGAAATCGATCTTGCCGACCACCTTGGAGTACTTCGGGTCGTCCACCTGATGGGCGGTGCCGGTGTACTCGGTCATCGCCGTGGCGTGCCCCTGCAACATCACCGGGGTCTCCTCCGTGGTGTCGAATGAGGCAACACCAGGAGGCATGTAGGGGATGAACGAGAACAGCCGCTCGAGCGCACCGACGCCCTCCGGACCGGCGAACCCCGGCGACCAGTCGTCGTTCGCGAAGTGCCCGCCGTACGCGTTCAGCAGCGGCAGGTACGTCTGCATGATCGGGTTTCCCTTGACACCGCGGGCGGTCCAGCCGTACAGCGGCGGCTTGGTCTTCTTGGCGACGGCGTAGATGTCGTCCCAGGTCACAGGGACCTTGGAGAAGTAGTCCTTGTTGTAGTACAGGATCTCGACGTCGTCGATGATCACCAGTGCGTACAGCTGCGGCGCATCGTTGGCAAACGCCTTCATGCGCGCGCCGGAGCGTGGCGGCCAGTATCCCTGGTCGAGGCCCTTCTCCAGGATGTCCGGGTTCACCTTGAGGCCGAGCTTGTCCAGGCTCTGGATGATCTGGCCGGCGGCGTACTCCGGCACCCAGTTGTCATCCATGACGTAGATGTCATAGGCGCCGGTCTTGTTCAGACCGTCGTTCTTGGAGTTCGTGTACCAGGCGTTGTAGCTGGTCTCGTTGTAGTGGGCCTGGATGCCCGTCTCCTTCGTGAACTTGGGCAGCATCACCTGGTGGAACGGCACCATCGACGGGTCCTGGAAGCTGCCGATGGTGATCGAGCCGCCGGCCGCGGA
>JBQCGJ010000009.1:0-14217 GCA_051955775.1 Gaiellales bacterium | reverse complement strand
CGCCCGCGAGAAGATGCCCGCCAGCTCGTCCGGGCTGCGGCCGGCCAGCACCTCGCGGACATGATCGGAGGTCGCTTGCATGGCCACATGCTCTCACGGAACGACTCGCTACAGTGAAGGGACGATGCGCTACTTCATCTGCCCCAACTGCGCCACCCGGGCCCTCGACGACGACGGCCGGTCGGGCCTCACCCACCAGCCGGTCGGCTGCGACAAGTGCGGCTTCGGGTACCTGTTCGAGATCCTCGAGGACTACTACCCGCCCGCCGGCGCGGGCCTGATCACCTGCGACCGCGACGCCCGGGTGCTGTCATGCGGGCACGGCGTGTTCGAGCTGACCGGCTACGCCGAGCACGACGTGCTGGGCGAGCACCTGCGGGAGGCCTTCGGGCTCCACTCCACGGACGGCCAGCCGGATCCGATCGGCGTCGTCCTCGAATGGGGCGTGCGCAAGCTCGACCAGAGGATGGTCATGCGGCACCGCTCCGGCCGCGAGAAGCACCTCAGGGTCGACCTGTTCCCGGCCTACGACGACGACGGCGGGCTGCTGGCGTCGCTGGCTGCGGACAACTCCTCCTCCACCAGCGACTGAAGCCGCTCGACGGCCTGAAGCTGGCGCAGCCGCCGGCGCAGCAGTCGCCGCTCCGCCTCCTCGTCGGCCCCCACCAGGGCGCCCACCGCCTCCAGGGCCGCCAGCTCGGCGTCCCCCAGCCGCCGCCGCGCGGCCAGCTCGAAGCGGGCCCATGCGATCCTCACGCGGGCCCCGTCGACGTCGTCGCGCAGCCGCTCCGCGTGCCGCGAGAGGCGATCGGCGTACAGCTCCAGGTCGATCCGTCCCATGCCAAGAGGATGCCGCCGGACGGGCGCACGAGACAAGCCGCAGTTGGTGCCGAAAGCGTGCCGGATCAGCGCCGCGCGGAGGGGCACAGCTCGACCACGGCACATTCCCCGCAGCGCGGGTTGCGAGAGAAGCACACCCTGCGCCCGTGGAAGATCAGGACGTCCGTCACCTCCAGCCAGCGCTCTCGCGGATACAGGGTCATCAGCACCCGCTCCACCCGCACCGGATCGGTCTGGCGGGTCAGCCGCAGGCGCCGCGAGACCCGCCCGACATGGGTGTCGACCGCGATCCCCTCTCGCCGCCCGAACGCGTTGGAGGCCACCACCGCCGCGGTCTTGCGGCCGACCCCGGGCAGGCTGACCAGCTCCTGGGTGGACTCGGGCACCCGCCCGTCGAACCGCTCCAGGATGGCAACGCAGGCGCCCAGGATGGCGGCGGTCTTCTGGCGGAAGAACCCTGTGGGACGGATCAGCGCCTCGAGCTCTGCCGTCCCCAGCGCCAGATAGTCCTCGGGCGTGCGACACCGCCGGAACAGCTCTCGGGTGACCTGGTTCACCATCTTGTCGGTGCACTGCGCCGACAGGATGGTGGCCACCAGCAGCTCGAGCGGGGTCTCGTACACCAGCTCGATGTGCGCGTCCGGGTGCTGCTCGGCCAGCAGGTCCAGCAGCTGCAGCGCACGCTCCCGGCGCCCCGCCCTCACGCCTCCTCCCACTCGAGCGCCGGCCCGGCGCACAGCAGGTCGAGCGCCGGGCAATCCTGGCAGTGCGGCCCGGGCCGGGCGGGGAAGCGGCCGGACCTGATGTCGGCGATCTGCTCCCGCAGCTCGGCCTCCAGCCCGTCCGCATCGTCCTGCCCGAAGCGGCGCACCACGATCGCGTCGGGCTGCTCCAGGAACGCGTAGACGATCTCGACCTCGCGGCAGCCCGAGCGCAGCGCGGCCAGCGCGTACGTGGTGATCTGCGTGCGGTACGAGCCCTCCACCACCTCCTCGGCCGTCCGTTCGCCCAGCCGGTTGGTCTTGTAGTCGACGATCAGAAGCCGGCCCGGCTCCGGCTCGCCGCACACGTCCAGGCGGCCGCGGAACAGTACGCCCTCCACCTCAAACGAGAACGGGACCTCATACCGCAGGCCGGACATTGCGGCCACCCGCGAGGCCAGCGAGGACGACCGCCAGTTCTCCACGAAGGCGGCCACCTGGGACGTGTCCTCGTCCGTGGCGTGCTCGTAGACGGCCCGCCAGCGGCCGTCCGCGCGCTCCAGCTCGAGGTGCACCGCATCCCCCATCTCAAGCGGGTCGAGCCCGATCCCGTCCTCGCGCGCTACGGCGCGCTCGGGCAGGCCCAGCACACGCTGCGCGAAGTACCGGTACCCGCACCGCCGGTGCAGGGCCAGCGCGCTGTACGACAGCCGGCGCACCGCCACGGGGGCCGGGCTCGGCGCCGGCTCCAGCGGCTCCAGCACTGCCGGCGGGCGCACCGTGTCGGCGAACAGCGCAAGCTGATCGCCGATCTCCGCGCCGTTCGCATCCGCCGCGGGAGCGCGCCGCGCGCGATCGCCGGTGACCGGGCGCTGCACCTGAACGCGCAGCTTCGCCTGCCCCGAATCGACGTCGCCGCCCGAGCTCAGATCCACCCCCAGCGTCGTGCAGATGTGGGCGATGGTGGTGTCCTCGGCCGGATCCAGCGCGCCGCTCACGATCAGGTGCTGACGGGCCCGGGTGAGGGCGACGTACTGCAGCCGGCGGCCCTCCTCGGCCTCGGCCGCCCGCTCGGCCTGGGCCACGTCCGTAAACCCCAGCGCCGGCCGCATGCCTCCGGATGTGGGGTCGGGGGCGCGCAGCGCCACCCGCCCCAGCGAGTCGACCAGCACGTCCGCGGTGTTGCGCGCGCCGCGTTCGCGCCCGCAGTCCGCCAGCACCACGACGTCGAACTCCAGGCCCTTGGCCGCGTGCACCGTCATCAGCACGACGGCGTCCTGATCCTCCTCCGCCGTGGCGGCCTCGCCCTCCCGGGTGGCCACCGCGGCCTGCTCGTCGCAGAACTCGATGAACCCCTCCAGGTCCGGGCCGCGCAGCCCCTCGTAGTCGCCGGCCAGCCGCGCCAGCTTGAGCACGTTGGCGAACCGGCGGTCGCCGTCCGCCTGGGCCAGGCAGGCCAGATCGTAGTCGTGCTCGCCGACGATCAGGTCGAGCAGCCGTTCCAGCCCCAGCTCACCCGCCCGTGCCGACAGCCGTGTGTAGCGCTGGCGGAAGGCGGCGGCCAGCCGGCGGTCGTCGGCGGCCAGTCGCTCGGGCAGCTCGTCGCGCTCGAACACGGTGAAGATCGGCCGCCGCGGTGCGGCGCGGCGCAGCGCCAGCATGCCGTCGTTGGACATGCCCACCAGCGGCGAGGCCAGCACCGACAGCAGGGCCACGTCGTCATAGCGGTTGCGCAGCAGCCGCAGGTAGCCCAGCAGGTCGGCGACCTGCTGCTGTGCGTAGTAGCCGCGTCCGGTGGTGCGCACGGTGCGCAGGTGACGGCGGCGCAGCGCCTGCTCGAAGATGGCGGCGTCCGTGCCCGCCTCCAGCAGCACCACCACCTGGCCGGGCAGGAAGCCGTCCTGCTCGACCAGCTCGGCCACGCGGCCGGCCAGCGCCTCGGCCTCGGCCTCCCGCCAGCGCAGCCCCGCCTGGCGAAACGCCGCTTTGT
The DNA here is from genome assembly GCA_051955775.1 of Gaiellales bacterium. Classification (GTDB taxonomy): domain Bacteria; phylum Actinomycetota; class Thermoleophilia; order Gaiellales; family JAICJC01; genus DASUHT01. The sequence continues at coordinate 10,686 of JBQCGJ010000009.1, read as the reverse complement.
CGGTCACGAGCAGCTCCACCCGGCCGCCGGCGGGGGCGGGTCCGGCCGCGGCGGACTCCGCGATCAGCGGCGTGTAGCGCTCGCCGAACGTGCGCGTGTGGAGCTCGTTGACCATGTCCAGCACGTGCGGGCGCGACCGGTAGTTGCGCACCAACTCGACCAGGCCGTCGCCGGCCGCCGCACGCCGCTCGCGGTACACGTCAACGTCGGCGTGGCGGAACCGGTAGATGCTCTGGAACTCGTCGCCGACCAGGAACACGCGCTCCCCCGCCACCTGGTCGATCAGCTCGCACTGCAGGCGGTTGGTGTCCTGGAACTCGTCCACCATCACCTCGGCGAACCGCTCGCGGTAGGTCGCAGCCAGCTCCGGCCAGCCGGCCAGCAGGTCGCGCGCCCGCAGCTCGAGATCGGTGAAGTCGACCAGCGAGCGGCGGTCCTTGAGCTCCTGATAGGCGGTCGCGAACTCCTCCAGGAGCGCGTCCAGCAGCACCAGGTCGGCCGCGGCAACGCTGTCCCGGGCCGCGTCCTCGAGCGCCGTGCGGGCCGCGTTGTAGTCCTGGAACTGCTCGGTGTTACGGATCCGCTGGCGGCTCAGGTCGCACAGCTCGGCGGCCGCCGGCCGGGACTCCAGCAGGGCCGTCAGCGCCGCCGCCTCCTCACGGTCGGAGTGCTGCACGGCAGCGGCCCGCGCCGCGGCCATCGCCGGCTCCAGATCGGGCGCTGCGTGGGCGACCAGGCGCACCGGCCGGCCCGCGCTTCGCAACCGCTCGAAGGCCTCCGTCAGCAGCTCACGGAGGCGCCGCCGGGAGTACGCCGCCAGCAGGTCGAGCCGCCGCTCGCCGCCCTCCGCCAGGAACCGCTCCAGGGCGAGGTCGAAGGCCTCCGACTGCACGATGCGAGCCTGCACCTCGTCGGACACCGTGAACCGCGGATCCAGCCCGGCCTCGATCGAGTGCGCGCGCAGCAGGCGCATGCAGAAGCGATGGATGGTCGAGATCCACGCCGAGTCGACCGTCCGCGCCCGCTCCAGGTCGCCCCGCGTGACCAGCGCGTCGCGCACCCGCTGCTTGAGCTCCGAGGCGGCGCGGTCGGTGAAGGTGATAACCAGGATGCGATCGAGCGCCGTGCCGGCGTCCAGCCGCCGCAGGACGCGCTCGACCAGCACCGCGGTCTTGCCGGTGCCGGCCCCCGCCGACACGAACACCCGCCCGTCGCGCTCGATGGCCTGGGCCTGCTCGGGGTTCCAGCGCCCGCTCACGGCCGGCTCACGCGGCAGATCGGGAAGTAGCTGCACCACCACGGGCAGTCGCCGCCGCGCGGATCGTGCCGCACGTCGCCGGCCCGGATGCGGGCGACGATGGCGGCGGCGGTCTCGACCGCCCGGTCGACCTGCTCCCAGAACTCCTGCTCGGAAAGCTGGTCGCCGCGGGCCAGCCGTGCCTCCAGCTCACCGGCCAGCACCAGGCCGCGGGCCTCCCGGCGGCCGGCCAGCGCGCGGTACAGGCCGCCGATCGGCTCGATGCCGAGCAGCTCGCGCAGGGCGAGGATGTACAGCGGGATCTGCAGCCTGCCCTCGCGTTCCAGCTGGGCCGCGGAGTGCGCCGTCGTGCCCGACTTGTAGTCCCACACCAGCCCCCGCGGCGACATGCTGGGATCCATGTCCACGCGGTCGATCACGCCCGACACCGCGAAATCGCCGATGCGTAGCCCCTCCTTCAGGCCCGGCGCGGAGCTGGCCCCACCGAACCGCACCTCGAACCGGCGCGGCACCAGGTCGAGCCCCAGCTCCGCCTCACTGCGCAGGAACGCGTCCAGGTCGCGCTCCAGGGCCCGGGTCAGCTCACGGCCGGCGACCGTCTCGGGCACCCGCTGGCCGCCAAGTGCCTCGTGCAGGCAGCGCAGCATCAGCGGCCTGGCCGCGGGCAGGCACTCCACCGACAGCCGCTCGACGCCCAGCTCCCCCGGCATCAGCGTGAAGAAGCGGGCCAGGGTGGCGTGCGCGACCGAGCCCTTGAGCCGCGCGTCGAGCTCGAAGTCGATCTCGCGCGGCGACAGCACCCGCTCCACGAACCACATCGACGAGCAGTCGCCGAAGCGCTCCAGCTCGGTCACCGAGAACCGCTCTGCGGCCCGGAACTCCTCCAGCGAGCGGGGGTCGCGAAGGGCCGTCGAGCGCTGCTGGGCGGTCTGCGCCCGCTCCAGCTTTCGCTGCCAGCCGGGACCGCTCGCGGTGGCGATCGCCCAGCCCGGGTCGTCGCGCAGCTCGCTGGACAGGGCGCGCAGCCGCTGGCGGTCGTCGGGCGCCTGCTCGAGCGGCCAGGCAACGTCGGCCAGGCCGCGCCGCCGCACCGGCGTGGCGGGATCGGCCAGGCGCGCCACCTCGTCCAGGAACGGCGAGCGGGCGATCGGGCGGCCGTCGTCGGAGGCGACCTGGCGGGCGAGGTACAGGCGGGCCCGGGGACGGGTCACCGCCGCCATGAACAGGTGCCGGTCGAGCTCGGCCGGATCCGGCCGGCGCAGGCCGATGGCGGCCGCCGTCTCGGAGTCCAGCAGGCGCCGCTCACCCGCCCCGGGCAGGCTGCCCTCCTCCAGCCCCAGCACGAAGGCGGCGTGGAACCGGCGCGTGCGCGCCCGCCGCAGGTCGAGCACCGCCACCCGGCCGGGCTCGGCATCGGCCCCCACCCGCACGCTCAGCCGCGCCGCCAGGTCGATCAGCGCCGGCCGCTCGGGCGTGCCCAGCCCCGCCGCGCGCACCTCCTCGACAGCCTGCAGGACCGCCCGGCAGGCGCGCACTCCGACCCGGCCGCTCTCGGGCACGAACCGTGCGGATGCCGTGTGCGCGGCCCGCAGCATGTCGCGTGCGATGCCCGCCAGGCCGTCCAGCGGATCCGGGTTGGCGGACAGCCGGTCGAGGGCCGGCGTGAACGAGTCGCCGACCAGCTCGGACGTGGCCTGGATGGTCTCGTCGTGGGCCAGCACGCCGCGGCCGCGCAGGCGGCCCTCCACGAAGTCCACCCGGCGGCGGGCGATGCCCGAGTACGGCGAGCGCAGGTACGCGAACAGCTCGGGCCGTTCGCCGGCCGTCCACGCGAATCGCAGCGCGCCGATCAGCGACACGCCGAACGCGGTCTGCGCCAGCGGCACCCTGGCGTCCACCGAGAACGGGATGCCCAGCGCGGCGAAGGCCGACTCCAGCGGCAGCCGGTGGGCGGCGACCGACGGCACGATCACTCCCAGTTGGTCGGGCGCCACGCCCTCCCGCATCAACGCCAGCAGCTCGGCTGCCACCAGTTCCGCCACTCCGCGCCGCCCGGCGCCCTCCAGCAGCACCAGCGACCCATCGGCGGGCGGTGGGGGCCCCGGCGCATCCGGCCCGAACGGCAGCGCGTCGGCCGCGAACAGGGTGCGTTCCAGATACTCGAGCGGCGGCGCCCCGTCCCGGCCGGCGGGGCTCAGCTGCTCGAACTCGGCGCCGCCCTCCGACAGCGCCTGCACCAGCGGGCCGACCGCGGCGTAGGCTGGGCGGCCGGCCTCGTACGGCAGAGACACGGTGACCTCCACCCTGGCGGCCAGGGCGCGCAGCGCCCGCACCTGGGCGACCGTCATGTCCTCGAACCCGTAGGCCAGCACCGGACGTTCGTCCCACGCCTCCAGCCGGGACTCCAAGAGCTGCGCCGCGCGGGCGCGGAGACCGGCCCGGTCGGCGGGCAGCCGGGCCTGGCCGGCCCGCTCGCGGTAGGCCCGCACCAGCCGCAGCAGCTCCAGCGCAGAGCCCTGCTGCTCGAGATCGGGGTCGAGCATGGCTCCGGCGAGCTCGTCGGACAGCGCGGTCAGGGCGTCGGGGAAGCCGGCGAAGCGCGCCGAGGTGGCCAGCTCGCCCAGCTCGGCGCTCTCCATCACGCGTTGCACGAGCAGCCGCCGCTGGGTGTCGGTGAGCGGCCGGCCCGGCTCGCCGCAGCGCGCCCGCACCTGCTCGAACAGGTCGTCGAAGGTGCCCACGGAGCCGCCCAGGACGGCCCCTCGGCGGTGCAGCAGGTCGCGCTCCACCATGTCTGCGTCGGGCCGGTTGGGGACGATCAGAACAGGGTCGCGACCGGCGTCGGCGGCCTCCAGGAAGCGCTCCTCGAGCAGCGCGATCTTGCCGCTGTTCGCGGGTCCAAGGACAAGCCGAAGCGGCATCAGGGGATTCTATTCCGAGGGCTCACGCGGACCTGTAGGATCGCGGAATGAGCGCGCAGGCGGACGTGCGGGTTGTCGGGGCCGGTTTCGGCCGTACCGGGACGCACTCCCTCAAGCTCGCGCTGGAACGGCTGCTGGACGGGCCGTGCTACCACATGCTGGAGCTGCTCGGAAACCGCGAGCACGACGTACCGCTGTGGATCGAGGGCGCCCGCACCGGCCGGCTGAACGCCGCGGAGCTGCTGAACGGCTACCGCGCCATCGTGGATTTTCCGGGCTGCTTCTTCTGGGATGACCTGGCGCAGCAGTATCCCGGCTCGCTGATCGTGCTGTCGACGCGCGAGAGCTCCGAGGCGTGGTGGCGAAGCGCCAGCCGCACGATCTTCGACGGACTCAGCCGCGGTCTGCCGGGGCCGCTGGTGGGCGAGATGTGGACGGTGCTGGCGGAGCGCTCGTTCACGACCGACTACCTCGATCGCGAGCAGGCCATCGCGGCCTACGAGCGGCACAACGCCGACGTGCGTGCCCGCGCGCCGCGGGACCGGCTGGTGGACTGGCAGCCGTCCGCCGGCTGGGGGCCGCTGTGCGCCGCACTGGGCGTGCCGGTGCCGGACGAGCCCTTCCCACACACCAACACGACCGAAGGATTCCTGGCGCGCCGCAAGGAGCCGTAAGCCGGAGCGCCAGGTTAGGTACCGGGTACACGAGCCCGGTCTTTACAAATCCAGATCCGTGGAGTGCACATGGACGAACGCGATTTGTAAAGCGCGGGCTCGTGTACCCGGTACCGGTTCTAGGTCAGCACGCGGCCGTCGAGGCCGGAGGCGTCCAGGCCCAGGCCGTCCAGGGCTGTCGCCGCCACGTCCTGCACGTGCGCCTCGCCCTCGAAGCGGGCGCCGCGCACCAGCACGAACGCGTCGTCCTGCGTGTGCATCCCCGTCAGCTTGCCGCGACCCTGAAGCTCTGTCGTGCGCACCGCCCCCTTCAGATCCCAGCCGTTGTGGCTGACCATGACCAGGTCCGGCCCGCGGTCGGCGAACGGGCCCTGGAACGCCTCCTCGCGGGTGGCCACGCGCTTGACGAACGGCAACCCTTCAGCCCACGCCCTGAGCTCGTCCCGCACGGCCGCGTACTCGTCCGGCTGCACGATCCCGCCGGGCTCGCGGCCGGCCAGGTTCAGGTACAGCCGGCCGGGGTCCATGCAGTACGCCCGGGTGCGCTCCGGCACCACGGAGGCGATCGACGTGGCCGGCTCCGTCAGCGCCAGCCAGCCGTCGCGCTCCAGCCAGCGGTTCACGAACACCTCCTGCTCGATCCCGCAGAAGCCGTGGTCGGAGAGCAGGATCAGCCGGCACTCGTCCGCGTCCGGAAGCCGCTTGACCACCTCCCCCACCGACGCGTCGACCCGGTCGTAGTACTCGTGGAAGCGTGACGCCCACGGCTCCTCGCCGGCCTCCATCTGGTTCCACAGGAAGTGGTGCAGCCGGTCGGTGCCGGTGAAGGCCACGTAGAACAGGTCGCACTGCTCCTGCTCCAGCAGGTCGACCATGACACGGGTGCGGGCGTCGTGGTGCGCGACCAGCTGCTCCCAGAACGCCTCCAGGTCCTTTTGCCCCAGCGTCAGGTCGACGTCGACCAGGTACCCGCGCTGCTCCAGGAACCCGAGTTTGTCCGGTGGCTGCACCGACTTCTCGAGCACGGGCGACACGAACCCCGACACCAGAACGCCGTCGATCGGCTGCGCAGGGTAGGTGCCCGGGATGTTGATCACGACCGACCGCATGCCCGCCCGGCCGGCGTGTGCCCACACCTGCGGCTCGGCGATCGTCAGCGCGTTGGTGAACGTGATGTCCCAGGTCTCCGGCTTGCGCTCCACGAATCCGAACACGCCGTGGCGGCCGGGGTTGACACCGGTCGAGGCGCTGGCCCACGACACGGAGGAGATCGGTGGCAGCGGCGCCCATGAGCCGGCCAGCGTGCCCTCGCGGGCCAACTCGGCCATGTTCGGCAGGCCGCCGCTCGCGATCCGCCGGCGCAGGTAGCTGGCCGGTGCGCCGTCCAGCCCGATCACCGCGACCCGCGGCCGGGCCAACCTACATGTACCCCAGCGACTCCAGGCGGGCGGCCACCTCGGCCTCCTCGTCCTCGGAGTACGCCTCGTCCTGCTCGTCGTCCGGCCGCTCGGCTGCCGGCCGCTCGGGCGGCGGCTTCGGCGTGCGTTCGGGTTCGGGCGTCTCGGACATGGGCGGCCACTAGAGTACCAGCCTGCTGTGAGCGGACTGGAAGGCAAGGCCGTGGTGCTGGGGCTCGACGGAGTCACCTGGGACCTGCTCGACCGGCTGTGCGAGGAGGGCGTGATGCCGAACCTGGCGCGCGCCCGCGAGGGTGCCCGCTGGGGCAGCCTGGCGTCCTGCCTGCCGCCGTATTCGGCCCCGGCCTGGACGTCCATCGCGACCGGGAAGAACCCGGGCCGGCACGGCATCTTCGACTTCTGGGAGTCGACCGGCGACGGCGAGCGCAGGCCGGTGTCGTCGCTCTCTGCGCGGGGCGCGCGGCTGTGGGACATCGCCTCAGCGGCGGGCCGCCGCGTGCACGTGTGGAACGTCCCGGTCAGCTACCCGCCGGCGAAGGTCAACGGCACCTTCGTGTCGGGCATGATGACGCCGGGCGAGTCGGTCGCCTACAGCCACCCCGCCGAGCTCAAGGCCGAGCTGAAGGCGCTCCCGGGCGGCTATGAGGCCGACCCCTACGCCGCCGGCCTGACCGGCCGCGCCTTCATCCGCCAGACCCATCGCTGGATCCGCCAGAAGGAACGGGCGCTGCAGCACGTCATCTCCAGGGGCGACTGGGACCTCCTGTTCACGGTCATCCAGGCCCCCGACCCGCTGCAGCACAAGTTCTGGAACCTGCTCGACCCCACCGATCCCCGCCACGACCCGAAGCTGGCCGCCGAGCTGCTGCCCGACCTGCATGAGGCGTACCGGCGCTGCGACGAGGTGATTGGCGACCGCCTGGCCATGGCGGAGCAGGGAGCGTTCGTGCTGATCCTGTCCGACCACGGGTTCGGCCGGTACGAGAAGCTGCTGTACGTGAACCGCCTGCTGGAGGACGCCGGGCTGCTGGTGCGTGCGCGCACCGCCCGCCCGGGCTCGGGCCGGGTGTCGGCGCGCAGCCTGATCAAGGCTGCCCGCAGGGTGGACGTGCTGGGACTCGAGAGCCGGCTGCCCAACCGCGTCAAGGACCGGCTGGCCAGCGGCCTCGACCGTGCGCTGGCCACCCCTGTCGACCGCGAGCGCACGCTGGCCTACGCAGGCTCAGGCTCGGGCGAGTGCGTGTTCGTCTCGTCCACGGTGCCCGCGGAGCAGCGAGACGACGTGTGCCGGCGGGTGATCGAGGCACTGATGGCGGTGCGCGACCCGGACACCGGCGAGCCCGTGCTGGACGCGGCGATGCGCCGCGAGCAGGTGTACGAGGGCACCGAGCTGGAGCGGCTGCCGGACGTGCTGCTGGACTTCGGCGAGCGCCCCTACCTGGCGGCCGACCGGCTGGCGGCGCCGGAGCTGATCGAGCGCCTGCCGGCGGCCGGCGGCGGGGGCCGCCACCGCCGTCACGGCGTGATCCTGGCGGCCGGGCCGGGCGTGCCCGCCGGCCGCGTCGAGGACGCCTCCATCGTCGATGTCTGCCCCACCGTGCTGCACGCGATGGGCCTGGCGGTGCCGGACGACGTGGACGGCCGCGTGCTGACGGACATGTTCTCGGACGGCCGCGCGGTGCAGTCGGCGGCCGCCACCGACCAGGCGGCGGGCCAGACCGAATACTCCTCCGACGAGGAGGCCGCGATCCGCGCGTCGCTGGAGGGGATCGGCTACATGTAGGCGGCTACTGCGGCTTGCCGCGACGGTTCCCATATCGCCGGCCGGCGCAGGATGCGGGTGCGCTGGCAAGGATCGAGCGCCGCACGCCGCGTGGGACACAGCCAGCGTGCCCGCAGACCAGCCGGGCTACTCGGCGGGCTTGGCCTCGGTCACGAGCGTGTTGATCACGTCACCGTCGGGGTAGGCGTAGTTGATCTTGACGTACGCCGCCCACTTGTCGGGCAGTGCATCCTCCGGATAGATCGCCTCCACCGGGCACTCCGGCTCGCAGGCGCCGCAATCGATGCACTCCTCGGGATCGATCACCAGCATTCGGTCGAACTCGTGGATGCAGTCGACGGGGCACACGTCGACGCACGACTTGTCCTTCAGGTCAATGCACGGCTCGGCGATGATGTACGTCAAGAAACCTTCCCTCCCTGGGGCTGCTCTCGGCGAGCGATTCTATCCGAGGCCGGTCTCAGACCGCCCTGCTCACGTGGTCGACCCAGGCGTTGACCATGTACATGCGATCGAAGAACACCGCCAGCCCGGCGGCCACCAGAAGCGCCCCGCACACCACTCGCACCAGGTCGTAGCGGTCGCGCACGATCTGCGCGACGGACATCACCCGGCCGAGGGCTGCGGCGGCGGCCAGGAAGGGCAGCGCCAACCCGAGCGAGTAGACCGCGAGCAGCGCGGCACCCGACGCCACCGTGCGCGAACTGGAGGCGAGCGCCAGCAGTCCGGCCAGCACCGGTCCCACGCACGGCGTCCAGCACAGGCCGAACGCGCCTCCCAGAAGCAGCGGCGAGCCGGTCCCCCGGGCAGGCTCCACGGCGGGCACCAGCGAGCGTTCGAGGGCCGGGATGCGCAGCAGGCCCATGGTCACGAAACCCATGGCCACGATGACGATCCCGGCCAGATGGACGAGTTGCAGCCGGTGGTCGGCGAGGCTGGTGCCGACCACGGCGGCGCCGGCCCCCAGCAGCACGAACACGGCAGAGAAGCCGAGCACGAACGGCACCCCCGCCCGCACGGCCGAGCGCGAGTCGTCGGCCCGGACGCCGATGGCGGACAGGTACGCCGGCACCAGCGGCAGCACGCACGGGGTCGCAAACGACACCAGGCCGGCCAGAAACGCGGCCACCGCCTGGGTCATTCGAAGCCGGCCAGATCGCTGTCGATACGCGCGTCGAGCTCCGGATCGACCGGCCCGCCGGCCTGCGCGGCCGGGCCGGCCCGGCGGCGCCGCGACCACACCACGGCCAGCCCGCCCGCGACCGCCGCCCCGCCACCCAGCACGGCGATCGGCACCGTCCACGCAACCAGCCCGAATCCGCTCTTGGGCGGCGCAGCCAGGATCTCCTCGCCGAACTGGGCGACCAGCGTGTTGCGCACACGGTCGGCCGTCCAGTCCTCCCTGCACCAGCGGATCAGGTAGTGGCGGACGCGCGTCGAGAACTGTGACGTCGACTGGTCGAGCCGCTCGTGGCAGACGACGCATATGAGCTGGGTCTCCATGTTCGGCTCGGTCCACCCGTTGCATGCCAGCGCCGCGTCCGGCAGCGCCAGCGCGCCGGCCAGCACCGCCAGCACCGCCGCCCATCTGCGCAGCGATCTCATGCCCGGCTCCGCAGCAGCGGCCCCAGCACCGCCCGCAGGGCGTTCCCGGTCACCACTCCGTCGAACAGGTGCACCACGCGGCCGTGCCGGTCGACCACGTAGGTGACCGGCAAGCCGGTGCCGATGCCCCACCGCTGGGCAACCGAGCCGGAGTCGTGCACGAGCGTGTAGCGCTGGTTGTAGGTACGGGCGAACGCGCGCCCATCGCTCTCGAAGTCGCTCGTGTCCACGCCCAGCACCGCGACACCGCGGCGCGCGTAGGTGGACATCGCCTGGTCGAGCACGGGCGCCTCGTACTGGCACGCATCGCACCAGGACGCCCAGAAGTTCACGAGCACCACACGCCCGCGGAAACTATCCAGGCTGGCATCCTTGTGCCCGTCCAGCATGGGCAGCGTGAAGTCAGGTGCCGCCGGGCGCTGGCCGTCCTTGACCAGCGCGTAGACCGTGGTGCGATCCCGCAGGAGACTGCGCGCAAAGAGCCCGATCATGACGGCCAGAAGGAGCACCGCGCCGGCCTGCAGCGTCAGTCTCACCTCGCGTCGCACACGCCCACTGTAGCGCTCACACAGTGGGCGTCAGGCAGTTCAGTTACTGGTTGTGGAGGCGAACGAGCGGCTGTACGGCCGCCACGGAACGCGCTCCCAGTCGGCGCCCTGGCACATCGGGCACACGGGTAGAACTCGGTAGACCGTCACCCCATAGCTGCAGTTGAGGCAGCGGAATTCCCCCTTGGCCCGCATCCCTGCGGCCCACTCCGACACATCCTGGCCGGTCAGTGGCTTGGCGGTTTTGGACCCCATCGTTCTCCTCGCTCCCCCACCCTCCGAATCCCGGGCTCTCGCTGACCCGGCTGTGCGTCATAGACTAGCCGCGGCAGGCGTCTCCCTCAACGAAATCCGCACAGGATGTTGGGGCGTACTCGATATCGATGTTGACCGTGACCCAACAAGGGGGACTTTCCAATGGACACTGAGCCGGCGGCGCCGTCGCGGTGCTGCTCGTGCTTTACCGGATGATCTCGAAG
>JBQCGJ010000008.1:0-2700 GCA_051955775.1 Gaiellales bacterium | reverse complement strand
CACGTACGGCAGCGCCTGCTGCACCCAGCGCCTGGCCTCCTCGCGCGACGGCCAGAACATCGGCCGGTAGTCCAGGTCGAGGACGGTGATGTCGCGCCGGCCGCGGGCCTCCAGGGCGGCCAGTGTGGCGGAGCGGCTCGGCTCCTCGGACAGGCCGGTGACCGTCACCCAGAACACCCCCGCCCCGCGGATGGCGTCTCGGTCCAGCTCCTCGCGGCGGCTCTCCAGGTCCGGCGCCTTGGGCAGGCGGTAGAAGTACAGCGGGAAGTCGTCGGGAGGGAAGATCTCGCAGAACGTCACCGGCGTGGGCAGGCCCGGCACCGCGGTGACGTAGCGGTCGTCCACGCCGTAGCCGCGCAACGCCGTATGCAGGAAGGTGCCGAACGGGTCCTCCCCGGTGCGGGTGATGACGGCCGTGCGCCTTCCGTACCTGGCCGCCGCGACCGCGACGTTGGACGCGCTGCCGCCCAGGTACTTGCCGAAGCTCTCCACCTCGTCCAGGCCCACGCCGACCTGCTGCGGATACAGGTCCACGCCGATCCGCCCCATGGTGAGCACCTCGAATGCGCTCATACTCCGTCTCTCGCTCGCCCCAGGACGCCCCTCAGGCGCCATATGCCTACGGTTTTACGCCTGCGTTTCAGTCAGGTCAAGAGTATGTCTTAACATATTTACTTCGTCATCTGTTAGCAGCAGGCTGACCTTGAGACATAATGGGATCGTTATCGAATCGACCCCTGCGAGTTGTCCGTGAACCGCTCCGCCATGCTCATCCAGGTCGACCGGAGCAGCCCGGTCCCGCTCTACTTCCAGGCGGCGCAGCACCTGGAGCAGATGATCGAGTCCGGCGAGCTGCCGATGGGAACCCGGCTGGACAACGAGGCCGACCTGGCCGGCCAGCTCGGCCTGTCCAAGCCCACCATGCGCCGGGCCATCGAGTACCTGGTGGGCCGCGGGCTGCTGGTGCGCAGGCGCGGGATCGGCACCCAGGTCGTGCACGTCAAGGTCACCCGCGAGATCGAGCTGACCAGCCTCTACGACGACCTGGCCAAGACCGGCCGGAACCCGTCCACCACCGTGGTCAGCTTCGGCACCGAGCCCGCCTCCGACTCGCTCGCGGCCACACTCGGCATCCCGGCCCGGGCGCCGGTCTACGTCTTCGAGCGGCTGCGCTACGCCGACGCCGAGCCACTCGCGCTGATGCGCAACCACGTCCCCGAGCAGCTGATGCGGCTGTCCGCGGCGGACCTCGAGACCCAGGGACTCTACAACCTGTTCCGGGCGAACGGCATCAGCATGCGGATCGCCAAGCAGGCCATCGGGGCGCGGGCCGCGACGGCGGCCGAGGGCCGCGCGCTGGGCGAGCGCAAGGGCGCCCCGCTGCTGGTCATGGAGCGTTCGGCCTATGACGAGCAGGGGCGGGCGGTGGAGCTCGGCCACCACGTCTACCGGGCGTCGCGGTACAGCTTCGACCTCACCTTGACCGGCTGGTGACCCAGGTCACTCGGCCTCGAACGCGCTGGTGAGCTAGGTCACTCCGGGGCCGGCTGGCGCCCGTCCCAGGACCAGTGCGGGATGGCCAGGCCGTCCGGCACGTCGGCGGCGGACCGGTGATAGCGGGCCATAGTGGTGGTTGTCGCCCAGGCGAAGTAGTCGTGCAGCACCTGCCGGAGCCGGCCGTCGGCGGCCAGCCCGGCGTCTTCCAGCGCCCGGTCGAAGCAGGCGATCGCGCGGCGGTCCATCTCCTCGTGCGGGCCGTTGCCGCTGTGAATGCGCACCACCGACGTCTCGTCACCGTAGCGTTGCGAGTACATCGGCGGCCCGCCGAGTGCCTCCGCCCAGTACGCCGCCAGCCGCTCGGAATGGTCCGGGCGGTAGCCGTGACTGAACGCGTGGCTCACCTCGTCGTCCGCCATCACCCTGGCGTGCCAGGCTTGCGCCAGCCGCAGCAAGCCACCGATACCGCCGGCCGCCTCATACACCGTTGCCACATGCTAAGGATGGCACGCGGACGGCGGCAGGGCGGGGACCCGGGCCCGTTAGGATCTCAATTTCACCCCTCTGACCTGGGCTAAGACGTCTTAGTCCGACTCCCGGTGAGGCTTAGCGGGAGGTAAGACCATCTGGGTGCCGAAGATAAGGCATTCGCCCGATGCCGGGGGTGGGGCCTTACGACGAACCTTGAGGATGTGGGGAGCCAGAAGGTTCTCCGGGGGCCAAGGAGGAACCATGCATCCCGATTTTCTTCGTGAAATTCACAACCAGCGTGGCCGCGAGCTGCGGGAGCGGGCGCACCGGGCCAGGCTCGTCCGGATGATCCGGAGCAGCCGGCACGGGCGTGACCTGCCGCCTGACGAGGAGATCGCCATTCCGGCCATCCCCGACTACGTGGACGGATCGTTCCGGGCCGAACGGGCCGTCGATCAGGTGGCCACCGAGGCGGGCCAGGAGCCCGTCGCCCGTCACGCCGCCTGAGGCGACCGTGACCGCCCGGTCCGTCGCCAGCGAACTTTCCGGAATGTCACACCCTCGTGGGATGCTGATTCCAGAGATGAGCGGGCGAGCGTCAAGTCCCGTCCTGGTCGGGCGGGCTGAGCAGATGGCCGCCCTGGAAGCCGCTTTCGTCAGCGTGCGCCAGGGCGGTCCGTCCGCCGTATTGCTGGGCGGGGAAGCGGGCGTAGGTAAGTCCAGGCTGGTCAG
>JBQCGJ010000007.1:0-3134 GCA_051955775.1 Gaiellales bacterium | reverse complement strand
GAGACTCTGCCCTCGCGCACGTCGGCGGCGACGATCTCGCGGATGAAATCGCGTCGTTCGGGAGAGGCCGGAGTGCGAGCGCTCACGCGGCTGTTGCTCGTCATCTCGATTAGAGTAGTGCAGTACATCGCCGTGTCTGGCGCCGTCGGTGCACTCACGCTCAGGTGACAACCTCACCGCACACCCGGAGCCGCCGGCATCATCCGGCAGGCGAGCGCTTCCCACGCTTTGATAAATTCCTCGGACTTCGCCTCGCTCTGCCTGCAGTCCAGCTTGACCACCCCCACGGCATCTGGCAGGTGAAGACAAAGCTCCCGCACCGCGTGGGCGAGACAGGACATCCGCCCAGGCGCTTCTGGCGTCAACAGGAAATATATGGCCGACGCGTAATACTCGGCGAGAAGCTAACTACGCTCAGCTAGCCAGGCATGCAGCCTCCGGTGCGATTCCGTCCACCCGTCACCACTGCCTACCGGTCCAGCCGACACGAAACATCAGAATGGCAGGTCACGTGGCGATCGCCTGGCGGGTGATCGGCAGGTTCGCCGCCAGGTCGGTGACCGTGGCCGGCCCGTCGGTGGCTAGGGCGGCGAGGATGGCGCGGCGGGTCGGGTCAGCTAGGGCGACGAAGACCTGCTCGGCCACGGCCTCGATGTCAGGCTCCATTGAGATACTCCACCAGCTCGGACAGCTCACGCGACCAGCCGTCGCTGTGCGAGTCGTACGTCTCGCTCCGGATGTCGACGGGCAGCTGGGCGAAGCCGGTCTCCGTGACGCGAAGCAGTGTGCCGTCGCCGGCGGGTTCCAGGGTGAACTCGACGTAGGTGCGGCGCGGATCGTCCTCTGGCAGGTTCGGCAGTCGCCACGTGTAGGCGAACACGCTGGGCTCCTCGACCCGCTCCACGCGCATCTCGACGGTCATGCCGCCGGCGAATGTCATCGACGCAGCCCCGCCCGGACGCAGGTCGATCGTGGCGCGCGCCCCGAACCAGGCGCTCAATCCCTCGGCCGTGGTCAGCGCCGACCACACGGCGCTGGGCGGGCGGGCCAGCGTCATGGTGCGCTCGATGCGGTCAGGGAACGCCATCACTTCCTCCCCGATGGACAGGTGCGAACAGGGCACGGCCCCGCGACGGGCCGTGCCCTGGCGGTCGGGATCAGACCTGCTCCTCGGCGGCGCGGCGGGCGAGGTCCCGTGGGCTGCGGTTGGGGGCGCCGGGACCGCCCTCGGTGAGCTCTCGCAGGCTGGTTCGGATGAAGTGGTCCCAGCTACGGCTGCACATGTCCTTGCATTCGAGCTCGTCGTTGAGGCCGAGGTGCTCGAAGGTGAGCTCGCAGGCACCGTCGTCGAGGGGCGTGATCGTGAAGGTGGGATGTGTACCAACCCAGTCCTCCATGAAGGTGCACTCGGCCACCGTCCAGCGGACGGTCGTCGGGCGGGTCGCCTCGTCGACGTGGATCAGAAGCGGCGGCTGGTCCGCCACCATCGGGAAGTGCAGCTCACCGCCGGCCAGGCCCGAGCCACTCACCGGGCTCCACCACGCGGCGAGCGTCTCGGTGCTGGTGACGGCGTCGAACATGACGTCGGCCGGGGCGTTCACTCTGACGGTCGTGCGGTAGTCGGTGGTCGTGGTCACTGGTGATGATCCTTCTTCGTTGACGTGAGTAATGCAACCAACTAGTTGCTAGACTATGGCAACTAGTTGGTTGCGTCAAGGCATCAGTCGCTCCGGCGTTCTTGCGTCACAGGCTGGGATTTGGAACGGGGAGAAGTCGACCGGGTTGGGTCGCGACAGCGCGGCGTTGGGCCGTAGGCCCGGACCAGATCCAGTCGGCCGCACGCGGCATAGGTCCACAGCGCCCGCGGGACGATGCCGTGCTCGGCGAGCAGGGTCGACCATCTGCGGGCGGCCAAAATAGATGGCGCTCTCCAGCGGCGTGATGCCGTCGGTCCGGGTGCCGGGGTCGGCGCCGACACCGAGCAGCAGGCGCACATACTCCACCCGGTCGCCGCCGATGGCCTGGGCAGCGGGAGGTCCAGGCTGGTGGCCTTGCCTATCAGCACATCGACGGCGGCGCGGGGCACGCCAAGTCCCTCGCCGAGCTTGGTACCAAGGAGCTCCCGCTTGGCGAGCATCTGCAGCAAGGTGTCGGCCTGCCCGGCGGTCAGCCGGGCCAGCCGGGCGGCGTCGCCGGCCAGCAGGGCCTCGGCCTCCGGACGCAGGCGACGCCGCTCCTCCTGGCGTTCGGCGTCATCACGCCGGGCTTTCTCGAGGGCCGCCACGAGCTCCAGCCAGGTCGGGAAGCCGAGTTCCCGGGCGACGATCAGCCGCGCGTCGCGTAGCTCGGCGGTGGAGGCGTGCGCCGGGCGAGGAGACCGTGGGCGATCAGCGCGGCTGGTCTGACCTGGGCGCCACCATCCCGTGTGTAGCAGATACGGTTTGCCATCACCTGCTACCGTCTGCACGACCGCCAGCAAGTCGCAATCACCCAGGAGGTTCACGGTGCCGGACACCACCTGCCACATGTCGATGTCACTGGACGGCTTCGTCGCCGGGCCGGACCAGAGCCGCGAGGACCCCCTGGGCAAGCGGGGGCGGGAACTGCACGGCTGGCATATCGGCGACCCGAGAGCCAACGATGCCGACAAGGTCGCGAGCGAGTGGCTCATGCGCCCGCGGGGCGCGTATGTGATGGGCCGGAACATGTTCGGCCCGATCCGCGGGGACTGGGATGAGGAATGGACCGGGTGGTGGGGCCCCGAACCGCCGTATCATGCGCCGGTGTTCGTGCTGACCCATCACGGACATGACCCGATCCAGATGGAAGGCGGGACGACCTTCCACTTCGTCACCGCGGGCTTCGACGCGGCCTACTCCGCAGCGTGCCAGGCCGCCGGGGACAACGGCGTAGACATCGCCGGCGGAGCCTCGACCGTCCGGCAGGCACTGATCGCTGGCGTGATCGACGAGCTCACCCTCGACATCGCACCGGTCCTGCTCGGTTCGGGCGAGCGCATCTTCGACGGGGTTGAATCCTTCGGCTTCGAACCTGCCGAGGTGCTTCACTCCCCGCTGACCACTCACATCCGCTATCGCCGCGTCAGCTAACTCCGCAGGCGCTGCCGGCCTCCC
>JBQCGJ010000006.1:0-13884 GCA_051955775.1 Gaiellales bacterium | reverse complement strand
ACCCATCGCGCTCGGCGGAGCCCGCCGGCCGTTCGAGATCCGCGACGTCATCGTCGCCGGCGTCGCGTTCGCGCTGACACTCGGGCTGCTGGCTGGATCACATAACCCGGGTCGCAGCATCGATCAGCTGGGGGTGGTTCTCGCTGCGCTGTCCTGTTTCCCCCTGGTCGCGCACCGGCGCTCGCCGCTGGGCGTGTTAGCGGCGACCACCCTGGCCAGTGCGGCGCTGGCGGCGCTCGGCTACGCGATGGGCCCGCCGTTTGGACCCACTGTGGCGCTGTTCTACGTGGCGGCCGACGAGCGTTCCCGCCGCCGGGTTCCGGAGACGGCAGCGGTCGTGCTGGGCCTGTTCGCCGTGCACGTTGGAGCCACCGCCGTCCCTCACTCTGGCTTTCCAACCACCTCGATCCTGTTCGGGATCCTCGTGTGGGGCACGGCGTGGGTGATCGGCGACCAGACCGTCGCCCGCCGCCGGCGCACGGCCGACCGCGTCGAGCGCGCGCGGCAGGCTGAGCGGGACATCGAGCGCGAGCGTCGGCTGGCCGCGGCGGAGGAGCGAAACAGGATCGCCCGCGACCTGCACGACTCGGCCGCGCACGCCATCAACGTCATCCTTGTCCACGCCGGCGGCGCCCGGCTGCTCCAGGAGCGGGATCCCGGCGCAGTTCGCGATGCGCTGACCACGATCGAGGAGGTGGCGCGGGAGACGATCGGCGAGATCGACCGCATGGTGACGGCCCTTCGAGAGGACGCGCCGTCTGATCGGGCCGCCGGCGACGTCGAGCCGCCCACTGGCCTGGCGGCACTGGACACGCTGACCGATCGCTATCGCGCGGCCGGGCTGGACATCGAGGTGCGGGCGGCCGGCGCGCCGCGCGCGCTCGCTCGCGGCGTCGACCAGGCGGCGTACCGCATCCTCCAGGAGTCCCTCACCAACGCGGCCCGCCACGGCACCGGTGGCGTTGCCCTGGCCGAGATCTCCTATGACGACCAGTGGCTGCGGCTCGATGTGTCCAACCCGGCCGTGGGAGCGGGGGAGGCCGGCGGGCACGGGATCGTCGGCATGCGCGAGCGTGCTGAGCTCTTGGGCGGCGGCCTGGAGACCGGGTTCGAGGCGGGCTGGTTCCACGTCAGCGCGTGGCTGCCCTACGCCGGCGGCGAGCCGGGCACATGAGCGTGCAGCCGGTGCGGGTCCTGCTGGTGGACGACGACGACCTGATGCGGGCGGGGCTGCGGGCGGTGCTCTCGAGCGACGCCTCGGTCGAGGTCGTGGGCGAGGCGGCCGACGGCCGCGCCGCCGTGGCGGAGGTGCGCAAGCGAAACCCCGATGTCGTGCTGATGGACGTCCGCATGCCCGAGCTGGACGGCGTCGCGGCCACCCGGCGGGTGCTCGAGACCTCGCCCGAGGTGAGGGTCGTGATCCTCACCACCTTCGAGCAGGACGACTACATCTTCGGCGCGCTGAGTGCCGGCGCCTCGGGGTTTCTGCTCAAGCGCACGAGCCCCGAGGAACTGCTGGCGGCGATCCACGCCGTGGCGGCAGGGGACTCGCTGCTGTCGCCATCGGTGACCCGTATCGTGATCGATCGGATGGCCCGCCAGCCGACGCCCGACATCGGCTCCCGTGACCTGCTGGACGACCTGACGCCCCGCGAGTGCGAGGTGCTGGGTCTGGTCGCACGCGGACTGTCCAACGCCGAGATCGCGTCCACGCTGTTCGTCGAGGAGTCGACGGTGAAGACCCACGTCAAGCGGATCCTGATGAAGCTGCGCCTGCGAGACCGGGTGCAGGCGGTGATCTTCGCCTACGAGAGCGGGCTCACCCGCCCCGGGCCGCCATCCGCCTGATCTAGACGCCGACGTCCTTGACCCACGTCGGCGGCGTCACGTGCAGCCGCTTGCAGGCGGCCAGCACCGCCACCCGCCACGCGCTGAGCTGCGGCCCGCCGGCCGTCCCCTCTCGCGTGAACGCGGCGTTGGTTTTGGACACGTTGCGGGCGGCGATCGACCGCTGGAGGGAGGTGAACGCAGCGATCTCGGCGTGCAGCCCTGCGATGTACTGCTGGTGCGCCTTGTGCAGTCCTTCGGGCGCGGCGATGGCCGCGAACGCCTTCGCCTCGCGCTGCGCGTCAACCGCCTCGCGGTGAGCGGCCTTGGCGGCCGGCGGCCAGGTCGAGTCCGGGGCGTTGTGGATCGCGCTCAGCACCAGGTCGTCCTTCGTCTGGGTCGGGAACGGATTCGTCCGCTTGTGGGTCGCGAACATCGCGGTCAGGTACCTGTGCAGCGCCTGCGCGGGCGTCACCGAAGGTTTGCTCGAGCCGGGGTTGGCGCTGTTGCCCGAGCACCCCGACACGGTCAGGGCGGCCAGGATGACGAGGGCTGGAAGGCGGAGCCTGGACATCGTTTCGAGGGTACTGGGTCGCGGAAGTTTCGTCCAGATCGCCCGCCCGAGGTCGAGGTGGCGCTCCGATGCAGAGCCCGCTATGCATGCTCGGCCACCCAGCGCATGGGATCGCCTGCTCCCAGCTCACCGGCTCCGGCGTCCGCCAGCGCTCCGCATACGAGCGTGCGGCGATGGGCGGCGAACGTCAGCACGTGGGCGATCACGCCGCCGTACGTGAACACCGCCGGCGGATCGCAGGTGGTGTCGACGAACGTCTCGTCGAGCCGGCCCTCTTCCACGATGGCGCGCACGTCCGCCAGGAACGCCGGCCCCGCCTCAGCCAGCCGGCGGCGCATCGAGCCGACGCATTCGTCGCGTTCGACGGCGAAGTCGTAGGTGCGCTGCTGGATCGAGGCGTCCCACATCGCGAGCTGGCCGATCAGCCGCGACAGCAGCGAGCGCAGGGTCGGGTGGTCGTCGATGCCCTCGACCGAGATCTGCACCGGCCGGTCGAGAGTCTCGGCGTCCAGGCTCTCGGCCCGGGTCACCATCTCTCCCACCAGCCACACGTGGTGCTCGATCATCCGCGTCAGCAGATCCATTGCGGTGACCTCCTTCTGGGCCGGCAGCGAGAGGCCGCCGGGTGGGTTGAAATGCACACGGGCTGCTGCCCCAATGCGGTAGCTCCCCGGATCCAGCCGCCATCTCGAGGGCGGTCGTCCGTAGGCACGGGAGAAGGCGCGGGTGAACGCCTCGTGTGACGCGTAGCCGGCGTCCAGCGACACCGCGAGCAGGTCGTCCTCGGTGGTCGTCAGGCGATGCGCCGCGCGCTCCAGGAGGATCCGCCGGCGCAGCCTGACCGGCGGCTCGCCGATCGCTGCCGACACCAGCCGGTCGACGTGAAAGCGCGACAGGTGCAGCTGAGACGCGACCAGCTCGGGAGTGGCCCGGCGGTCGTCGAGCGTCTCCTCCAGGACGTCCAGGAAGCGCGTCAGCCTGTCGGTGGTGATGCTCACGATCCCGATGGTGCCACCTGGGCGGGGTGGCCGCTTGATCGCGCTTGCGCACTTCCGCCTGCCTACACAGCGCATATATGCTATATAGTATGAACGCTATGGGTCCGCCCCGCTACGATCGGCTCGGAACCACCTACACGGCAACCCGCCGCGAGGACCCGGACCTGGCCTGCCAGATCCACGCCGCCCTGGGAGACGCCCGCACGGTGCTGAATGTCGGCGCCGGTGCGGGGGCGTACGAGCCACGCGACCGGACGGTGGTGGCTGTCGAGCCCTCGACGGTGATGATCGCCCAGCGTCCCGCGGACGCCGTTCCGGCGGTGGTGGCGTCCGCCGAGCGGCTGCCCTTCGTCGACGGCAGCTTCGACGCGGCCATGGCGGTGCATACCGTGCATCACTGGAGCGATCCCGCGGCCGGCCTGGGTGAGCTGCGGCGGGTCGCCCGGCGAGTGGTGGTGGTCGTGGGGGACATCGGCGTGCTCACCCGGCTGTGGCTGGCCGGGGAGTACTTCCCGGGGATCGCGGACGCCTGTACCAGGGCCGAGATGCGGCCGCGGGCGATCGCCGAACGGCTGGGCGGACGCACCCAGATCCTCACGCTTCGCGTTCCGGTGGGCTGCATCGACGGCTTCACCGAGGCGTTCCTGGCACGGCCCGAGGCGTACCTCGACCCGGCCGTGCGCCGGAACATGTCGGGATTTCGGCTGCTTCCGGCAGATCAGGTTGCGGCGGGCGTCGCCCGTCTGCGCCGCGACCTCGCGTCGGGCGCCTGGGACGCCCGCCATGGATCCCTGCGGCGTCAGTCCCACATGGACACCGGGCTGCGCATCGTCGTCTCCGACCTCGCCTGAGCGGCCAACCGGGCTGCCGCGGATGGTGAAAGACGCGGGGAGCGGGGCGAAATTCGCCCCGCTCCCCAGGTCTCTCGTGCCTGCCGCGAGGCGGCGCGGCTGGTGTCTCAGACGGTCACCGTCTGCTGGGCGGTGGCCGTGTTGCCGTTGGCCGTTGCGGTCAGCTTGAGGGTGTACTTGCCGGACGGGACGTTCTTGCCGGAGTCGTCCTTGGCGTACCAGATCGGCGCGCCCGAGGTCACGCCCGACTGCTGGTAGAAGCGGTTGCGGACGGTCTTGCCGGCGCTGTTCACGATGGTGATCGTGACGGTGCTCTTCTGGCCCGCCGTGAAGCTGGCGGTGAACGCCCGCGAGCTCTTCTGTGTCACGTTCAGCGTCGCCTTCAGCCCGGACACCGGAGCGGCGGTGACAGTCGCGGTCGCCGTCGAGGTGGCGGTAGCGGAGCCGGCCGAGTTGGTGGCCGTCTCGATCACGCGGATGGTCGCGCCCTGATCGGCCGAGACGAGCGTGTAGCTCGAGCCCGTGGCGCCGGTGATGTTCACGAAGCCACCGGGGGTGTTGCGCTGCCACTGCTCGGACACGGAGGGAGCGGGCGAGCCGTTCCACGTGCCCTTGGTGACGGTCAGGGCCTGACCGACCTGGGCCGCACCCGACACGCTGGGCGCGGTCACCGAGCTCGGAGCCGTCGCGGTCTGTGAGGCGCCCGTCACGGTCACGGTCGGTGCCGAGTTGGCGGTGACGGACTTGACCGAGTTGGTGGCGGTCTCCGCGACGCGGAGGGTCGCGCCCTGATCAGCCGAGACGAGCGTGTAGCTCGAGCCCGTGGCGCCGGAGATGGTCGTCCAGCCCGAGGGGGTGCTGCGCTGCCACTGGTCAGTCACCGTGGGAGCGGGGGAGCCCGTCCACGTGCCCCTGGTCACGCTCAGCGTCTGCCCGACCTGCGCCGTTCCGGAGATCGAGGGAGCGGTCGTGTTGGCGGGAGCGGTCGCGGTCTGGCTGGAACCGCCGAGCGTGCCCTTGAGCACGCCGCCGCCGTACAGGGCGACGTAGAGAGTGCCGTCGGGAGCGACCTGCAGGTCGTGGGCGTTGGCCAGCGCAGCCTTCGCGTAGTCGTCGGCGATCGACTGGCCGTCCATCGTGATGGTGTCAGCGTTCACGTCCACCTTGTAGGTGTGACCGCCGGCGCTGCGAGTCAGGTGCGCCGCGGCGAACGAGCCGGGGCTGCCGGTGCTGGTGTAGGACGCGAACTTGTCGCTGGTCTGGATGCCGGTCCAGTCGACGTCATTCGTGGTGATCTGGTTTGGGTTGGTCGGGCTGACCTTGATGTTCGACACCTCAGAGCCGCCCGCGCCGTTGCCGGCCGGATACCACGTCTGGCCGCCGTCATGCGTGGCCCAGAAGCCGCCCTTGCCGGCGATGCTGACGAAGTTCGGGTTCTGCGGGTCGATCGCGATCTGGCTGGCGCCGAACAGGTTTCCGCCGTACGCGGCCAGCCCGTTGCCAAGCCAGTAGGCGCGGTTCGTGCCCAGGGTGGTCATCTTGACGTTCTTCTGCCACGTCCACGTCTTGCCGCCGTCGGTCGAACGGGCCTCGCACAGAGCGGTGTTCCTGGCATGGCTGGCGGTGGCCGCGACCACGACGTTGCCGGCAGCCGCGATGGTGTCCAGGCTGGTGGTGTTGAACGCCGTCGTGTTCACCTTGCTGGCCGTGTTGCCGGACACCTGATAGAGCCCGCCGGGGCCGGCGGCGATCAGCACGTTCGAGCCGACGGAAGCCATGTCGTCGACGACGCCCGGGGCGCCCGAGACCGGCGTCATGCTGGCGCTCGTGCGGGGGTTGGTGACGTGGTACAGCTTGCTGCCGGAGGTCTGGTTCTCCGAGTAGCTGGCGGCGTACAGCGAGCCGTCATTGGCCAGCTCCAGCGCCTTCCAGATCGTCCCGCTGGGCAGACCCGCGATCTTCGTCCAGGTCTTGCCCTGGTCGGTCGAGCGCTGCAGACCACTGTTCGTCAGCGCGAAGATGTACTCGGTGTTGGACGCCGTGTCGTAGTCGACCTGGATCAGGTTTCCGACCGCGCGGGGCGTCGTGCCGGCAGCGCCGGAGGCCTGGTTGGTGCCGAACGCAGCGGCGGTGGACTGCCTGGTCAGCTTCCAGCCGTTGATGACGCCGAAGTAGCCGCCGCCGCCCTTGAGGGTGCCGATACCGACATACGCCTGTCCCGGGTACTTGAGCGAGTACGCGCAGGCCCGGCCGTAGATGTCGCCGATGCCGCTCGCGCCCTGGAACCGGGGAAGCCAGGTGTTGGCCTGGTCGAGCGTCTCATGCGGACCCCACACGTCGCCCATGCCCATCATGCGGCCGGCGTCGTTGGGATCGGCGCAGATCGCATTGGCGCGACCGCCGTTGTCGATCACCTTCTGCCAGGTGTAGCTCGGCGTCGATGTGGCCGCCGAGGCAGTGGAGATGCTGGACAGCGCCGGCATCACGAGAGAGAGCGGAGTAAGCGCGGCCGCGCCGATCGCGAGCCGCCGCCTGACTGCTGAGTTCATCACGAGTGACCCCTGTCGTCGGGCAGGGGGCAGCCCGATCTGAGAGGGCGCCGGGTGCGCCTTCCTCGAACGTGACCCCTGCGTGGTAACCGCCCCTTGGACCCCGATCAGATCGATCGTTTTTTGGGCGGTGTTCGCTTGACGACTTGGGCATCGGCGTCTGGGTGCACACGACCATCGCGTGCGCGGTGATTCATGGGTCACCGGTCTTGACGAACGGCGCGCACGAAACCGGGTAGGCGGGGTACC
Source organism: Gaiellales bacterium (assembly GCA_051955775.1). Classification (GTDB taxonomy): domain Bacteria; phylum Actinomycetota; class Thermoleophilia; order Gaiellales; family JAICJC01; genus DASUHT01. The sequence continues at coordinate 6,836 of JBQCGJ010000006.1, read as the reverse complement.
GGATAGGAATGCGGGTCAATCCGGCTCACACCGGCGGTCGTGATCATGCGGCCGTGGATGACCCGTCGCTCATGGCGGCGAGACGTGCACTCGGCCGCTCCTCCGTCCAGTGCACGGTCGTCGGGCTGGTCGTCGCGGCGGCCATCGCAGTGTTCGGGCCGCCTGGCGTGGACAGGCCGGCGCACCTGTTCCAGACCTGGGCATACGCCCACGCCGGGCTGCAGATCTGGAACAACTACTGGTACGCCGGGCGCTACCAGTTCGTGACCTACAGCCTGCTCTTCTATCCGCTCGCGTCGCTGATCGGCATCACGCCGCTTGCCGTCGGTTCGGCCGGACTGCTGTCAGGCTCGTTCGGTGCGCTCGCGCGGCGGCGCTGGGGGCGCACGGCGGGCGCCCCGGCACTGGTGTTCGCCGTGTCGGCGACGGCCGTGCTGATGGTGTTCGGGATGTATCCGTTCCTGACCGGGCTGGCGCTGGCGACGGCCGGCCTGGTTGCCGCCCGCCGCGCCTCGTGGGCGGTGTTCGCGCTGTTCGCGCTGGGCTCGGCCGCGGCGTCGCCGCTGGCCTTCCTGATGCTGCTGGTGGCCCTCGCCACCCGCGTCGCCGGCGATCCCCGCCCGCTCGGGGTGCTGCGCCGATACCACCGCCATGTGGTGGTGGTGGGCGTGCTGCTGTCGGTTGCGGCCGTGTGGGCGAGGGTGTTCTCGAGTGCGTCGTTCTACGCCTATGCGCCGTCCGATCTGGCAATCGTGGTGGCGTTCACCGCGGCCGGGCTGTACCTGACGGGCATCCGCGGGCGGGCGGCAGACCTGCGCGCGTTCTTCGTCGTCTACCTGCTGCTCAACGTCGGGGCCTTCCTGATTCCCAGCCCTGTGGGCTCGAATGCGATCCGGTTGTTCACGATCGGAGGCGCCCCCATCCTGTGGATCGCGGCTCGGGCCGGCCGGCTGCGATCGCGGCCGCAGGTCGCGGTGATCGTGGCCTGCGCACTTGCCGTCCAGGTCGCGCCGGCGGTCGCGGATGCCTACAGCGCGGGCGCCCAACCGGCGGCCTCACCCGCCTTCTGGACGCCCGTGATCCGCTTCCTGGCCGCGCACCGGCGGCCCGTCTCAAGGGTGGAGGTGGTCGCCACCTGGGGCCACTGGGAGGCGTACTACCTGGCCAAGGACGGGGTCTCCCTGGCGCGCGGGTGGTACCGCCAGGACGACTACCCTGAGAATCAGGTGCTGTACCGGGGTGACGAGCTGACGCCACGGGCGTACCGGAAATGGCTCCACCGGATGGGGGTGCGGTACGTGCTGTTGCCCGCCGGTGCGCTGGACTACACGGCGCAGTCTGAGGCCGCGCTGCTGCGCTCGGGGCGGTCGGGACTGTCGGTTGTCGCGCGCCTGCCCAACTGGACCGTGTACGGCGTGCCGCACCCAACGGCGCTGCTGTCGGCGGCGACCCCGGGCGCGGCCACGCTGACCCGCGTCGACGCCGCGGACGTGCGGATCGACGTGCGCCGCCCGGGCACGTTCCTGCTGCGCATCCGGTACACGCCGTACTGGCACGCGCCGTCAGGCGTCTGCCTGTCCGCCACCCGCGACGGCATGACCATCGTTCGCACGTCGGTGCCGGGCGATCTGCGGCTCACCATCGATGGATCGATCACGGCGGTCGAGACCGCGCTGACCGGCGGCGGCGACAACTCGTGTGCCCCCGGCGCCGTCCCCTGAGGGGCCGCTTATCGCGGGTGCCTGGAGGTCGGGTACAGCGGCAGCAGCGCCGGCGGCGCGGGGGGCTGGGTGAAATCGAAGTCGGCTGCCAGGTTGCCCAGGATCGGCAGGTTTTCGCGGACGTCAGGACGTGAGTCGGGCCGGCCGTCGGTGGCTGGGTTGAGCCGTTGCCCTCCCAGGAAATCGTCCTCGATGAATTTCAGGTACGCGTCCGAGGACAGGATCTGGTGGTCGATGTAGCCGCGGCGGGCATACGGGCTGATGACCAGTCCAGGCACCCGCGGCCCGTATCCGTTGCCGTCGACCCGGGGCGGCGCCACGTGGTCGTAGAAGCCACCCCAGTCGTCCCAGTACAGGAAGATCGCGGTCGACTTCCAGTCCGGGCTGCGCATGGCCGCATCGACGATGCTGGTCACGTATGCCTGACCGGCCCGGATCGAGGCCGGCGGATGCTCGGAGTCGCGCTCGCTGGGCACGATCCAGCTCACGGCCGGCAACGTGCCCCGGCGGGCGTCGGCAAAGAACCGCCGGGTGGGCTGAATGTTCCCAAGCTGATGGTCGGCGCGGACGGTCTCGAACCCGCGCAGCGGGTTCCAGATGCTGGGCGTATTGGCCGACAGCAGGGGGTCCTTGCAGGTCATCGCTCCGGAGGCGCAGTCCGGCCGATGCCCCTTCTGCACGAAGTACCGCCAGCTGACGTGGTGCATGTACAGCAGATAGGTGATGTCCGTCCACGCGAACGGCGCCATCGGGCGCATGGTGTTCGGGCCGGTGCCGTGACGGCGCGCGCCGAGCGCTGACCGGCAGCTCATCGGCGACAGGGTGCGGCAGCGGGCCGACCAGGCCGACACGGCGTACAGATGGGCGGGCAGGCTCCAGCCGAGGGTCGCGCCGAACATGTGGTCCTGCAGGGTGTAGCGGTGCGCCCATGCCCAGTAGTTGGGGATCTCGGCCGCCGTGTGGTAGCCCATCACGTCCGGCCGCGCCGCCGACGCCCGGCATTGCGGGTCGATCACGCCGCGCAGCTTGAGGCATCCCGACGGCGCGCGCTCGACCTCGCGGATGAAGCCGTCCATGCGGCCGTTGCCGACATCCGAAATCGCGTTGACGGGGCCGTGTGGGCCGCCCCAGTTGACCAGCGAGCGGTCGTGGTACGGGCGCTGGCAGATGTGCCGCGCGTAGTCGGGCACGCACACGGTGGGCACGCCGTTGTGCATCGGGATACCGTCCGCGCCGGGGAACGTCCCGAAATAGGAGTCGAACGACCTGTTCTCCTGGGCGATGATGATCACGTGGCGGATCTTGTGGATGCCCGCCTCGATGTTGCGGGGGGTGTCAACGGCCTGCCCGCAGGCGCCGGCCGCCGCCACCACCGCGATCAGCGCGGCGAGCATGGTCGATCGCGCGCGCCATGTGGTGAAGGCGCTCGAGGCGTGTGTCAGGCCGGCCACCGAACCGTTGGCTGCTCAGGCTGGAGAGGCGGGCGGTCCGGCATTCTGAGCCGACGCTAGCCAGCCCATATGGGAACCGGCTTGGACCGATTGCGGCCCGATTGACGCCGGGCGTGGAGGGGCGCCGTCTAGATGGTTGCTGCCACGCCATCACGCCGGCGTGGCAGCAACCTTCTAGCGGCGGTCGGTCAGCAGCAGCCCGCCGGCCACGACCACCAGCACGCCGCTGATCACCCACAGCGCCTCGGCGCGACGGGGGTGGCGGCGCTTGCCGGCGGTGCAGGTCGACTTCGACCCGGGGCCGCAGGTGACCTTCTGGTTGTACTCGTAGATACCGCCGATGGCGAGGATCACGGCGATCACGACCAGGATGCCTGCGAGCGCGCGACGAGACATGGCGCAGACTGTACAAAGCCCGTGCGAATGATGACGCGGTTACCCGCTGGACGACGCATTTCGTTACCCATTTGATACGAACCCGCGGCGCGCCCGAAGCGTCCTATGCGGAGGATTCGTCCGTCGTCGAGCAGGAGGTCGCAGAGATGTCATCGGTGCGCATACGGATCGCGCTGGTGGGGTGCCTGCTGGCGCTGGCGGCGGCCGCGCCGGCGGCCGCCGCGGGGTCGGGTACCTCGCACCTGGGCCTGATAACCGCGTCCCACAGCGTCCAGCTCTACAAGTATGGAAACCAGCCCGTCTATCTGGATCTCGGTGTCTACATGGGGGACAGCGGCGCACCGTTCCAGCTGAACGTGGCCCGTCCGCGGTACAGCAAGCCGATCCAGGTCAGCCAGATCGTCGAGGACAGATCGGACCCCTTGCCTTCCTGGACAGTGACGAACTGGTTCGGCCTCAGTCAGTTTCTGCACTACACGATCCGCTCCTCGTCCGGACAAGTGGTCGCGCAGCGCGGTGCGGAGTTCTGCCCGAACAGCTTCGATCCGCAGCGGATCGACCCCAGCGGCCCGCTCAACCCGACATTCCCGCAGTTCTGCGGCGGCAACCCGTTCACGGTCGGCCAGGTGTGGGGAGTCAACCGCGGCTGGGCGGTGAATCTCGGCGAGCAGGCGCCGTCGGTGCAGCTTCCGCTCGGCTCGTATTCGGTGACCATCGCCGTCGACCCGCGATACGCGGCGTTGTTCCACATCCCGCAGGCCGAGGCGTCCACCATGATCTCGCTGAGCGTGGTCAAGCCGCCGCCGTGCCCACCGTGCGGTGGCGCGGCCACGCGCAGGACGGCCGGCCTGAGTCAGCTGCCGTCCGTGCCGATCATGAAGCATCCCAAGCCGAGCACCGAGCCGGATCTGATTCCGCTGCCGTCCTGGGGCATCGTGACGCGGCACGTCAAGAACTCCGGCGACTTCCTGGACTTCGGCGCCACCATCTGGGACGCCGGCCAGGCGCCGATGGATGTCGAGGGCTTCCGCATCCCCGGCACCAACACCATGAAGGCGTACCAGTACTTCTTCCGCCACGGCAAGGCCGTGGGCCGGGCGCCGGCCGGCACGATGCAGTTCGACTCCAGCCCCAGTGAGCAGGAGTGGCACTTCGAGCAGTTCGCCGGATACTCCCTGCTCGACCGCACGAAGACGCAGGTGGTGCGCAGCCGCAAGGTCGGGTTCTGCCTGGCCCCCACCGACCCCATCGACCTGCTTATCCGAGGCGCCGTGTGGCAGCCGTACTCGATCGGCCTGCAGGGCGCGTGCGGCTATGCCACGTCGCTGTGGACGCGTGAGACCCTGCCCTCGGGCTGGGGCGACACGTATTTCCAGTATCTGCCAGAGCAGTCGTTCAACATCACAGGACTGCCCAACGGCATCTACTACATCAAGATCCAGGCCAATCCGCTGGGCCAGATCCACGAGGTCGACCGCACGAACGACACGCGTCTGCGGCTCGTTGTGCTGGGCGGCGTGCCGGGCCATCGCACGGTTCGCGTGCCTGCCTGGAACGGGCTCGATCCCGAGCACTGAGCCGAAGCCTCCCGCCTCTCCTGCACCGGCAGCGGGAGGGGCGGGGGTTAGCGGCGGAGGATCGAGTGAGCGGCGTCCTGCGCCAGATCGCGATTGCCGGCCACCGCCACGGCCAGGATGGTGACGGCGCCAAACAGCCAGAACCGTCTGCCGCGGGTGTTGGCGGAGACCAGCATGGCGACGAATGCGACGGCCGTGACGGCCCAGCAGGCAAGCCTGATCCCGGTCAGCACCTCAGCCGTCCCTCACCCGGTCAGCGATACACGCCGTTGTGGCCGAGGCTGTGCCGGCCGGGCTGAGGGAAGAACGCCAGACCATGCGGACTGACGCCGACCGAGATGGTGTGGACGACCCGGCCGGTGTGAGTGTCGATCACGGACACGGTGTTGTTGAACCGGTTGGACGCCCACAGCTGGCTCCCGTCCGGGGAGACCTGGAGCATGTCGGGGCTGGCGCCGACGTGCCAGGTGGCGACCACGCGGTGGGTGGCGAAGCTGATCACCGAGATCGTGCCTGCGATGCGGTTGGCGACATACAGGTGGCGGGTGTCGCGGCTGATGGCGAGCCCGTGGGAGCCGTACCCGGTGTGGATGAAGCCGACCACCCTGAGTGTGCGCGCGGAGATGATGCTGACGCCGCTGAGCCCCTGGTTGGCGACATAGAACAGGCGGCCGTTCGGCGACAGCTTGACGTCCACCGGGAGCCCGCTGACGTGCACCGACCCGGTGATGCGCATCGAGTGGGTGTCGATCCGGTACAGCATCCCGCTGTACTCGCAACTGATGAGCAGAAACCGTCCATTGGCAGAGAAGTCGAGGTGGTCGGGGCCGGCGGCGGGGATGTGCACGCTGCGGATCAGCCGCCAGTTCAGGGGGCTTCGGAAGTCCAGGCGCTGCAACGCCTCGGCCACCACGATCGCCTTGGTGCCGTCGGGCGTGAAGTACATGTTGTATGGATCGGGGACGTGGATCGTGCGCACCGGCTGCGATGTGCGCGGGTTGATCACCGTTAGCGAGTTGGACGACGTGTTGTTCACGTACAGCCAGCGCAGGTTCCAGCCGGGGGTCACGTGCTCGTCCAGGGTGCCGGTGCGGAACGTGCGGATCACCCGGAACGTTCTGGGGTCGATCACGGACACGGTGCCCGACACGCTGTTCGGTACGTACACGCGCTCCGGCATGCCCTTTACCGCCGGGCTGAACATGCCCGGCCTGGTGCCGGCGTAGACGTTGAGCGGATCCGCGGTGCCGGAGCTCGGATCCTGCGCGGCGGGGGAGCTCTTGGGCGGTGTCGAGCGGTGGTGCGTGGAGCGCCGGATAGCTGCGGCCGCCGGCCCGCCCGCGCCGGTGTGGGAATCGCGCCCGAAGCCCGGCACGGCGAGCGCCGCGACCGCCAGCACGACCAGCACCCCGACCGCGCCGGCCACCGCTCGGCGCCGCCGGATCTGGGATCGCCGCGCCTGTCGGGCGAGCATCCGAGCCGACTCACGGTCGCTTTCCACCATCAGCACCTTACTCCGGATCCCAGCCGGGATTGGGCGGGGATTGGATGGGGCAGTCTCGATCTGGCGGGGACTGGATAGAGTCGGCCCCGACGTGGATTGCGTTTGGGGGAGGGAGCGCATGAGATCGGCGACCGCAGTGGTTCTGGGGCTTGTACTGGCGGCGGCCGTCGCCGCGACGCCTGCGCAG
>JBQCGJ010000005.1:0-23133 GCA_051955775.1 Gaiellales bacterium | reverse complement strand
ACCGACACGATCCACGCGAGCCCCGCCAGCGCGACCGCCGACGTGATGAAGACGGCGGTGCCGTTCGCGCCGGTCAGATCGAGCGTGCCGGCTGCCGCCGTCATCACCGCGGTGAGGGCGAGGCCTGCGAGCCGGCGAGCTGAGAATCCGAGCATCATCAGGGTCCTCCTACCCTCGCCGATCGAGATGATTGATGCCACACTGCGCCTCCTCGGACGGACGACGGCCCTGTTGCTGGCCCCGGCTAAACTGCGCTGGGTGTCGGACGTCGTGTTTGTCATCCGCAGGGGCAGCCAGGAGGCGACGTATCACGAGCCCGCGGACCCGGAGCCCGGCCGCGCGCAGAAGACCCAATGCGGACTGGTGGTGGGCGGCATCACGCCCCTGATGCGGCGCGAGCTGGCGGCCGAGTCGGCACGGCCGTGCCCGCGCTGCTACCTGATCCCCCACCTCGACGTCGCGCATGCCGGGCGCGCATCCGCGCTGGCGGAGGAACGATGGAAACGCGCCAACTGACGCATCGTGCGCGTACCTCGACGGCCTGCCCGACCATCAGGCGGTGCGGCGGCGCGCATGGCAGACTGATGGGCATGAGCACACGCCCCCAGATCTCCGTGTTCGACCTCGCCGACCTGCAGCGCAGCCCGACCGCCTGGCTGTTCGAGGGCGGCCCACGGGCAGACGTCGGAGTGACGATGTTCGTCGTCCGCACGCCGCCGGGGCGCACCGTCGAGTTGCACGTCCACCCCTACTCCGAGACGTTCCTGCTGCTCGAGGGGCACGGCCGCTGGACGGCCGGCGACGACGTCGTGGAGCTCGGCCCGGAGCAGATGCTGGTTGTGCCTCCGCACACCCCGCACGGTTTTCGCAACACCGGCAGCGAGCCGCTGCTGGTCGTCTCGGTGCACGAGTCGGAGTCCCTGCAGCAGACCTTCCTCGGCCGCGAACCGGCGTAGACGCGCTCAGCGCTGGATGAGCGCGAACACCACGCTCGCGGCCACCGCCAGTCCGGCGATGATCCACACCAGGCGTGTCATCTGCGTCTGTCGCATCGTCTCTGCTCCTACGCCATGTCGAACCGTTCCGTGTGCACGCGCTCGCCGGGCACGCCCAGCTCGAGCAGCGCGGCCTCCGAGGCATCCATCATCGGCGCCGGCCCGCAGATGAAGTACTGGAACCGCTGGAAGTTGTGGGGCAGGTGGCGTGACAGCACATCGCGTGTGACATAGCCGGTCTCGCCCGTCCAGTCCGCCGGCGGATGCTCCAGCACGTGCACGACGGACAGATCGATGCGCTGCGTCAGTTGCTCGATCTCCTCGCGGAACGCCACCCCCTCCCAGTCGCGATTCGCATACACGAGCACCACCGGGCGCACATCGGCGCGATCCGCCAGGGTGCGCAGCATGCTCATGGGGCCGGCGATGCCGACGCCGCCGGCGATCAGCCCGAACCCTGCTCCCTCGGACTGGTCGATCGAGAACACGCCGTGCGGCCCGTCGACATACACCGCGGTGCCCGGCTCGAGCTCGGAGATGCGCGACGTGAAGTCGCCCAGGGCCTTGACGGCGATCTCGGCCCCGGCCTGCTCGGCGCTGGAGGAGAACGAGAACGGGTGCTTCGTGAGCGAGAACGGCGAGCGGCCGAAGGCAAACCACGCGAACTGGCCGGGCTCGAAGCGGAACCGCATCCCGGGCGGTGGGCTGAGGGCCAGGGTCGTTGTCTGTCCTCGCTCCCCGCCCACCCGCTCCAGACGCCACGGCTGCCGCCGCATCGTCCACGGCTTCACCACCCGCACCCACACGGAAAGCGCGACGAAGGCGGCGGTCATCAGGCCCCACAGCACCTGCTTGATCAGCGAGTTGACGTACTCGTCCACGAAGTAGATGTGCACCAGGGCCGTGACCACGATGACCACCGCCAGCACCGTGTGCGCGCGATGCCACCACTCGTAGGACAGGCGCAGCCGCTTCCGCCACACCGAGGTGGCGACAAGCACCAGCAGCGACAGGAACGCCGCCATTCCGAACCACACCAGCCCCGGCGCGCGGATCGCATTCTGGAACGTGAGCTGATGCCAGTTTGCCGAGATGGCGACATGCACGAGCACGAACACCAGCCCGACGTAGCCGATCTGGCGGTGGAACTGCAGCAGCGCGTCCTCGCCGAACGGCGCGGCGACGGTCTCGAAGCGGGCAACCAGCGCGAACTCCAGGCCCATCATGGCCAGGCCCACGAACCCCAGCGCGACGGAGAAGTTCGTGACGAAGCTGTGGTCGGGCTGGCTGGCGCCGATCAGCGCGAACACCAGCGGCGCCAGCACCACGCCGAGGTACGCGAGTACCCAGAACACGGCCCGAACCGCGAGTGTCATGACGCAGCCTCCTCAGCCTTGCCCAGCCCGGCGACGCCAGGAGGATAGTCCGCTCACCTCCACGGGCAGGTGTGAGGCGTACCATCCCCTTGCGTGCTCGACTACTACCCACCGCATGTCTCGGCCCACTGGTGATCGTTCGACCACGCCGCCCGTGTGGCGGCCGACCGGCGTCGCGCATCCGGCCCGCCCGGTGACCGCGGACCGACGACCCGTGCCGCGCGCCATGCATGGAGCCTGGTCGCGCGCCTGACCGGGCTGGGACAGACGGTCAGATCGGAAGCGCGCCGCCGCGCTTGACCATCTTCATCGTGAACTGCGAGTTCACGCGCGCCAGGCCGGGCAACTCGGCCAGCTTGCTCATGTAGAACGACTCGTAGGCGTGCTGGTCGGCCACCGCGACGCGCACCACGTAGTCCGGCAGCCCGAACATGCGCCGGCACTCGACCACCTCGTCGAAGGCGGCGATGCCGGCCTCGAACGCCTCCACCGTGGCCCGGTCCTTGAGCGTCAGCTCGACGTGTACGGTGACCTCGAAGCCCCGCTCGACGGCGACGGGGTCGATGTCCGCGTGATAGCCGCGGATCACTCCCGCCCGCTCCAGCGCGCGCACCCGCCGCAGACACGGGGACGGCGAGAGCCGCACGCGATCGGCCAGCTCGACGTTGGTCAGCCGCCCATCCTCCTGGAGCTGACGCAGGATTGCGCGATCAAGGGCATCCATTGGCAGATGATGCCACAGACGGGCGATGCGAGCGAGGAGAACGCTACAAATCACCCGCCGTCCATGGCTATCGTGTCGGCATGGACGCCGCAATCGAGCACCCCCGGGCGAACATCCTCAGCGGCGCCCTCAGCATCGGCGTCGCGGTGGGCGTGTACGGCGTCTCCTTCGGCGTGCTGGCGGTGGCCGGCGGGCTCAGTCCCGCCCAGGCCTGCGTGATGTCGATGCTGGTGTTCACCGGCGCCTCGCAGTTCGCGTTCGTGGGCGTGCTGGCGGGCGGCGGCGGCGCGCTGGCCGCGGCGGGCCCAGCCGTCATGCTGGCGATGCGAAACGCCGCCTACGGGCTGTCGCTGGCGCCGATCATGCCGAAGCGGCTGCGGGATCGCGCAATCGCCGCCCACCTGGTGATCGACGAGACGACGGCCATGGCACGGGCGCAGGACGATCCCGCGACGGCCCGCCGCGCGTTCCTGACCACCGGGATCTGCGTGTGGGTGTTCTGGAACGCGGGCACCCTGGCCGGCGCGCTGGCGGGCGGGGGCATCGGCGACCCTCGCGCGCTGGGGCTGGACGCGATGTTCCCGGCGGCGTTCCTGGCCCTGCTCGCTCCGCAGCTGCGGCGGCCGGGAGCGCCGGTGGCGGCAATCGCCGGCGCCATCATCGCGCTGGTTCTGGTGCCGGTCGCGCCCGCCGGCGTGCCGGTGATCGCGGCACTGGCCGGCGTCATCCCGGGCGTGCTCGTGGCCAGAGGAGTCCGCCCATGAGCTGGTCGGTGCTGCTGGCGCTGAGCGGCGTGTCGTATGGGCTGAAGGCGGCCGGCCCGGTGTTCGCCGGCGGGCGGCAGCTCGGCCCGCGCGTGCGGCAGGTGCTGGACATGGTGGCCGTCCCGCTGCTGGCCGCCCTGATCCTCGTGCAGACCGTGGGCCAGGGCCATCGGCTGGTGATCGACGCCCGCGTGCCGGCGCTGCTGGTCGCGGCCGTGCTGGTGTGGCGGCGGGCGCCGTTCCTGATCGTGGTGATCGCCGCGGCCGCCACCGCCGCGCTGCTGCGCGCGGCCGCCTGACACCTCCCCTCTCCCGGTCCCTTGACAGACGGCCGCGCGCTGGGTACTCTATTTATCTAGATGACTAGAGAAATGATCTGGCGATGATCGAGTTCCATCTGGACAGCCGATCCGGGGTGCCGGCCTATCTGCAGCTCGTACAGCAGGTGCGGCAGGCGATCCGGCTCGGGATCCTGTGTCCTGGGGATCAGCTGCCGACGGTGAAGGAGGTCGTGGCCACGCTCACGATCAACCCCAACACCGTGCTGCACGCGTACCGGCAGCTCGATCTGGAGGGCCTCGTCGAAGGTCGGCGCGGGGTCGGCACGTTTGTGGCCACCGGGTCGGCGCCGCTGCCCGCCGATGAGCTGAAGGCGCTGCGCTCGGCGCTCGACCGCTGGGTGGCCCGCGCGCGGGCGGCGGACCTCGACGAGGAGAGCATCAGGGCGTTGTTCGCCGAGGCGGTTCGCCCTGCGTCTGAAACGAGGGTGGCATGAACGAGCTGCTGGCGGTTCGCACGGGCGGGCTGGGCAAGCGCTATGGATCGACGTGGGCGCTGCGCGACTGCTCGCTGGAGATCCCGGCCGGATCGGTGACGGCGCTGGTCGGCCCGAACGGCTCCGGGAAGACGACGTTGCTGCACATGATGATCGGGCTGGCCAGGGCGACCGAAGGGTCGGTGGAGGTGCTGGGACACTCCCCGCGGGACGACGCCGGCGCCGTCCTGCCGCGGCTGGGATTCGTCGCCCAGGATCACCCGCTGTACCGCAATCTGACGGTCTCGGACACGCTGACCCTGGGGCGGAAGCTGAACCCGCACTGGGACGACCGCATCGCGCGAGGGCGCATCGAGTACCTCGGCCTGAAGCCCGGCCACAAGGTCGGCAAGCTGTCCGGCGGCCAGCAGGCGCAGGTGGCGCTGACCCTCGCACTGGCCAAGCAGCCGGAGCTGCTGGTGCTCGACGAGCCGGTCGCCTCACTCGACCCACTGGCCCGGCGCGAGTTCCTGAACGCCGTCATGGAGGCGGTGGCCGAGACCGGGATGACGGTCATCCTGTCGTCTCACATCGTGTCGGAGCTGGAGCGTGTGTGCGACCATCTGGTCACGCTCGCCGCCGGTCGCACGCAGCTGGCCGGGCCGATCGCCGAGATCCTGGCCACTCATCGCCTGCTGACCGGACCGCGCAGCGACGCGGCCGGCGTCGCCCGGGTGCACAACGTGGTCCGCGAAAGCCATACCGAGCGGCAGACGACGCTGCTCGTGCGCGCGAACGGCCACGTCTACGACTCGTGCTGGGAGCAGCACGAGGTCGACCTGGAGGAGATCGTGCTGGCGTACCTCGGCTACCGGCCGGGGCTGAACGGCGCGTACACCACGATGCGAGAGGCGGTGCCGTCATGACGTGGGTCAGCTGGCGATTGCAGCGGACAGAGACCCTGATCGCCGTGGTCGTCCTGGGGCTGCTGGCAGCGCTGCTCGTGCCCACGGGCATCCACATGGCGAACGTGTATCACCAGGACGATCTGTCGTCGTGCCTGGGCTCGGCGAAGGGGGGCGCGTGCTCCGCCCGGATCGGTGAGTTCGAGATGGAGTTCCAGAAGCTCAACCAGCTCGCAAACTGGTTCACGCTGATACCCGGGCTGATCGGCGTGCTGCTGGCCGCGCCGTTTATCCTCGACCTCGAGCACGGGACGTATCGCCTGGCCTGGACGCAGAGCATCACCCGCCGCCGATGGCTGGCCGGGAAGCTGGCGCTGCCGATCGTCGCGTCGATCGTGGCCAGCGGCATCCTGATCGTGATGTTCACCTGGTGGCGCACGCCGCAGATCAACCTGTTCGGCCGGCTGGACACCGGCGTGTACGACACCACGGGCATCGCCGTGATCGGCTACACGCTGTTCGCGCTGGGCCTCGCGCTGGCACTGGGCGCGGTCTGGCGGCGCTCCGCCGTCGCGCTCACCGTCGCCTTCGTGGGCTACTTCGCGACGCGCGTGTTCGTCGACTACTGGCTGCGCGACCAGCTCGTCTCGCCGCACTCGGCGACCTGGAGAGGCAACCCGAACCCACACTTCCTGCAACACGCCGAGGTGCTCAGCCAGAACATCGTCGTCAACGGTCACCAGCTGGCGTCGGGCGGTGGATTCCTGGGCGGAAACGCCCAGCTCGGCGTGCCCAAGTCCACCGGGAACCTGATCTTCCATGCGGTGTACCGGCCGCCCAGCCAGTTCTGGTCGCTGCAGTTCGCCGAGCTGGGCCTCTTCCTGGGCGTCGCCGCGGCGCTGATCCTGTTCGCCGCCTGGTGGACGCACGAGCGCGTCGCCTGACGGGCGGTCGTTACACCATCTCCGCTCAGCGCGCCGGCACGACCCCGGAGAACTGCACCGTCACGCAGCGGAAGCCGGCACTGCACGCGGCCACGTCGACGGTGGCGTGCGTGCCGGCAGCCGGGTGATGCCCTGTCCTGAACGGCACGTTCACGATGGGAAGGCTGCCTCCGCCCTGCGCCCGGTGACACACGGCGCGGTTGCACGCCGTCACCCACACCGGCCCGGTCAGATCGCCGCTCGACGGCGCGATTGTCATGTTCACCAGGTACGCGTCACGGCTGGTCGGCGAGGGCAGGAACCCGCCGCCGATCAGCAGCGGGGGCCGTGGCGAGGAGGCGTTCAGCGCGTACGCAGCGGTGGCAACACTCGCAACGGAGGCGACCGCAGCGAGTGCGGCAAGCGCGACGCGCCGGCGGTGGATGGAACGGATCATGAACGCACCTCTCTCTCGGATAGACGCGGGCCCAATGCGGACACGCGGAAAGCGTTGCACGCGCCTGTAACGGTTCGATTGCGGCGAAGAGGTGCTTGAGTGACATCTCACGGGTTGCCGCTCGGTGTAGCATCGAGGGAGGGGAGGCTGATGCTGAATAGCTCGAACACGAGGCACCGGCTGCGGATCGGAGCCCTGGGGGCATTTGCAGGGCTGGCCTCGCTGTGGGTCGGGTCAACCGCGCCGGCCGGCGCCTCGCAGGCCATGCACTGCTCCGCGGGCGCACACACCCTGTCGCCGCCGGGCGCGCGGCTGTACCCCGAGACCGGAAACGGCGGCTACACCAGCCTGCACACGCTCGTGCACCTGGTGTACGACTCCGCGACGAACACGTTCCTGCCCGGCAACCGGGTGGCCCTGACCGATCGTGCCACCCAGTGCCTGACCAGCTTCAGCCTCGACTTCGAGCGGCACTCGGGCAACACCGCCGCCGGGCCCCACATGCAGGTCGATTCGGTGTCCGTGAACGGCCGCCCCGCCCGCTTCGGGTTCGTCCAGCCGACCTACCCGGGCGACCCCAAGGGTCAGAACGACCCGGATCCAGCCGCCCACGAGGCGTCGCAGACCACCCCGGTGGGCGGCCCGAACCACAATCCGCTGCCGCCTGCGTGCGAGCCCGAGCTGCTCTCGACCGGCGCCGGCAAGAACTCGCTGAACGGCACCCAGTGCCCCGCGAACAAGCTCGTGATCATCCCGCGGGAGCCGATCCGGAATGGGGCCACATTCACCGTCACGGTCGCCTATACCGGGCGGCCCGGCGTGCACAACGACGGCGACGGCACCACCGAGGGCTGGTTCCGGTCGCGTGACGGCGGCTTCGTGACCACCGAACCGGTCGCCACCGAGGATTGGATGCCGCTCAACGACTACCCGACGGCCAAGCCGACCTACGACTTCGCGGACACGGTCCCGGCCGGCCGCATGGCGATCGCCAACGGCGTGCTGGTGTCGGTGCATCATCACTCGCGGAGCACGACCTTCCCCGGCGGGTCGGTCACCTGGCGCTGGCACTCGGCCGCACCGGTGGCCAGCTACCTGGTCGAGGACAGCGTCGGGAATTACAGCCTGACCATGCAGAAGATCGACGGCGTCACGTACTACCGGGCGCAGGACGGTTCGATCAACACCTCCCAGCGCACCGCGAACCTGGCGGTGATGCGGCAGCAGGCGCAGATCACCGAGTTCGAGCGCCGCTTCACCGGGGCCTATCCGTTCACCTCGGACGGGATCGTCGTCGGCACCCCCAACGCGAGCTTCGACGAGGAGATGCAGACGATGATCGCGTTCTCGGGCAGCACGATCGACACCGACACGCTGTACCACGAGAACATGCATCAGTGGTGGGGCGACAACGTCAGCGAGGGCGGCTACGGGATGACGTTCTTCAAGGAGGGTATGGCCACGGTCGCGGAGTTCCTGTACGGCGCACGTGAGGACGCGGTGGCCGCCGGCGGACTCTCGACGCCCCCCGGGCGGGCCGCCTTCCAGGCCGACCTGGTGGCCGACTTCAATTCGGTGTACGGGGCCGGCGGCTCGTTCTGGACGATTGCTCCGTCAAACCCGGACGCGTACGACCTGTTCAACGGCTCGAACACGTACGAACGCCCGGCCGCCGCATACCTCGCGCTGCGCCAGATCCTCGGACCCACTCGCTTCGGCCTGGCGCTGCGCCAGATCCAGGGCACCTACGGCGGGGGCAGCATCACGGAGCCGCAACTCGAGCGGGTCTTCCACCGCTGGCTGCCCCGGCAAAGCCGCAGCTGCCAGGCCCGGCTGAGCCGGTTCTTCGGCCAGTGGTTCGACACGGCGTACGCCCCAGGCGGCGGAGCGAACCGGCCGATGATCACCGGCCCCGGCCTCGACGGCCAGGACTTCTACGGCGGCAGCTGCCGGTAGCCGGCGGCGCGGAGACCGCATCCCCGCCTGACCAGGCGGGGATGCGGTGCACACCCAAGACGCTGCCTAGTGGTGCGTCAGGGTGAACTGCGTGCCGGACGACACCACGCCCGGCGGCGGCGGGTCGAACGCGAGCTGCAGGAAGTCGTTCGACGTCGTCGGGCTGATGAACTGCGTCCCGATCGTCTCGGACGGCGCAAAGCCGGTCTGGTTATCCGGCGCCCCGTAGCGGAACTTGATCGTCTGCGAGCCCTGCTTGAACACTGCCTGCGCGAGCACGAAATACGACTCGCTCGAATAGGAGTGGCCCTGCCAGGAGATCACGAACGTCTTGTGCCCCGTTGCGCCTGAGGTGTGCGTGTAGATCCCCTCGCGGAAGAAGTGCGAGGTGTCCGACGGCACGAAGTACAGGTCGTCCCAGAACGGGAACAGCGTCGCATTGGCGCCGCCCGTGTAGAACTGCGGGTCGGGCAGCGGGTTGTTCGAGTACGCGTCGTCGTTCGAGCCTCCGAACTGGAGGTTTCCGTTCGACGAGACCTCAACCTTCAAGTACTTATGCCCGTACACGACCAGCGGGAACGGCAGCCTGAACGCACCCGACGAGGTGGTCGTGAGCTGAATGGTCGCGTCATCCGTAGCCCCGCTCGCGGGGATGATCAGCCCCGAGGTGTACAGCGGGAACGACACTCCCGACTGGTTCGTGAAGCTGTACGTGCCCGGTACGGCTGCCGAGGCGGACGGCGCCGCGACGACTGTCGCAGCGAGGCTGAGCGCGCTCACCGCCACGAGCACGCGTAGCCGACGGGTCCCTGCCATGGTCTCCCCCTTCGTTGGGAACATACGCGACCCCGCGTACGGTTCGGCGGAGAAGCGCAACTGTCGCCCACAGGACGTGGTAGGCCCGGCCAAAATTCCATCGAGTTGTGATCCGCCGCCTGGCGACGCCGTCAGAGCACCTTGGACAGGAACGCCTGGGTGCGCTGGTGCTGCGGGTCGCCGAGCACCTCGCGGGGCGGCCCCGCCTCGACCACCACGCCGTCGTCCATGAACACGAGCTGGTCGCCGACCTCGCGCGCGAGGCCGATCTCGTGCGTGACCACGATCATCGTCATGCCCTCACGGGCCAGGCCGCGCATCACGTCCAGCACCTCGCCCACCAGCTCCGGGTCGGGCGCTGCGAAGCCAAAAACCGGCTACCCCCGGGAACCGTCGAAGGGGCCAGGCCCCCGAGGCCAGGCCCCGGTTCGTCCGGAGGGGCCTGGCCTCGGTTCTGGTCGGTGCCTACGGAGCCATGCCCGCGCCGAACCCGGACTGGACGGCGGTGACCTTGAACGCCGCGTCCAGCTTCACGGTCACGTACGTGCCGTCGGACTTGCGCATGTGCGCCTCATAGGCCGCGCCGGCAGAGTCCGTCTCGACCCGGATCACCGTCGCCCCGGGCACCGCGGCCAGCGCTGCCGCCTTCGCGCGTGATGCGGCCGATCCCGTGAGCAGCGTCTCGCCCGGGCCATGTGTCATCGCGGCAGGGTTGCCGGGCGGGGCCTTCGGGGCTCCGGTCGTTGCGAACGTCGTCGTGCCCGTCGGCGAACCACCGGACGCGGCGTTTGCCACGCCGACGACGCCCGTCAGTGCGGCGATCGCCACCGCGCCTGTCACCGCCCACGCCTTCAGTCTGCGTGTGAACATCGTTCCTCCTGTGTCGAGTGTCCCGCTCCGCTTGGCGGGTTAGGGGGAACGGTGTCCGCGCAAGTTGTCCGATCCGTGCACGATGGCTGGGAGTCGCGTCAGAAGTCGCTTCATCATCTCGAGGCGCAGACAAGCCTCAGCGGGTGAACCAGCGGCGGCGATACAGAATGTACGGGCGCCCGATTTACTGCAACGGAATGCTCCATGCATGCACCAGGCGCGAGAACGGCCATACCACATCAGCAGCCACGCCGACACCACGTGCAGCTGATACACCAGCGGCGCGCCGACCATGTCGTCGGGCTTCGGGTTCAACAGCAGGAACCTGCGGAACCACACCACGACGGTGGCGCGATAGTCATAGCCGCCACCCAGCGCGTTCCTACCGATCGTCTCGCCCAGGCCGAGCCCGATTACGATGAACAGCAGGATGTACGCCCTTGTGGATTTCTACCCAATCGCGGCGTCTGGTACGAACTTCATCGGCCGGTCCCGGTCACCAGGGCCACGCCGACGATCACGACCAGCAATCCGGCCGTGGTCGCCGCGCCGGGCAGGTTGCCCTGCGCCGCCTCGATGCCGACCGCGACCGCCGGCGCCAGGAACGTCCACGAGAACACGCGCGCACTTGTCCAGTGGCTGAGCGCGACGTAGAAGCCGACGTAGGTGATCACCTGCGCGCCCACGACCAGGAACACCAGGCTGGCCCACAGCTCGGCTGATGACCAGTCGGTGGGCGTCGGCCGCGTGGTCACCAGGTACGGCAGCAGCAGCACTCCGCCGCACAGGAACTGGGCGGTGGTCGCGCCGTACACGTCGAAGTCCCGCTCCCGGGTGCTCAGATAGCGCATGCCGAGGCCCGCCGCGGCCCAGCCCAGGGCGCCGCTGAGGCAGATGACGATCCCGATCCCGACGTCCGAGCCGGTCGACCCGCCCTGCGAGGCGACGATGACCAGGATCCCGCCGAATCCCACCACGAGCCCGACCGCCTGCCGACGAGACAACTGCTCGGCCAGCCACATCCGCGCGAACAGCGCCGCAAAGAACGGCGCGCTGTTGAGCAGCACGGAGGCGATGGCGGCCCCGGCCAGCCGGGTGCCCTCTGCGATCCCGGCCTGGGTCAGCACGACGTTGCCGATTGCGATCGCGACGGCCCACCCCCACGCGCTGCGTCCACGGGGCAGCCTGCTGCCGGTCAGCCTGAGCACCGGCAGCATGAGCAGACCGCCGGCCAGGGCGCGGGTGGTGGTGATCACCGATGCGCTGGTGTAGCGAAGAGCTGCGGCCGTCACGGGGTAGGCGGCACCGGCGCACACGACCGCGATCCCGAGCACGGATCCCACCCACAGCGAGCTGGCCTCACGACGCATCCGGCCCACGGTACTCCGGGCCGCCGACGCGCGCCTTGCATTCATCGATGACCTTCGATACATTGACGATCATCGATGCGAACTCATCCGGAGCAGAGCACCCTCGAGCCCGTCGCATGCTGCGGCCCGCTGGCGGCGCCGGCGCTGTCCGACGACGAGGCGGCAGCCACCGCGGAGGTGTTCAAGGCGCTGGCCGATCCCGCCCGCGTGCGGATCGTGAACGTCCTCGCCACCAGCGGTGGGCCGGTGTGCGTATGCCACCTGATCGAGCCGCTGGGCCTGTCCCAGCCGACCGTGTCGCATCACCTCAAGAAGCTCACCGACGCCGGCCTGCTGGAGCGCGAGCAGCGCGGGAAGTGGGCCTACTTCGCGCTGCGGCCGGAGGCCGTGGCCCGGCTGGCCGGGCTCGTCGACCTGAAGGGAGCGTGCTGCTAGTGGCAACCCAGGCTGAGGAACTTCGCGAACAGGTGCGGGAGCGGTACGCCGAGTCGGCGCGCGCCGTGGACGGCGAGGGCGACGGCTGCGGATGCGGCTCCGGCGGGTGCTGCGCCGACGGCGATGCCGGTCGATTCGGCGAGACGCTGTACGACGTGACGCAGCGCGACGAGCTGCCCGATGCCGCGGTGCTGGCGTCGCTCGGCTGTGGCAACCCGACCGCCGTCGCGGATCTACGCGAGGGCGAGACCGTGCTCGACCTCGGGTCGGGCGGCGGCATCGACGTCATCCTGTCGGCCCGGCGGGTCGGCCCCACCGGCACCGCCTACGGCGTGGACATGACCGACGAGATGCTGGCGCTGGCGCAGCGAAACGCCCGCGAGGCGGGCGTGGCCAACGCGCATTTCCTGAAGGGCTACATCGAGCAGATCCCGCTCCCGGCCGGCTCGGTCGACGTCGTCATCTCCAACTGCGTGATCAACCTCTCGACCGACAAGCCGGCGGTGCTGGCCGAGCTCGGGCGGGTGCTTCGCCCTGGCGGCCGCCTCGGCATCAGCGACGTGGTCAGCGAGGACCGCCTGTCGGCGGCGCAGCGGGCCGAGCGGGGCAGTCATGTGGGCTGTATCGCCGGTGCGCTGTCGCGGAGCGAGTACGTGGCCGGGCTGGAGGGCGCAGGCTTCAAGCGGGTCTCGGTGGAGTTCACGCACGAGGTCGCCGACGGCATGCACGGCGCGATCGTGAGGGCCGTCAAGAGCGAACAGCCGGCGACGCGCGACCTCCCGGTTGCCGCGGCGAACCGCACCGGCTGCTGCTGATGACCGGCCGCGGGGCGCGGCCGCTGATCGCCGAGGCGATCGGCACCTTTGCGCTGGTGTTCGCCGGCTGCGGCGCGATCATGGTCGACGCCAGGACGCATGCGCTCGGCCACGTCGGGGTGGCGATCAGCTTCGGCCTGGTGATCATGGTCATGATCTACGCCGCCGGCCACATCTCGGGAGCGCATTTCAACCCCGCCGTGACCCTCGCGTTCGCCTCCTCACGGCATTTCCCATGGACGCGCGTGCCGCTGTACTGGACGGCGCAGCTGGCCGGCGGGCTGGCAGCCGCGCTGATGCTGCGCGGGTCGCTGGGCACCAGCGCCCACGTCGGCGCCACGCTGCCTTCCGGCTCGGACCGGCAGGCATTCCTGTGGGAGGCGGTGCTGACGTTCTTCCTGATGTTCGTGATCATGGCCGTGGCCACGGACACCCGTGCGGTGGGCGAGGCCGCCGCGATCGCGATCGGCGCCACCGTCGGGCTGGACGCGATGTTCGGTGGACCGGTCACGGGCGCCAGCATGAACCCCGCGCGCTCACTCGCGCCCGCCATCGCGAGCGGCGACGTCACCTCGCTGTGGGTCTACCTGACCGCGCCGTTCCTGGGCGCGGTCGCAGCCGCCGCCACGTACCGGTTCCTGCGCAGCGAGGACGTCCCCGAGACGGAGCTGGTGGAGGACCCCGCGTGAGCCACGTGCTCTTCGTGTGCATCCAGAACGCGGGCCGCAGCCAGATGGCCGAGGCCCTCTTCGAACGCGCCGCCGGTGGTCGCCACGAGGCGCGGTCGGCCGGCAGCCGTCCCGCGACGCGCGTCCATCCCGAGGTGGTCGAGGTGATGCGCGAGCTGGACGTCGACCTGTCCGCGCGGACGCCGCACGGCCTCGGCCGCGCCGACGTCGAGTGGGCGGACGTGGTGGTCACGATGGGCTGCGGCGACGAGTGTCCCTACATCCCGGGCAAGCGGTATGTCGACTGGGAGCTGACGGATCCCTCCGGTCAGCCGGCTGACGTCGTGCGCGGCGTGCGCGACGACATCGGTGGCCGGGTGGCGGCGCTGGCCGAGAGCCTCGGTTAGCGAGCCTGCTCGCGGAACGCGCGCATCCCCCGCTCCCAGGCCGCGTCCAGGTCGGCGTCGGGGGGGAAGCGGTGGTTCAGCTCGAGGATCGTCATCCCGTGTGCGAAGGCCCACACGGCGCGGGCCAGGTCGGCGTCGCCGGCGGCCTGGATCACCGGCGCCGCAGCGCGTTGCTCGGCGCCGGGCGCGAGCCGGTCGCGCTGCAGCGGACGCTCGGTCATCAGCCTGTACAGGTGGGGATGCTGCTTGGCGTACCGCCGGTACGCCACGGCCAGTGAGCCAAGGGGATCATCCGCATCGAGCGCCTCCTCGAACATCCTCGCCTGCTCCTCGAACCCGGTGGAGATGATGGCGTTCTCGAGCGCCTGCTTGTCGGGCAGATGCTTGTACAGGGACGGGGCCTGGATGCCCAGCCGCTGCGCGATGCGGCGCATCGAGAGCCCCTCCGGCCCGTCGCGTTCGAGCAGCTCGCGGGCGGCCGCCACGATCTCTCGTGCGCGTGGGGTGAGAAGGTCGGAGTCCGCTGCGGCGGCCGTCATCTGTCATCCTTTCGCTTGACAAGGCTAACGGTGTTAGCTAGTCTAGCTAACACCGTTATCCTAGTCAAGCCGGGAGGCTCGAGATGAAGACCACGCAGATCACCCCCAACCTCACCCAGCTCACGCGGTTCCACTTCGTGAACGCATACCTCGTCCGCGAGCAGGACGGACTGACCTTGATCGACACGACCACCGGCGGCGCCGCAGACGCCCTGATCGCAGCCGCGGGCGCAGCCGGCGGCCAGATCCGCCGGATCGCGCTGACCCACGGCCACGGCGATCATGTCGGATCGCTGGACGCGCTCAGGGAGCGGCTCGGAGCCTCGGTCGAGGTGCTGATGCCCGAGCTCGACGCACGCATCCACGCGGGTGAGCGGGTGGTCGACGGGAAGCTGCCGGGAAGCTGGCCCAAGCTCACGACGCGGCCCGACGTGCTGCTCAAGCCCGGCGACCGTGTGGGCAGCCTGGAGGTCGTCCCCACCCCCGGCCACAGCCCCGGCCATGTGGCCTTCCGCGACACCCGCGACAACACCGTGATCGCCGGCGACGTGTTCACGACCTACGGCCGCGCCGCGGTGTCCAACCACTTCTACTGGCGGTTCCCGCTGGCCGCGATGGCCACCTGGGACAAGGCCAGGGATCTGGAGTCGGCGCGGGTCGTGCAGGCGCTCGAGCCGTCCGTGCTCGCCATCGGACACGGCCCGGCCGTGCGCGAGCCGGGCCCGGCCATCGGCCAGGCCATCGCGCGTTCGGCCCAGATCACAAACGACTGACCCCGGCTCGGCTATCGTCACCCGTCATGAGCGGCTACCAGGTTGCCCGGCTGGACGAGATCGACGAGATCTCCGACGGCCGCTGCCCGTTCCGGCCCGTGCGCCACCACTTCGGGATCACGTCGTTCGGCGTCAACGCGTGGACGGCCGCGGCCGCTGGAGACCGGCTGATCAACCAGCACGACGAGGTCGGCGGCGACGAGGAGCTGTACCTGGTGCAGAGCGGCAGGGCGACCTTCGAGCTGGACGGCGACCGGGTCGACGCGCCGGCCGGCACGTTCGTGTTCGCCCAGCCCGAGGTCACGCGGACAGCCTTTGCCGAAGAACCCGGCACGACCGTGATCGTGCTCGGCGGCTCGCCGGGGGAGGTCTACCACGCGATCGGCTGGGAGGTGTGGGCGCCGGCCCGCGCGCTGTACGAGGACGGCGAGTACGCCGAGGCCGCCGAGCTCACACGCCGCCTGATCGAGCAGTACCCCGACTATCCGGCGCTGCTGTACAACCTGGCCTGCTGCGAGAGCCTGGACGGGCAGGCCGACGCCGCCATCGAGGATCTGGGGCGAGCCATCCAGATCGCCGAGCGGAGCCGTTCGATGGCGGCCTCCGACTCCGACTTCGACGCCATCCGCGACCAGCCAGGTTTCAAAGCCCTCGTCGGATAGCCGGTTCGTGCCGATACCAGCTGGACAGCTCATGTCCATGCTGGCGACATTCATCCAGGTGGAGCCCGGTGTCATCGAGCGGCTGCGTGTCGATCCCTCGGCGGCGGAGCAGCTGTTCGCGCCAGCGGCGCCGGTGCAGGGGTTCGACACGGAGCAGATGCGCGCCCTGATCATGGCCCGCGGCCCGCAGTTGATGGCCGGCGCGATCGACATGCATCCTCACCTCCGCGAACAGCTCGAGCGCAGACTGGGCGCCACCCAGGACGAGCTGCGCGGCGGCGCCGGCGGCGAGGCCATCATGCGGCTGATGCAGGAGCGGCTGGGCCGGCCGCCGGGGGGCGGCGCGGCGCCGAGCGGCCGGCACGAGGTGCTGTCGCTCGACAAGGCGTGGCACGGCGTGCACTACATCCTGACCGGAGAGGTCGAGCCCACCGATACCCCGCTCGGCCAGGCGGTGCTGGGAGGTGCCGACGTCGGCGAGGACTTCTCAGGATACGGCCCAGCCCGCCTGTTCGACCCCGATCTGACCGCCGCAATCGCACTCGCTCTGGCCGATCCGGCGCTGGAGGGTCACGCCCGCGCGCGGTTCGACCGGCAGCGGATGACGGAGCTTCAGATCTATCCGTTCGGCTGGGATGCAGACAGCCTGGACTGGCTGCTGTCCGCGCTTCGCGACCTGCGGCGGTTCTACGCCGATGCGGCCGCCCGGGGATGGGCGATCGTCAGCTGCCTCGAGTAGTCCGTCCGGAAGACGCCGCCGGGTCCGCACGTCCTGTAGGACAACAGCAGGCCTTTTGCGGCATGCGTCATACTCGGAGCGCCAAGAATGGGCGTTGAGTTCGAGACGGAGGAGGCAGGGCCCGTGGCGCCGGCCGAGGTGCTGGCATTCCTGATCGCGGACGTCCGCGGGTACACCTCGTTCACGCGCGAGCGGGGCGACGCCGAGGCGGCGCGGCTGGCGACTCGCTTCGCGGCCCTGGCCGGCGACGCCGTGGCGGCGCGCTCCGGCGAGGTGGTCGAGGTGCGCGGCGACGAGGTGTTCGCCGTCTTTCGCTCAGCGGCGCAGGCTGTCACTGCGGCGCTCGAGTTGCAGGCGACGTTGGCCGAGGAGAGCGCCGCCGATCCGTCGCTCCCCCTGCCTGTTGGAATCGGCATCGCGGCCGGGGAGGCCGTGCGCGTCGGCGAGGGGTACCGCGGCAGCGCGCTCAACCTGGCAGCCCGCCTGTGCAGCCGGGCTGTCGCGGGCCAGGTGCTCGTCTCCGGGGAGGTGTTCGTACGGACAGCCGAGCTCGACGTGGGCCGCCTGCAGAAGCTGGGACATGAGGCGCTGAAGGGCTTCGCGGAGCCGGTTTCGGTGTACGAGGCCGTGGCCGCCGCGGGCCGGTTGGAGTCGCCTCCGCGGTCAGCGCCACAGCGGGAGCCGCCGATGGAGCTGACCTCCGAGACGCCGCTGGTCGGCCGCGAGCCTGAGCTGCGGTGGCTGCGGGGGACATGGCGCTCAGCCAGACGCGGCTGCGGCCGGATCGTGTTCGTCTCCGGCGGTGCCGGCATCGGCAAGACCAGCCTGGCGGCGGCGCTGGCCATGCACGTCGCGGACCAGGGATACGAGGTTATCTACTCGGGCATCGGCGGTATCGCGCTGGCGCAGGTGAGCGAGGCCGCCGGCCGGGCCGGCTCCGCGCAACGGCCGACGCGCGTGGTGCTGGACGATCTTCAGGTCACCGGCGCAACCGCCGCCGAATCACTGCGGGAGGCGGCTCCAGCGATTGCGGCGGCACCAGCGCTGGTCGTCGGGCTGATCGACGACCTCGACGCCTCACCCGAGCTGGAGGACATCGCACAGCTGGCGGATGCACGGGGCGACGGCCATCGCCGGCTGCAGCCGCTGCAGCCGTCCGAGGTGGCGCAGGTGGCCCGCGGCTATGCGCCCGATGAGATCGACGACGTGCCGGTGGAGTCGATCGCCCGGCGCTCGGGCGGCATGCCGGCCGCGGTCCACGAGCTCCTGGACACCTGGGTCCGGGAGGAGTCCGCTCGACGCCTGGAGGCGGCGGCCGAATGGCTGGCAGCCGGCCAGAAGCAGCGGGCAGCGCAGCTCCAGTTCGCCAACACGGCGATCGAGCGACGCCTGCGCCGAATCTACTCGCCGCACCAGATCGCGACCCTCCCGCGCGACGAGTGCCCGTACCAGGGTCTGGCGCCGTACGCCGAGGACGATGCGCAGTGGTTCTTCGGTCGCGAGCGGTTGATCGGCGAGCTGGCCGCGAGGACGGTCGCGACCGGCTTGCTGGCGGTCGTCGGCCCGTCAGGAAGCGGAAAGTCGTCGGTGGTGCGCGCGGGTCTGTTGCCCTCGCTGGCGGCCGGGCTCCTGCCCGGCAGCCGCGGCTGGAGTGCGGTGACCATTCGGCCCGGCGCCCGTCCGCACGCCGAGCTGCCTGCCGGTGCGCTGGCGCGCGCCGACTCCGAGCACCGCCTCTTGCTGGCGGTCGACCAGTTCGAGGAGGTGTTCACGCTGTGCCGGGACAGCGTCGAGCGCGAGGCCTTCCTCGATGCCCTGGTCGAGGCCGCCGCAGCGCCCGAGCGGGCGGTGGTCATCGTGACCATCAGGGGTGATTACCTCGACTGCGTCGCGGAGCACCACGCGCTGGCCGAGCTGGTCTCGGCAAACCAGGTGCTGGTCGGGCCGATGACGCCGGACGAGTACCGGCGCGTGGTCGAGCAGCCGGCGCATCGGTGCGGTGTGAGGATCGAATCGGCGCTGGCGGACGCTCTGGTGGATGAAGCAACCGGACAGCCCGGCGCCCTGCCGCTGCTCTCCACCGCGCTCGTCGAGCTGTGGGGGCAGCTATCCGGCGGCTGGCTGCGCATGGACGCCTACCGCGAGACCGGTGGCCTGCGAGGCGCGGTGGCGCGGCTCGCCGAGGCGTCCTATCAACACCTCGGCGAGACCGAGCAGCGCGCCGCCCGCCGGGTCTTTCTGCGGCTGGCCGGATCGGGCGAGGGGGACACCGTCACGCGGCGGCGAGTCGACCTGGGCGAGTTCGACACCGCACGCGACACCGACGCCGGGGCGGTGCTCGACCGGTTCGTCGCCGATAGGCTGCTGACCCGGACCGACGACGCGGTCGAGGTCGCACACGAGGCGCTCCTGCGGGAGTGGCCGCGATTGCGGGAGTGGCTCGCAGAGGATGCGCAGGGCAGGCAACTGCATCGCCATCTCACGCAGGCTGCGGCGCAGTGGGACGACAACGGTCGCCGCGCAGGCGACCTGTACCGCGCCGAGCGGTTGTCGGCCGCGACCGAGTGGAGCCGCACCCATGCAGCCGAGCTGAACACGCTGGAGCGTGAGTTCCTGACCGCCAGCCAGGTCGCGAACACGCGGGCGGTGCGCCGGCTGCGGACCGGGGTCGCGGTGCTGGCGGCCTTGCTTCTGCTCTCGCTGGTGGCCGGGGTCATCGCCCTGTCGCAACGGCGAACGGCTCAGTCCGCGGCCACCGCGGCTCAGCGGGAAGCGGCCGCCGCCACGCGCCAGGCGAGGGTCGCGACGGGCCAGCGCCTGGGGCTGCAGGCGCTGCGGGAACCGGAGATCGGACTGTCCCTGCAGTTGGCCGCGCAAGCGGCGCGCATCGACCCGTCATCCGAGACGGCGAGGGACCTGGTCACCGCCCTTCAGCATGCGTCGCCCGCAGTGCACGTCTTCCGCGCCTCCCAGCGGCTTCTGGCGCTTGCGGTGACTCGTGACGGTCGGACGCTGGCGGCCGCGGGCGACGACAGCGCCGTCTGGCTCTACGACACTCGGACAGGACGCCAGCTGGGCAGGCCGATCCCGCAACCCCCGGGGGGCATCGACCCTCCGGATGTGGCGTTCTCCCCGGACGGCCGGACGCTGGCGATCGCCAGCCGGTCCCCGACAGGCGCCGTGCTCGAGCTGGTCGACGTTGCGACGCGCCGGGTCATCTCGACGGTGCACTCCGGGAATCCCGACCACGGATTTGGCTCGCCGAAGTTCACGAGCGACGGGCGGTTCCTGGCCGCCATCCGCACTCGCTCTCACGGACTGGGCCCCGCACTCGGCGCCGAGCTGTACGTCTGGCGCCTGCCCACGCTTCGCCTGGTCGGCGCACCGCGCCGGGTCTCCGGCACGAGTGCGAGCTTGACCGGGCTCGACAGCAACGGCTCGCTCGTGGTCAGCTCGCAGCGCATGATCTCGCTCTGGAACCCGCGAACGGTCAGTCAGCTGCGGGGGTTTCGAGTGCACGGCGCGGTCAGCGATGTCAGCCCCGATGGACGCACGCTGCTCGCAACGCGCGGAAGCGGATTCGACCTGATCGATCTGGCGACAGGGGCGGTGCGCGCACACCTACCGCGTCCCGCCCGAGGGCTGAGCGGACCGGTGTTCGCCGCCGGTGGACGCGCGCTCGTGGGACAGGGCAGAGGAGGCAACTCGGTCGTCGAGTTGTCGCTCGCCACGCAGCGGGCGCGCGTGGTCGGCCGCGAGCCGGAGGTCATCGGTGTTCTCGCCGCGCCAACCGGGGATGAGGTGTTCGCCACCACTCTCAAGAAGACAGCGGTCGAGTGGCAACCCGGTCACGGAACGCTCGGCCACGCCGTCCGCTACGCGTCACCGGGCGCGGGGACGAACTTCCTGGTGGTCAGTCCACGGGGCATCGCCGCCACCGAGGACTCGTCGTTTGGATCGGTGCGGCTGTGGAACCTGACCACACTGCGCCCCATCGGCGGACCGGTGCGCATACCGGCGGGCTGGGCGGCATTCAGCCCAGACGGTCGTTTGCTGGCCGTCGCAAACCTGCTCACCGGAGACGTCACCATCATGGACGTCGTGACACGCAGGGTCGTCCGCCGCCTCACCCCGCCTCGGCACCTGTCAACCGACGCGCTGGCCTTCAGCCCGGACGGCCGCCTGATCGCGGCCGGGTCATTGGTCCAGGAGGGACAGAGCGTGCTGTTCGACCACGGATACGTCACGGTGTGGGACGCCCACACCGGGCGGGTCGTGGACGAGTTCCATCAGCCGAAGGACGGCGGCGTGTCCACGGTCGCGTTCAGCCGGGATGGGCGGCGACTGGTCAGCGTCGGCGAAGGGGGCAGCGTGGCCGTCTGGGACCCGCTGCACCACCGCATGCTGCGCCAGTGGAAGACCTCCGACGACCTCGCCATCAACGCCGTCTTCGGCCCACGTGATCGGACGCTCGCGGTGGGCGGGGTGGGCGGCGGCGAGGTGACGTTCTGGGACTCGCGTACCGGCCGTGCCGAACCACCGCCCATCGCCAGCACCTACAACGTGTACCCCGCCGCGTATTACAACAGAGACCGCAGCCTCGCGGTGGCCTCTGGATTGCTCGGGGACAAGACCGGCCCCGGCCGCGCGCAGCTCTGGGACGTCGCCAGCCGAACGCTGATCGCCGAGTTCCCAGCCGGGCCTGGGCTACCCGGCGTGGCGGTCACCCCGGACGGCCGCGAGATGGTCACCACGTCCAAGCGCGGAATCATGACGGTGCTGCCGCTGTCCCCCGCTGTATGGCTGGCGGCGGCGTGCCGGATCGCGGATGGGCCACTGACCCGTTCCCAGTGGCGGGCGTTCATCCCCGACCTCCCATACCAGCCGGCGTGTCGAGTCCGGTAGGATCGCCAGGCCAGCAGGGTCCACCGAGGCGGGGTATGTCGCACTCCAAACAACACGAGAAGAAGCCGGACCACGACTCCGCCACGAAGATGAAGCGGAAGGACTACGAGCGCGAGCTCGCCGGGGTGCAGGGCGAGCTGGTCGAGATGCAGGAGTGGGTGAAGGCTCAGGGCGCGAAGATCTGCGTCGTGTTCGAGGGCCGGGACACGGCAGGCAAGGGCGGCACGATCAAGCGCATCACCGAGCGCGTCAGCCCGCGCGTGTTCCGGGTGGTCGCACTGCCGGCACCGAACGAGCGGGAGAAGTCGCAGATGTACATCCAGCGGTACATCTCGCACCTGCCCGCGGCGGGAGAGGTCGTGATCTTCGACCGCAGCTGGTACAACCGGGCCGGCGTCGAGCGGGTCATGGGCTTCTGCACGGAAGAGGAGTCCGAGCGGTTCCTCGACCAGGTGCCCGGGGTCGAGAAGGCGATGGTGGACTCCGGCATCCTGCTCATCAAGTACTGGCTGGAGGTGAGCCAGGACGAGCAGACACGCCGCATCGAGGGCCGCATTCACGACGAGCGGAAGATCTGGACGCTGTCGGACATGGACCTCAAGTCGTACAGCCGCTGGTACGACTACTCGCGCGCGCGAGACGCGATGCTGCAGGCCACCGACACCGCATGGGCGCCGTGGTTCATCGCCCAAGCCGACGACAAGTAGCGCTCCCGGCTGAACATCATCACGCACCTGCTGAGCCAGGTGCCGTACACGCAGATGGCCAAGCATCACGTATCGCTTCCCAAGCGCCAGAAGCCCGAGGGGTACAGCGAGCCGAACCTGCCGCTGCGCTGGATCCCCACCCCGTTCTGAACATCCTCTCCACCCCTGGTCTGCTGGCGGGGGCCGGTGTGCGCTACCTACGGCGGCCGAAGATCCCTTGTAGGGGGCCGCCGCCCACGCCCCGCTGGCTGTCCGCCGGTTTGCTGGTGTTCGAGGGGCTGAAGGATCTGCTATGACGCCGCGCGTGAGCGACCTGTTCGACGCACCGTCGCACGAGCCGCCCGCGGGCGATCCGTGGACCGAGCGGGCCGCCAGGGCGGCGATTTCCGAGATCGTGTCGGACGCGGAGCAGGCCTTCGATCCAGCCGGCCTGTGGCCGGCACACCCACTGGACGAGGACGGGGAGCGACTGCCGCCGCAGACCGCCCTGTACATGGGCGCGGCCGGGGTCGTGTGGGCGCTGGACTGGCTGCAGCGAGCGGGCCTGGTCAGCCTCTCCCGCGGCTGGGCGGA
>JBQCGJ010000004.1:0-4109 GCA_051955775.1 Gaiellales bacterium | reverse complement strand
AGCGACGGCGGGTCGTCCTCCGCATGCGGGTTTCCCGTCGGCCGCAACCCGTTTCCATGCCCTGAGCCGTGATCGCTTACAGTCCGCGGGAACCGCAACCTGCGCCGCGCCGTCCAAGCGGCATGAGGGTGCGTTGGCTGGCATCCGTGAGCGTCCTCGCAGCAGTGCGTCCGGCCCGTCCGGGGTGCGGGGGGCGGCCCGCCGCGGCGCCGCCGGCTCAGGCCACGATTGCGTCGCGCATCGTCGTCCGCTCCTGCACCGGCGTGCTCCCTCGTCAGATGCCGTTGCGCGCGGCGGTGCTGCTCGAGGGCCACGGCGGCCGGGTGCACGTCGATACCGGAGCCCGCGGGCGAGCGAGCGTGCGCCTCACACCCGGGCGGTACGCCGTCGTGCTGCTGCCGCCCGCGCTGCACCGCGGGCTGGTCTCGCTGCGCCTCGACGGCCGCCCTGTGCCGGCGACTGGCGGAAGGCGGGTCGTGGACATCGCCGGTGGCCGGCACCTGATCCTGCTTCTGGTCGGCCTGTGGACGGTCGAGTGCAACGGGAACGGGGCGGCCGGCTAGGCCGGTGTGCGGTTACGCGGCTGGGAGTTGCACGGTGACGCTGAGCCCTCCAGCCGACCGGGGGGTGAGGGCGAGGATGCCGTCGTGTGCCTCGGCGATGCTCTTGACGATCGCCAGGCCGAGACCGACACCGGCCTGGTCGGTGCGTATGCGTTCGGTGCCGCGCTGAAACGGCTCGGCGAGCGTCGAAGCCGCCTGGGGGTTGAGCTTCTCGCCCGTGTTCTCGACGGTCAGCATCACGGCCGTGGGGAGCACGCTGGTCGTGACCCGAACAGTGCCGTGCTCAGGCAGGTTGTGGACGATCGCGTTATGCACGAGGTTCGTCGCCATCTGCAGCAACAGCGCGTGTGAGCCGACGGTGGGGGTCGTGTCTCCGCATGTCTCGATGGTGAGGCCGCGTTTCTCTGCCAGGGGGAGGAGCGTTTCGGTCGCCTCCTCCGCCACGAGTGACAGGTCGACCCGCTCTCGGGCGAAGGACCGTTGGTCGGCGCGACTGAGCAGGAGCAGCGCCTCGCTGAGGTCGATCGCCCGGGCGTTGACGACGTAGAGCCGGTCGACGAGCTCGGCGGCGTCGCTGTCGGGATCGTTCCGGGCCACGTCGAGCAGCGACTGCGTGATCGCCAGCGGCGTGCGCAGCTCGTGGGAGGCGTTGGCGGCGAATCGCTGCTGTTCGGCGATGTGTGCCTCGAGCCGGGCGAGCATCGTGTCGAAGGCATCGGCGAGTTCGCGAAACTCGTCCTGACGGCCCTCCAGCTCGATGCGGTGGGAGAGCGATCCGTCCGCGGCCATCCGGGTGGCGTCGGTGATGCGTTCCAGGGGGGCGAGCATACGGCCGGCGAGAAGCCACCCACCCGCGAGGCCGAACACCAGCAGGAACGCCATCACGGCGACCGCGGCCGGAGCGAAATCACGCAGCAGGTCGGCGTGGCTGTTGACCAGAAAGACGACACCAGGATGCACGCCGCGCGACAGGGAGAAGTACCCGGCGACGAGCAGCACGCCGCCTGCGAGCACGACGAAGCCGGCGTAGCTGAGGGTGAGTTTGAGGCGGGTGCTCAACCCCGGGGCTCTACGCACGCGTGGCCCCGGTGTCTGGTTGCGCCTCGATGCGGTATCCGACGCCGGCCACGGTGGCGATGATCCAGGGCTCGCCGAGCCGTTTGCGCAGCGCCGAGACCGTGATCCGCACGGCGTTGGTGAACGGGTCTGCGTTCATGTCCCACGCCCGCGCCAGGAGCTCCTCGGCGCTGACGACGCCGCCCTCGGCGGCGATCAGCACCTCGAGCACGGCGAACTGCTTCCTGGTCAGGGCGACGTAGCGGTCGTCGCGGTAGACCTCGCGGCGGAAGGGATCCAGGCGCAAACCGGCGATCTCGTGTACAGGCGGCCGGTTGTGGGCGCGCCTGCGGTCGAGCGCTCTCAGACGCAGCACGAGCTCCCGGAGCTCGAACGGCTTGGTGAGGTAGTCGTCGGCGCCGAGCTCGAACCCGGACGCCTTGTCGTCGAGCCGGTCGGCGGCGGTGAGCATGAGGATCGGCATGCCGCAGCCGGAAGCCACGATGCGCTCGGCGATCTGGTCGCCGTTCGGTCCGGGAATGTCGCGGTCGAGGACGGCGATGTCGTAGGCGTTGCAGCTCAGCAGCCCCAGAGCGGCGTCGCCGTCCCCGGCGATGTCCGCCGCGATTGCCTCCAGGCGAAGGCCGTCGCGGATGGCCTCCGCCATGTAGGGCTCGTCCTCCACGACCAACACACGCACGCTCCGATGATACGAGCTGCCGCGTTTCGCGGGCATATCCAAAACCAGAAACGTGCTGGTAACACCGCTCTGCCTTGAATGGCGGCATGACCCACACCACACCAGCACGAACAGCCACCCGTCGGATGTCCACGATCCTGCTTGCCGGCCTGCTGGCCGTCGCGGCGATCGTCGCCCTCGGCCACAGGTTGCCGTCATCCCCGGCCTCACGGGCCGCATCGCCGCCGCACAGCGCACGTCGCAGCGAGGGCCGTCTGACACTGGGTGAAGGCCCGCACAGCAACATCTGGCCGGCGGCTGGCCAGGCAGCGTTCGCCCGGACAGGGCAGCCACAGATCCACGCCGGCCCGCACCAGCACCCGGCTCCGATCGCGAGCGTCGCGAAGGTGATGACGGCGTACGTCGTGCTGCGTGACCATCCGCTACGGCCTGGCGAGGACGGCCCGGCGATCACGCTCACCGCCGCCGATGTCGCCGACACCTACCGCCGCGCCGCGCAGCACGAATCGGTCGTGCCCATCGCCGCCGGTGAGGAGCTGACCGAACGGCAGGCCCTGCAGGCACTGCTGCTGCCGTCGGCCAACAACATCGCGGCGGTGCTGGCGCGATGGGACGCCGGCTCGGCGGATGGCTTCGTGGCCCGCATGAATGCCGCCGCGCGATCGCTGGGCATGACCCACACCCGCTACACCGACCCCAGCGGTTACGACGACAGCACCGTGTCGACTGCCGCCGATCAGGTGCGGATCGTGGAGCGGGCGATGCGCCTGCCCGTGTTCGCGAGCATCGTCGCCATGCCGAGCGCGACGCTGCCGGTTGCCGGCATCGTGCACAACACCGACACATTGCTTGGGCACGACGGGTTCGTCGGCGTCAAGACTGGCTCCGACGACGCGGCCGGCGGCTGCTTCGCGTTCCGCGCAACCCGCTGGATCCGCGGCCGGCGGACGGTGATCACCGGTGTCGTCCTGGGCCAGCCCGGCGACGACCAGATCGCGGCGGGCCTGATGGCCGCGGCCGGCATCGTCGACCGCCTTACCGGCCGTCGGGTTGTGCCGGATTCACCGGCACCATCCCCGGCGGCAGGCACTCTGCCCCGGATGCAGGCGTGATCAGATGTCGCGGCTCGTGTCGTGAACGCGTAGGCGGGGGGTACGCCAGGAGACCGCAAGCCACATCCACGACGCTATCCGTGCTGTGGGCGGGCCCCCGTCTCGTCACGCGTATAAGTTGCGCGCGTGCCCGACGCGCCAGGGCGTCCAAAAGCCTTCTCAGACCAGTTCGCGCACCGTGTCTCGCATGTACTCATACCGTTGGCGATATCGCTGATTCTCACGGGATGGGTCATGAGACGTCGGGTTGTCCGACCACCCGGTCATACGCCCCTCGTCGTCGACCGGTTGATCGGTCAGGCGGTGTTGTTCTCGTCGCGCCGGATTAGAGGACATGCCGCCCGGGTATCGCCGGATGGATGCAAGCGATTCGACCCCACCATGTCGCGCTCGCGGCGTCGGGGGGAATCGCCTGCCTGATGGTCGGGCTGTTGCTTGGCATCGTCGCCGGTGGCGGTCATGTGTCCCATGTGCTGAGCGTGATCAAGGGTCCTACACCGCCGGCCAAAGCGGCCACACACGGCAAGAGTGTCAAAACGAGCGCCGACATCGCTGCCAGCTCGCCTGGTTCGAACGCTTCAGCCACGCGGAATGTAACGGTCACCGCAACCACAACTTCTCCGGCCCGCACGGTGACCCAGCCAGGGACGACTAGCACGGTCACCACGCCACCCAGCA
>JBQCGJ010000003.1:0-2538 GCA_051955775.1 Gaiellales bacterium | reverse complement strand
AGCAGCGCGGGAGCCCAACCATGTGGGTGACCCCGGAGGCGCGTGAGTCCCGCCTAGGACAACGGCCTCACTCCAGTCCCAGCTTCGGCCGCACCCACTTCGCCAGCCGCGCGATCGCCGCGTCCGCCTCCGGCGCGGTTCCGGCGAGGAAGTGGTAGACGTGCTGCATCTCCGGCTCCTCCTCGAGCGTGACGTCGACCCCGGCCCGGCGGGCGGCGGCGGCGAGGGCGCGGCTGTCGTCCAGCAGCGCCTCGTCGCCTCCCACCTGGATGAACAGCGGCGGCAGGCCGGCCAGGTCGGCGTGCAGCGGGTTCGCCAGCGGATGCCTCACGTCCCCGTTCGGACCGAGGAACGTGCCCGCCATCAACTGGATAACCGGCGCGGAGACCAGCACGTCCCTCTCGGCGTTCGACTGGAACGTGCCTCCCCTGGCCTCCATGTCGACCCACGGCGAGAGCGGCATCGCGGCGGCGGGCAGGGGCAGGCCCTTCTCTCGCGCGCGCAGCATCGTGGTGATCGCGAGCCCGCCCCCGGCGGAATCGCCCACAATCGCGATGTGGTCGGGCCGGATGCCCTGCGCCTGCAGCAGCCAGGCATAGGCCTTGACCATGCTGTCCACCGGGCCGGGGTGGGCGGCGAGAGCATGCAGACTGGTGGGGGGCTGACGCGGTCGGGTTAGGCTCTCGGCTTACGGGACGAGGGTGGGCCGGTGGCGAAGCTGAGGTGGCGGGTGAAGCTGGTGGCGGAAGTCGGGCCTGGCGTGGTCACCGAGACCGAGCTCGCCTGCATCGAGCGTGACGAACAGGCCACCTTGGCCGAGCTCGGGCTCAGTCTCGCCGAGGCGAAGCGGCTCATGGCGGCCCTGCAGGCCGAGATCGTGCCGGCGCAGGTGGCCGCCTTGGGCGCGTGCCCGCGCGCGTGCCCTGCGTGCGGGCGCCGGCTGGCGAGCAAGGGGCACAGCGCGGCGCGGTTCCGCTCGCTGTTCGGCGAGGTGCCGGTCCGGGTCCGGCGCCTGGTGGTCTGTCCGTGCCAGGGCGAGGGGGCGGCGAGGAGTGTCGCTGTGCTCGACTTCGGCAAAGGGTAATTACCCACCCCCCTGCGCGGGGTAGGGTGATCAGGCGCTGACGGTGCGCAGGATGGTGCCGAAGAGGCTCGCGTCCGGTTTGAGCCGAGCGGTGTCGACGACGGTGCGGATGTCGGCCTCGCCCTCGGCCGCCCACATCGCCCGGTAGCCGTTGGTCACCTTGCGCTGGATGACCGAGGGCCGGAGGTCGCGCTCGCAGGCGTTGTTGGTGGCCGCGACCTGGCCGGGCCAGGCGGCGAAGGTCAGGAGCTGGTCGCGCGCCCGGCGGAGCTTGGCCTGCAGCGCCCGCGCCAGCTCGCACCCGCTGGGGGCGGCCAGAATGCTGGTCAGCCTACGATCAAGCGCACGCCGCTTGGCGGCGACCGTGGAGGCGGCCAGCTCCGAGACGCGGTCCGCCAGGTCGAACGCCGAGGCGAGCCAAAGCTTGAGCCGGAACGGCACGGGGTCGTCGCTCGCCTCGAGCGCGTAGGCGGCGTCGCGGGCGAGATGGGCCAGGCAGGTCTGCTGGGCCAGGCCGTGCCCCTGCTGGGCCGAGTAGCGGTCCGACAGCCAGACCGCGGGCCGGTGGCCGTCCAGCATCGCGCGCACGACCGAGGCGGCCCGCGTCGGGGCGGCGCGGTGCACCACGGCCCCCTTGCAGCGGAACACCCAGTGGTAGGCGTTGCCGCCCTCGATCCTGACCCCGGTCTCGTCGGAGGCGACCACCTCAGCGCAACGGAGCGCCGCGACGGCGCGCTCGCGTCCGGCCTGGAAGCAGGCCTGCGCCCGGCGCAGCAGGTTCATCAGCCCGCCCTGGCTGATTGGCAGGCCAAACAGGTCGGCGAGCGTGGCCTGCAGCCGCTCGTAGGACAGGCTCTGGAAGGTCTTGAGGTAGGTCGCCAGCGCGTGCAGGCGCGGCCCGAACGGCGTGCCCGTCGCGGCGGGCGGCGGGGCCGCCACGACCCGCGCCCCGCAGCCCGGGCAGCGCACCGCCAAGCGGCGGTGGTGCTCGACGACCGGCCTGGTCTCCGGCAGCTCGATCCGCTCGTGCACGCTCACCGCCTCGACGGGCAGGTCGGGCGAGAGCGCGAGACGGCAGCACGGGCACTGCGGCGGGGCGTGATCGACGACGCGGTCCGGGGTCGTGCTGAGCGCCCGGCTGTGGCCCTCGTGCCCGGGCTTGGCGCCGCCGGGCCTGGCGTGCGCGCGCCGCTCCTTCGCGTCCGTAGACGGCGGCTTGGACGAGGTGCGCGAGGTCTTCGCCGGCCGCTGCAGCCGCAGCACCAGCTCGATCAACTCGGCCTTGCTCAGCCGCTCCAGCTCGTCCCGCTGCATCCGCGCACTGCACCAGCGATGCTGCACCCCCGCAAGGGGGGTGGGTAATTACCCCCGACCTGCCGTCAGGGCGAGCGCCCCTCTCGCGTCAACTTAGGGCCTTTTTAACATTTCTTGAAAGTATCATTGGAAGATAATAG
>JBQCGJ010000002.1:0-4950 GCA_051955775.1 Gaiellales bacterium | reverse complement strand
CCAGACCGGGGTCAGACCCCGGGTACGGGCCTTTTCATTCGCCGCCCCGCGCAACCTTGCAAAATGCGCCAAATTCACGGTTGCGCAGGCCTCGCGGGTGCCGTACCTTCACCACTGCGCCGCCCAGGGCAGCCAAGTAGGTCGAACCCGGGAGGAGAGGCAGTAGGGGCGACCCGAAAGTCTCTTCGCTCGGTGGACGAAAGGTCAGCCGGGGCGGCGAACCCCTTTAAGCATGCGGGTCTTCATTATCAGCGACATGGAGGGCGTCGCCGGTATCACCAACTGGCAGCAGGTGACCGGTGGTGAGTCGCTGTACGAGGAGGGCCGCAAGCTGTACACCGAGGAGATCAACGCGGCCGTCCGCGGCGCACGCGCCGGCGGCGCCGACGAGATCGTGGTGATGGACTGCCACGGCGCCGGCAGGGGCTGGTCGTTCAACTCCCTGATCCCCGACCTGCTCGACCCCGAGTGCGAGTTCGTCGTCCAGCACGAGTGGACGGAGTACACGGGATATCTCGAGGAGGGGTGCGACGCCGCCCTGTTCGTGGCCATGCACGCAATGGCCGGAACCGCCGACGGCGGCATGAGCCACACGGTGTCGGGCACCGACTGGCGGAACGTCCGCTTCAACGGCAGGGCCGTCGGCGAGACCGGCATCAACGCCGCGCTGTGCGGCACATGGGGCTGCCCCGTGCTGCTGGTGACCGGCGACGAGGCGGCCTGCCGCGAGGGCCGCGAGCTGCTCGGCGACGGACTCACGACAGTCGCCGTCAAGCGCAGCCTGGGCCGCTTCAGCGCCCGCCACAAGACGCCGGCGACGGCGCGCCGGATGATCGAGCAGGGCGCCCGGGACGCCCTCCGCGACCTGAAGGCCGTCGCTCCGTACGACCCGGGAAGGCCGTGCGAGATCGAGGTCGACCTGGCCACCTCGGACCACGCCGAGCAGTACCGCCACCGGCCCGACGTGGAGATCCGCGACTCGCGCACCATTGTCTCCCGAGGCGACGACTGGTGGGCCGCCTGGCGGGCCTTCTTCTTCTCGCACGTGTGGCCGGAGTGAGCCCGGCCGGCTGGTCCGGCCGTCGCCTGCGCAGGTAGCATGCGGGCCGTGCCGCGCGACTACCCGACCGTGCTCGACCTCGTCGGCAACACCCCGCTCGTGCGGCTGCAGCAGATGACCCGCGGGCTGCCGGCCCGGGTCATCGCCAAGCTCGAGTACCTGAACCCCGGTGGGTCGGTCAAGGACCGCATCGGCCTGCCCATGATCGAGGCAGCCGAGCGCGACGGGCGGCTGCGGCCGGGCGGCACCATCGTCGAGCCGACGTCGGGCAACACCGGCGTGGGGCTGGCCATCGCCGCCGCCATCAAGGGATACCGGTGCGTGTTCGTGATGCCGGACAAGATGAGCCAGGAGAAGATCTCGCTGCTGCGGGCGTACGGGGCCGAGGTCGTGATCTGCCCGACCGCCGTCGAGCCGGAATCGCCCGAGAGCTACTACTCGGTGTCCGACCGGCTGGCGGCGGAGCTGCCCGGTGGGTTCAAGCCCGACCAGTACTCCAACATGGCCAACCCCGAGGCGCACTACGGGACGACCGGCCCGGAGATCTGGGAGCAGACCGGCGGCGAGCTGGACGCGATCGTGATCGCGCTCGGCACCGGGGGCACGGTGTCCGGCGTGGCGCGGTACCTGAAGGAGCAGAAGCCCGATCTGCGGGTGGTGGGCGCCGATCCCGAGGGGTCGATCTACTCACAGCCCGACGACGTCCACCCCTACCTGGTGGAGGGCATCGGCGAGGACTTCCACCCCGCCACCATGGAGCTGGGGCTGATCGACGACTTCGTCACCGTGTCGGACGCGGACTCGTTCCTGACCGCGCGGCGGATGGCCCGCGAGGAGGGCCTGCTGGTCGGCGGGTCGGGCGGCACGGCGGTGTGCGCGGCGCTGCGGGTGGCGGCGGACATGCCGCAGGGCGCCACGGTGGTCACGCTGATCCCGGACTCGGGACGCGCCTACCTGAGCAAGTTCTACGACGACACGTACATGATCGAGCACGGGTTCCTCGATCGCTCGGCGCCGGCGCCGACGGTCGGCGAGGTGCTGCGACATTCGCGAGGGGAGCACGCGGACGTCCCCGGGCTGGTGGTGATCGAGACGCACCACAGGGTCGGGGAGGCGATCGCGCTGATGCAGCGGTATTCGATCTCGCAGCTTCCGGTCGTCCGCTCGAGTCCGCCCGGGTCGTTCGCCGACGTGGTCGGCTCGCTGCACGAGCGGAGCCTGCTGGACCGGGTGTTCAAGAGCCCCGATGCGGTGGAGGAGGACGTGCTGGGGGCGATGCAGCCGCCGCTGGCCAGCGTCGACGAGGGCGAGTCGATCGACCGCGTTTTCGCCGACCTGTCCCGCGGGAGCCCGGCCGTGATCGTGGCCAGCGGCGACCGTCCGGCAGGCGTCCTGACGCGGTCCGACCTGCTGGAATTCCTGGCCGGAGCGCGGGGCACGTCCTGACGGCGACGGGCATGCGGACGGTCAGCGTGCAGGCCGTGCGCCGCCACATGGTTGCCGCTCAGGGCTACGCCGGGCGGGCGCGGCGCGGTCGCGCACGCGAGGTGGAGGAGGTCATCGGCAGGCTGGGGGCGGTGCAGCTCGACTCCATCTCGACGGTCGAGCGAAGCCACCGGCTGGCCCTCACCTCGCGGGTCGGTGCGTACCCTCGCGGCACCGTGTCGCGGCTGCTCGGCCAGGGCCGGGTGATCGAGACGTGGGTGCACGAGGCGTGCCTGGTGCCCGCGGCGGACTGGGCGCTGTGGTCGCGGCGGATGCAGGAGCGCCGGGTGCACCACTGGTACGGGCCGGTGATCGACGGCGACCCGCAGCTGGCGGAAGCCGTGATGGCGGAGATCCGCGACCGCGGGCCGCTGGGCAGCCGGCACTTCGAGGGCACGGGTTCGGGCGGGATGTGGAGCTGGAAACCGGCCAAGCGGATGCTCGACGCCCTGTGGACTGCGGGCATGCTGGTGGTCAGCGGCAGGCAGGGCTTCCAGCGTCTGTACGACCTGCCGGAGCGGGTGCTGCCGCCCGAACTGCTGGACGCGCCGGTGCCGAGCGAGCAGGAGTACCTACGGGCAATCTGCCTGCGCGCAGTCGCGGCCCGGGGAGCGCTGACCGAGGCCGGGATCGTGGAGCACGCGCGGCTG
Organism: Gaiellales bacterium; assembly: GCA_051955775.1. Lineage (GTDB taxonomy): Bacteria > Actinomycetota > Thermoleophilia > Gaiellales > JAICJC01 > DASUHT01. The sequence continues at coordinate 1,755 of JBQCGJ010000002.1, read as the reverse complement.
GGCGGCGGCACGGCGCGCATCCGGCCGCACGTGCAGGCGCTGGTCGGTGAGGGCCGGCTGGAGCGGCTGGCGGTGGATGACGGCGGGCCGCCGGTGCTGGTGACGGCCGGCGCCGAGCTGGACGGGGAGCCGACCGCGTCCGTGCTGCTGTCGCCGTTCGACAACCTGCTGTGGGACCGGCCGTTCGCGCGCCGGATCCTCGGCTTCGACCACCTGATCGAGGTGTACAAGCCGGCGCACGAGCGCCGCTTCGGCTACTACGTGCTGCCGTTGCTGCACCGCGACCGGATCGTGGGCCGGGCGGACATCAAGGCCGACCGGGGGGCCGGCACTCTGATCGTCCGGGCGTACCACCCGGAGCGCGGCTACCGCAGCCGGGCGCCGCTCGAGCGCGCGGCCGCGCGACTTGCCTTCGTGCTCGGCGTCGAACGGGTGGAGATGTAAGGGCAGCGCCCCGGTACCCGGTACCGGGTCGGAATTGTTAAGGCAGTCAACCGGGGTCTGACCCCGGTTGGGCGGCACTAGACTGGCGCGCCATGGACTTCGAGACGCGGGCGATCCACGCCGGCCAGGACCCCGATCCGGCCACCGGAGCAGTCACCGTCCCCATCTACCAGACCTCCACGTTCGCGCAGGACGCGGTGGGCAGCCTGCGCGACGGGTACGACTACTCGCGCAGCGACAACCCGACCCGCCGCGCGCTGGAGGCATGCCTGGCCTCGCTGGAGAGCGCGCCGCACGGCCTGGCCTTCGGCTCCGGCATGGCGGCCGCCACCACGGTCATGCACCTGATCGACCCGGGCAGCCGGGTGGTGTCGGTGAACGACGTGTACGGCGGCACGTACCGTCTGTTCTCGCAGGTGTACGAGCCGAAGGGCTACCGGTTCACCTACCTGCCGGCCGAGGGGTTCGCGGCCGGACTTGCCGAGGCGCTGTCCGAGCCGGCCGCGCTGGTGTGGGTGGAGACGCCCACCAACCCCCTGCTGAACGTGGTCGACATCGCCGCCGCGGCCGAGGCGGCACACGGCGCGGGCGCGCTGCTGGCCGTGGACAACACGTTCGCCTCGCCGTACCTGCAGCGGCCGATCGAGCTGGGCGCCGACCTCGTGCTGCACTCCACCACGAAGTACCTGGGCGGGCACTCCGACCTGGTCGGAGGGTTCGTGGCCGTGGCCGACCCCGCCGCCGCCGAGCGGCTGCGGTTCCTCCAGAACTCGCTGGGCGGCGTGCCCGGCCCGCTCGACGCGTGGCTGGTCATGCGCGGGCTGAAGACGCTCGCCGTGCGGATGAAGGCGCACTGCGACAACGCCCAACTCGTCGCGTCGTTCCTGGCCGGGCATCCTCGGGTCAAGAGCGTCCTCTACCCCGGCCTGCCCGAGCATCCCGGCCACGCCCTGGCCGCGCGTCAGATGTCGGGCTTCGGGGGCATGCTGTCCTTCCTGGCCGAGTCCGACTCGGAGGCCGTGCGGATCGCGGAAGGCACACGGCTGTGGACGCTGGCCGAGAGCCTGGGCGGCGTGGAGAGCCTGATCGAGCACCCGGGCCGGATGACGCACGCGTCCACCGCCGACTCCCCGTTCGCCGCGCCGTCCGAGCTGGTGCGGCTGTCAGTGGGCATCGAGTCGGCCGACGACCTCGCCGACGGCATCCGGCTGGTCTGCCAGGCCAAGCCGCTCACCGACCGGATCCGGATCAGCTACAACGGCTGATCGCCCGGCTTCGCTCAGTCCTCGACCGTGTCGTCGACCGCGATCG
>JBQCGJ010000001.1:0-3449 GCA_051955775.1 Gaiellales bacterium | reverse complement strand
GCACACCACGAGCCTTGTACAGACTGGGCACCGACGACATGGCGTGGAGTGTGGCGGGCGAGGGCGCGCGTGTGGGTCACAACCCGTGCCGATTGTGTGGAGACTTTCAAATGACACTCACCATCACCGCCAACTGACTGTCAGCCCCCCTCCGGTGCAAAGTGGCAATCACGATCACGGCCAACCGACAGCCAGCGGCGCCTGAGCTAAGTGGCAATGTCCATGACCGCCAACTGGCTGTGAGCCCCTTCGGTCACTGCAAAGTGGCAATCACGATCACGGCCAACTGGCAGCCATGCTCGCGTTGGTAACTGGCAATGACCATGACCGCCAACTGGCTGTGAGCCCCCTTCGGTCACTGCAAAGTGGCAATCACGATGGCGGCCAACCGGCAGCCATGCTCGCGTTGGTAACTGGCAATGACCAGGACCGCCAACTGGCTGTAAGCCCCCCTTCGGTCACTGCAAAGTGGCAATCACGATCACGGCCAACTGGCAGCGCAGCGTCGCGTGAGCTAAGTGGCAATGACGATCACGGCCAACTGGCAGGATCAAGTTCCGCAGCGTGGCGTAGATGCGTTCGGTGGTCGGGATCGGCGCTGTGGCTGGACGCGAAGGTCGAGCGCGTGCGCGAGCCCGACGGCGCCCGCTCAAAGCCCGGCCTTCGCCTGGTCGGTGCGAGAACTGGGACGATGCATCGATGACTTCCGGGCGGGGAGGGTGTCTAAGGCAGGAGGGACAGGCCGTCCCCAGACGACCCCTGACAAGGAGTTCTGAGATGCGGAAGCTGATCGCGCTGGTGTTCCACTACTCGCTCAACGGCCTTCTCGCCGACGAGGGCACCGAGTACTTCCGGTTCTGCTTCGAGCTGCTCGACCAGGGTGGTGGCGCGAGCCATGACGATGAGTCGCTCGACTTTCTCAAAGGCGCCTACGCCCACGTCATGGGCCGGAACGCCTACGAGGGCATGGCCGCGGGCCTCCCCTCGAATCCCGATCATCCGTGGTCCGACATCATGAACGCCGGCCGCAAGGTCGTCTTCTCCCGCACCCTGAAGACGGCCGACTGGGCCAACACCACCATCGCTGCCGGTGACACGGTGGAAGAGATCGACAAGCTCCGGCAAGGCGGCGACGGCCACATCGTGGTCTGGGGCGGCGTCAGCCTGTGGCGGTCGCTGATGCGGCTCGACCTGATCGACGAGTGGCACCTCGGCCTGCACCCCTGGATTGCGAACGAAGGCACCCAGTTGTTCGAGGATGTCCCCCCGTCCTACCGGCTCGACCTGATCTCCAGCACCCCCTTTTCGCAGACCGGGGTCATCGAGCTGCAGTACCGCCGGCACCGATGATCGTCGAGACCTCGAGCTGACCCATCCCGGCCTGCGTCAGTACGCCATCCACCCGCCGTCGACAAGCAGGTTCGCGCCGCTGACGTAGGCGCACTCGTCGGAGGCCAGGAAGACCGCCGCGGCGGCCACGTCGTCAGGCTGGCCGAGGCGCGCGAAAGGCGTGCGGGCGTGCGAGTAGGCGAGCACCTCGGGCGAGTCCGGCTCGTCGGCCGGGCGGGTCAGGATCTTGCCCGGCGCGATCGCGTTCACGATGATGCCGCGGGGGCCGAAGTCGACCGCGAGCTGGCGGGTCAGGTTGACCACCCCGCCCTTGGCCGCGGCGTAGGCGACGTGCCCCGGCGGGCCGATCATCCCGTGCTGCGACGACATGGTGATGATGCGGCCGCGGGCGCCGGCGACGGGCGCCTGGCCCAGCATCTGCTGCACCGCCCGCTTGCAGCACAGGAAGACGCCGCGCAGGCCGACCGCCATGATCGCGTCCCAATCCTGCTCCTCGGTTTCCAGCAGGCCCCTGGAATGCCGGCCGGCCACGATCGCGTTGGGCACCATCACGTCCAGCCGGCCGGTGCGCTCCACGGCAGTCGCGACCAGCCGGTCGATGTCGTTCCACCGCGACGCGTCAGCCTCGACGAACACACCCCGGCGGCCAGCGGCCGTGATCAGTTGCACCGTCGGCGTGCCGCCTTCCCGCGGCGTCTCGCGTACGTCGCCGACCACCACGTCCGCGCCCTCGGCGGCGAACGCCAGCGCCATCGCCCTGCCCAGTCCCGACGACCCGCCGGTGATCAGAGCCGACTTGCCCGCCAGCCGGCCGCCGGTCACATCAGGGGCATTTCGACGCTCTCCTTCCGTCATCACAACCATTATGATCGGATGACCCCCATGCCGCCTGCTTCGACCCTCACCCGTGCCGAGCGAACCGTCCAGCGCCTGCACAAGCTTGCCCAGATCGGCCGCCGCAGCGACCTCGGCGGCATTACCCGAGCGGGCCTGTCCGAGTGCGAGCAGCAGGCGTGCCGGCAGGTCGCCGGATGGATGGAGCAGGACGGGCTGAGCGTGTCGTGGGACTCGGCCGGCAACCTCTACGGCCGCTGCACCGGCGTCCGCGACGGGGCCGGCGAGGTGTGGTCGGGATCGCACCTCGACACCGTGCCCAACGGCGGCGCGTTCGACGGCGCGCTGGGCGTCCTGGTCGGGCTCGAGGCCGTCAGCCAGCTGGCCGCCGAGCGTCTGTCGAGCCCGCTGAGCGTGGTCGTGTTCCGCGACGAGGAGGGCTGGCGGTTCGGCGGCGGGTGCTTCGGCAGCCGTTCGGTGGCGGGCACGCTCGATCCCGCCTACCTGACCAGCGCCGACGCCGAGGGGATCACGGTCGAGGCGGCTCTGGCCACCCTCGGATACGGCCGGCCGCAGCCCGCCAGGCTGCCGTCGGCGTTCGTGGAGGTGCACATCGAGCAGGGTCCCGTGCTCGAGCGCTGGGGCATCCCGCACGCCGCGGTGACCGCGATCACCGGCATCTCGTCGTCGCTGATCACGTTCGAGGGGGCCGCCGGGCACGCCGGCACCGTGCCGCTGGCCGACCGCCAGGACGCGTTCCTGGCCGCGGCCGAGTTCGGGCTGCGGCTGCGGGAGGCAGCTCTGCGGCACCCCGGCGCCGTCGCCACGGTGGGCGATGTGCGGATCTCCGAGCCCGCCGCGAACACCGTGCCGGGGCTGGTGCAGGTCTCGGCCGACGTGCGTGCGCCCACGGCCGGCGCCTTCTCCACGCTGACCGAATCCACCGCCCAGTTGGCGTCCGCGGCGGCCAAGCGGCACCGTTGCCAGGTGGTCGTCGAGAACAACTGGTGGAGTCCGCCGATCGACCTCTCCGACGGCGTTCGCGATGTCATCCACAAGGCCGCCGGCGCCGCCGAGATCCCGCTCATCGACCTGCCGTCCGGCGCCGGCCACGACGCCGGAGTGCTGGCCGAGGCCGGCGTGGACAGCGGCATGATCTTCGTCCGCAGCCTGAACGGCGGCGCCAGCCACCGTCCCGACGAGCTCACCAGCCGAGAGGATGTGGCCTCGGCGATCGACGTGCTGACCGGGACGCTGCGGTCGCT